>JAUXXQ010000165.1 GCA_030684815.1 Methylobacter sp. | reverse complement strand
TTCAGGGTGGGGCTGGATGTCATTCGCGACGTATTGCTTAACGTCACCTATTCACTGGAGTGCGCATTGCAACGTATTATTCATTTTATTGATTTGAAAGGCTTCTCTGTATTTCGATGATTTTTTGTCATGTACAGAGATATTTACGGCTTAGCTGCCTTATTTTGCCTATCGGCATCAGCTGCCGAGCTTGACCGGTCTGCCGTGCAACAATTGCTGACCAAGGCCGATAATAGCCGTCCGGCGCAATTGCGGCGCTTAGACCTGACCGGACTGGATTTGTCCGGTTTGGATTTTAAACAGGCCGATTTGTGGGGCGCGGATTTGCGTAACGCCAATTTAAGCAGCAGCGACTTGTCCGGCCTGAACCTGGATTTAACGGTGATGTCGAAAATCAACCTGTCCGGCGCTAATCTGTCCAATACCAGTATTTTTGGCGTCCACATGGGCGGCGCTGATTTAAGCAACGCCAATCTGACCGGCAGCCGGTTTATCGCCAATCTGGATCGTTCCAATCTCAGCCACGCCGATTTGTCTGGTGCTAATTGGGGCGTGGATATGAAAAATCAGCCGATGGGCTTAATGCGGGTCAGCCTGAATAATGTCAACTTGACTGACGCCAATCTGACCGATGCCAACCTCAACCGGGCGCTGCTGCGCCATGCCAATCTGTCCGGCAGTGTGCTGAAAAATACCGTGTTATTTGGCGCTGATCTGTCCGGGGCAAAGTTGGTCGAGGCCGATTTGTCGGGGGCTGACTTATCCGAAAGCAAGCTGGAAGATGCCGATTTTACCGGCGCTAATCTGGCCGGTACGCGGTTTGGCGCGGTCAACAATAAAGCTGTTTTGAAGCAATTAAAGGCCGCAAAGAATCTTGAGGCGGCGGTTTTCGAGTGATGGGAAAAACCGCCGCAAACCTGATTACAGCTGATTAATCAGTTGCAATTCCTGCGGATAAGGCGACATGTAATAGGATTCTTCTATGTACGGATCGGGCGATTTGCGGAAATGATGTTTCAACAAAGTCAGCGGCACAATCAGCGGGACGTAGCCATTGCGGTAATTTTCAATCACTTCGCACAATTCGGCCTTGTCATCGGCGCTTAAGTCCTTTTTTAGATAGCCCTGGATATGCTGCAGAACATTGACGTGATTTTTGCGGCTGGCTACTTTTTTTAACGCCGTCATCAGTTGCAAAATATATTGTTCCGCGATTTGCGCAAGATTGGCCTTGGTCACGCCCGCTAACAGCTGGCCCAGATCGCGGTAATCTTCATGGCTCATGATAATCAGCTTATGCCGTGCATGAAATTTGGTCAGACTGGCAGGCGTCAAGCCTTGCTCAAGCATCGTTTTCCAGCGGTGCAGCACATAAACGCGCTGGATAAAATTCTCGCGCAAACCTGCGTCACCGAGCCTGCCTTCCTCTTCTACCGGCAACAGCGGATGGTTTTGCATCATTTCACGGGCATAAATGCCGACGCCGTCCTTATGCGGTTGTGCGCCGACATACACTTTGACCCGTTCCATGCCGCAACTGGGCGAATCCTTTTTTAAAATATAACCGCACAAACCGTCGAGCAGCTCTTGTTGGTGTTCGGCATAATTGCGTAAGCGCTCGGTGACATCCATCTCCGGGTCTTTAATGCCGACACAGTGCACTTCATTTTCGATTTTGACCAGATGGATAGTCGGTCGTGGCGTCCCTAAGCCGATGCCGACTTCCGGGCAAATAGGGTAAAAATCAAAGTATTCGCCCAAGGTTCCGGTAATATACGAATCCCGTTTGTGGCCGCCGTCGAAACGGACATTTTGGCCTAATAAACAACTGCTGATACCGACAGGAATTTTTTTCATAAGTTTTAATACCGATTGAAATTTTGGCTTGTTGCCCGGATGATAACGCTTATCGTGTTGCCGTGATTGGCAGTTGATGCGTTTTTAGCCGGTGTTTTTTTGCTAAACTGGCTTTCACTCCTGATAAAATATCCATTATGGCTTCTATCCCCTTATTGATTACCGCCCCGCATCCTTGCAGTTATTTGAGCGAGGAGCAAGCGCAATTGGCGTTTGTTGAGCCTGCATTCGGGCTTAATACGACAGTTTACTCCTACCTGATTGCCCATGGCTTCAGACGTAGCGGCGATGAATTATACCGCCCGCAGTGCGCGCAATGTACACAATGCGTACCGGTGCGCCTGGCCGTTGCGCAATTTAAGCCCAACCGCCGCCAAAAACGATGTTGGCAAAAGAACCGGGACACCGCCGCAGTGATCAAAGCGGCCGCCTTCGACCAAGCCCATTATGACCTTTATCTGCGTTACCAAAACCAGCGCCATGCCGGGGGCAATATGGCCAACACCGGGCCCGATGAGTACATGAACTTTTTAAGCAGCTCATGGTGCAACAGCCAATTTGTCGAATTTTTTTGTGCCGGCGAACTCGCTGCAGTCGCTATTGTAGACCAACTTGATAATGCCCTGTCTGCCGTTTATACCTTTTTTGACCCTAAATTTTCCAGTTATAGTCTTGGCGTTTATGCGGTGTTATGGCAAATACAGCACGCGCAAAAGTTAGGGCTTGAGTGGTTGTATCTCGGTTTTTGGATTGCCGATTGCGAAAAGATGAATTACAAAAACCAATATCAGCCCTTACAGGGCTTTATTAACCGGCAGTGGTCTGTTTTAGATGCAGACTTTATTGAACCATTTAGCCGGTAGCGGTAGGTGGCGATAATGATTTTAAATAAAAAGGACAGGCAAGCATGGCCAAGCTAAAAAACGAACCCCAATTACTTAAAAAGGCGCTGGAGGTGGCTGAAAATTATGCACAAAATCGCGGTTATGCGCATTTTTCCGCAACCGATTCGGCAAAGGACAAGATTGAATGTATTTATCGTTTGCTGGTCAATGACCGGCTGATTCAGCCCTTGGCGCTTGATCAGGAAAATGGGGTGAATATGAAGCATAAGCTGGCTTTATGGATAGCGCGGCAATTACCTAAAGATCATCCGTTGTTGAAATAAAGGCTGATTATCGTTTTCAGTTGTCGTTATTTCTTGCATAACTTAACGCGCCCAGCAGAGCCACTTCGGGGTTGGTGCAGACCTTAACCGATAATTTCTGTAATACCGTTCGGCAGCGGCCTTTTGCCAAAAAGGCATGCATGAAGTCGCCTTGCTGCAGCACCGGCAATATTTTTGCGGCGATGCCGCCTGCCAAATAAATGCCGCCATAAGGCAAACATTTAAGCGCCAGATTTCCCGCCTCCGCGCCATAAAGCCGACAAAATAGCGTCAATGCTTCAACACACAAGGCATCGCTACCGGCAACGCCGGCTTCGCCAATGACGGCAGCCGGGTCGCGTTCAAGCATTTGGCCTTCGGTTTGCGGATTGATGGCTGACTCGTGAGTATATTTGAGGAATTGGTAAATATTAATCAAGCCTTCACCGGATATCAGCAGTTCGCAGCTGACATGATCAGGGTGCTTCTTCATCAGGTGTCTGAGCAGGGCGATTTCCTGTTCATTATGGGGCGCAAAATCGGCATGGCCGCCTTCACTGGCTAGCACATGATGTTTATTACCATCCCATGCCACAATGGCCTCGCCCAAACCGGTACCGGCGGCCAGTACGGCAATATTGCCGGGTTGGCTGTGCGCCTCGGCATTCAACTCAACAAATTGCTGTTCCGGCAACTCCAGCAAGCCCCAGGCGGTCGCCTCCAGATCGTTCAATAACCAGACTTTTTCGCTATTCATACGCGCGCCGATTTTGCGGCTGTCGAGTATCCACGGTAAATTGGTGGTTGCGCAACGACCATTATCGACGACACCAGCGACGCCGATACATACAGCGGTTATCGTTGTGTTATCGACATCAGCCAAAAATTCGGTTAGTAATGCGCTAAAGGTTTGATAGTTGGCGCTGGAAAATTGCTGTTTTTTTAGGCAGTTAACGCCATCAAACAGCGCCAGGATGGTTTTTGTGCCACCGACATCGCCCGCCAAAATCATTTTGCGTCTTCGTAGCTGTTAACGATTTCAACATGCTTTTCAGCATCAAAACTCACCACTTGATACGGGTCTGTTTTACCGCCCATTTCCATGCCGGGACTGCCGGTCACCATGCCGGGAACCGCCAAGCCGACAATTTTTGGCTTGGTGGTTAACATTTTTTTAATGTCATCGGCAGGAACATGGCCTTCGACCGCATAACCCTCAACGACAGCGGTATGGCAGGAAGCCAGTTGTTCAGTGATGCCGTATTTATCTTTGACCGCCTGCACGTCATTAGTCACGATGTCCTGCACTTTGAAATTATTTTGCTTCAAATGGTCTATCCATTTGCCGCAGCAGGTGCAGGTGGGGCTTCTGTGCACCACAATATCAATCGGCTTGTCGTCAGCTTTAATGTTGACATTGCCCGCTAACAAGCCCATTGCCAAAACGAGTTTTAATGATTTCATGATTTACGACCTCTACCGTCTATTTTTCTATCGAGTGATAAGCCCGGCTGTGTTCATGTACCGCATCAACCATGGCTTTAACGTGATCGGGGTTCATGTCGGGCAAAATGCCATGCCCTAAATTGAACACATGGCCTGAACCTGCGCCGTATTTGTGCAAAATGGTTTTGACTTTTTCTGTGATGATTTCAGGATTGGCATACAACGCCACCGGATCCATATTCCCTTGTAATGCCACTTTATCGCCAACGCGGGCGCGCGCCAAACCTATATCGGTCTGCCAATCCAGCCCTAGCGCATCATAGCCGGAATCCGCCATTGCTTCCAGCCAAAGCCCGCCGCCTTTAGTAAATAGAATCGTCGGAATCTGCTGGCCGTCTATCGTGGTGTTAAGTTGCGCCCTGACTTGTTTGGCGTAATACAAGGAAAATTCGGCATAATCTTCGCTGGTCAACATGCCGCCCCAGGTATCGAACAACATCACCGCCTGCGCACCTGCCGCAATTTGGGCATTCAAATAGCTGGCTACCGATTGCGCCAATTTATCCAGCATAATGTGCATTAATTTAGGCTGTTCGTACATCATGCTTTTGACTTTTTGGAAACATTTGCTGCTGCCGCCTTCAACCATGTAAGTCGCCAATGTCCACGGACTCCCGGAAAAGCCGATTAACGGTACACTGCCTTGCAGATTTTTCCGGATCAGGCGCACGGCGTCAATCACATAACGCAGTTCCATCTCCGGGTCGGGGATCGGCAATTTATGCACATCCGCCGCCGTTCTGACCGGATGGCTGAATTTAGGCCCTTCGCCCTCGGTAAAATAAAGCCCCAAACCCATCGCGTCGGGAATGGTCAATATGTCCGAAAACAAGATGGCGGCATCAAAATCGAAACGGCGCAAAGGTTGTAAGGTGACCTCGCAGGCCAGTTCGGGATTGGTGCATAGATCTAAAAAACTACCGGCCTGCTCCCGAACTTGCCGGTATTCCGGCAAATAACGCCCAGCCTGGCGCATCATCCAAATCGGCGTGTAGTCAACGGGTTGTTTTAGCAGCGCTCTAATAAAGGTGTCGTTTTTTAATGCAGTCATGATCATTTAGTCGTGGTTATTTGGAATGGCGGTAAAAATAAAGATAGGGTCTTTTTTTACTCGCAGGCCTTATTCTTTCTTCACTAAGGCATTGCGGAATTCAAAAGGCAGAGATTGTTTGGCCCTGTCGGCTGACGCTGCATCAGGATATGCCCCGTAATATAAAATAAACCTGTCCTGGCCATTTACTCGGGTTTTGATGGTTTTAATGTCCGGTTCCATTGCTGGATATTTTTTGAGTATAGTGTTAACCGATGCTTGCTTGGATAGCACGATAAGTTGCAAGGTGAAATGGTTTGCCGACGGTTTTAAGGGATCAGGTTTAAGTGTTTTTTCCTGTTTCGCCTGTTTGAGCTTTTCCTGCGCCGCCCAAAGTTGCTCCGCTGTTTTCGCTTGCGTGTTATTGTCCGGTTTGTGCTCAGCTTCAGTTACCGGTTCCGGTTTGGTTTTCGTTTTTGGCTTTTTGGTTTCAGTTTGCCCAGTCAATGTAGGTTGCTCAGTAGATGCAGGTTGCCTAATCAACTTATTCGGCTCAATTAATGTAGGTTGCTCTAATTTTTCCGGCAGCTCTGCTGCATCCGTTATGACCGGGTCGCTGGCTACGCTGCTTTCCAGTAGGATTGTTTCTTCGGAAACAAGGGTAGGGGGTGCGTCTTTAAGGCTGTTGGCTTCAACCTGAGCTTCTGCCTCTTCCTGTACAGCTTGCACCGGCTCTTCAATGGCCGGTTGAATGGGGAAGGGCTCTGGTGCTGTTTCAATGGCGGCAACCTTGTGTTCATCGGCAATGACGGCTTTGTTGTCTTCCGGCAGCAGTGGCCATTGAATGGCAATGGCCACTGCGATTGCTGCGGCAAGGGCCAACAGAAGTGCCCCTGTTAATTTCCCGCCGCTTTTCTTGGCGCTGGATAGGCCGGATACTGCGGCAATAATCCGTCCCGGAACGCCATGCGTTTCTCGGTAAATATGCGCTATCATGTTGTCGTTAATCGCTTTAAACGTTAAATTTGCAGCGGGTTTTAATGACAGATGCTGCAAGAAATCGCCGCACTGCTTTTCTGATAAGGTCGGGATTTCGATAATATGGCAATCGTCAACGGCACGGTCGGTTCCGCGTTTTACCTGCAATTCGTCATGGGTCAAGGCAAAGATAATTTTTAACGCCGGATTGGCTATGGCGTACTGGATAACTGCCGTGATTAACCCCGGCACCAGTTCGGTTGCGTTGTCAATAATCAGGATCAGTTGTTTATGCTGTTCCTGATAGCGTGCGAATGTGATTGCGAGTGGTGCCTGTTCCCGGCTAATGGCTTGGGCTAAGTGCCGCTGAATCGCTTCAAAACTGAGGTTGGCGCCACCTTGTATCAGGCAGTATTGCCATGCTTCGGTTCGGCGCTCCTGCAGCACCGTCAGCAGTGTTGTTTTGCCAATGCCTTCAGGGCCGCAAACGACCAGCGAGTGCGGTAAATTTGCCAACAGATGAATCAATAAGTCCAGCTTTTGTGTGCGTTCTTTGGTGATCAGGGCATAATCAAGTGTACTGGCCGATCCGGCAGTTGTTGGCTCAGCCGGTTGTCGATTTGCCTGATAAGTAAAAGTATCATCTTCTACCATAAGTATTCAGCGTCATTTCTAATAAGTCTTGGGGGACGTCTACGGGCAAGGTTGCCAGACCGATTCCTTGTAACAGAATCAGCCTGATTTGGCCGTCCACATTCTTTTTGTCTACTGCCATTAAGTCCAGAAAACGGCCTGAATCAATCTGCCTAGGCGGTTCTACCGGTAACCCGGCGTGTTTAAATAGGGCAATGATTCTGTCGACATCGGCGTCAGCCAGCCAGCCTTTACGCCTGGACAGGTCTGCCGCCTGGCAGGTGCCAATGGCAACCGCTTCGCCATGCAGGTAAGTGCCGTAACCGGCGCCGGTTTCAATGGCGTGGCCAAAGGTATGGCCTAAATTTAAGGTTGCCCGGATGCCGGTTTCGGTTTCATCTTCAGCGACGATTTCGGCTTTATTGATGCACGAGCGTTCAATCGCATAAGCCAGCGCCGATTTGTCTCGGGCCAGCAATGCGTCGATATTGTTTTCCAGCCAGACAAAAAATTCAGCATCCCTGATCAGGCCGTATTTGATCACCTCAGCCAAACCGGCCGCCAATTGGCGGTCATCCAGGGTGTCCAGCACATCAGCGTCGGCAATGACGCATTGCGGCTGGTAAAAAGCGCCGATCATGTTTTTGCCCAGCGGATGGTTCACGCCGGTTTTACCGCCCACCGATGAATCAACCTGCGCCAGCAAGGTTGTGGGGATTTGCAAAAAAGCAATGCCGCGCTGGTAGCAGGCGGCGGCAAAACCGCCCATATCGCCGATAACGCCGCCACCCAAGGCAATCAACGTTGCATTGCGGCTAAATTTGCAGGCCAGCAATTTATCAAAAATTTGGTTGACAAAATCCAAGGTCTTGAATTGCTCTCCATCCGGGAGAATCACGGTTTCGACCTGATAGCCCTGCAGGTTTTTTAGTACGGCATCCAGATACAGTGGCGCAATGGTTTCATTGGTGACTACCAGCACCTGTTTGGACTTGATATGATGGGTGAACAGTTCGGTCTGGCCCAATAAAGCAGAGCCAATATAGATTGGGTAACTACGGTCACCTAATTCAACCAGTAATTTTTTCATGTTGAGTAATGTCTGTGGCTTGGATTAGCGTTAGCTTAAGTGAAAAGCCGGTGAGCGGTCGTGCGGCCATGGGCTGGATATCGAGGAAAATAGCGCTGATGTTCGCGTTGAGGCTGGTTACTGTCAGTCGAGTTAACGGTTGACGGCGTGGTATTCCTCTAAGATGCGACTGACCACTTCTTTGCTTTGCAGGACGCCTGTGTCAATTTTAAAGTCGGCGCAAGACAAATACAATGGTTCACGTTGCTCGAATAAGCTTTCTATGCGATCGCGAGGGTTGTCTGTTTTGAGTAGCGGCCGTTGGGTATCGCGTCGCGTCCGTTCTAATATGCGTTCAACTGAACATTGCAGGTAGACGATGAAGCCGTTTTCTTTTAATAGCCTGCGGTTTTCGTCACGCAAGATCGCACCGCCGCCAGTTGCCAACACAATGCCTTGCATCTGCGTCAATTGTTCAATCATTTTCTGCTCCCTGTCCCTGAAGCCTTCTTCCCCCTCAAATTCAAAGATAGTCGGAATATCGACCCCTGTCCGTTCTTCAATGGCCTTGTCACTGTCATAAAAAGGCACCGCCAGCGCTCTGGCTAATTGTCGGCCTATTGTGGTTTTCCCTGCCCCCATTAGACCCACTAAATATATATTTTCTGATCGCGTCATGACCTGCCTTCCTTGCTAAGTTAAACCGTTAAAAATTGGGCATTATGCCTCTTTTTCGCTTCAAGTAGAAGCAATCAATCGTTTCCTGTCGTTTTTGGGCGATTAAAGTTTAGCCATTACAGCTCCCTTTAAATCCGCTGCTGGGCTTGCAAATAAAAAATCAATGCCTGCTGATTCAATAGGCATCAGGGTTTTAAATTGGGGTATTGTAATTCTTGACTAAAAAACTAGGTATAGTCATAATTTAATTCAACTTCATTTTTTATAGCGTGTGTGTATGACTAATCCAATTGTTTTTTCCGATAGTGCCGCTTCCAAAGTAAGCGAACTAATTGCTGAGGAAGGTAATGATAATCTGAAGTTGCGGGTTTATGTTTCTGGCGGCGGCTGTTCAGGTTTTCAGTATGGTTTTACCTTTGACGAAGAAGTCAATGAAGATGATACCTGTGTTGAGAATGGCGGTGTGACGGTGTTGATTGATGCGATGAGCATTCAATATTTAGCCGGCGCTGAGATAGATTATAAGGAAGATTTGTCCGGTTCGCAGTTTGTTATCCGTAACCCTAATGCGACCACGACTTGTGGTTGTGGGTCGTCTTTTTCTGCTTAATTGTTTCCCCCTTTCTCGGGCGGCTGGGATGCCGCCTTTTTTGTTGCCTGATAAACCCCTCCCAAAATTACTGAGTTGTCCGCACCAGTAACTTCCTTAACATTGCCCGGTAGTTTGTTCATTGTTTGTCTGGCCAGCCACGCAAAAGCCATGGCTTCGACATGATCGGGATGAAGGCCGTAGTGTTCGGTCGATTCGACAGGGCATCCGCTGTTTTGTTGTATTAGTTCCATTAAATAAGCATTATGACTACCGCCGCCGCAAACTAATATGCGATCGGTCGCCGGTGCGTGTTTTTTGATCGCATCGCAAATGGTTATTGCCGTCAAAAAACACAAGCTGGCCTGTACGTCTTCGGCTTTGCAACTGAAGGCGTCGAAATATTGGTAAAGCCAAGGCAGCGAAAAATACTCTTTGCCGGTGCTTTTGGGTGGGGCGGTATTGAAATAAGGGTCTCGTGTTAATAGCGCCACTAAATCATGATTGATTTTTCCGGATTGTCCCCACGCGCCGTTTTTATCATACGGCAGGTTCTGCTGCAGTTTGATCCATAAATCCATTAAGGTGTTGCCGGGGCCGGTATCAAAGCCGATTACATCAGCGGACGGATTGCTGGGCAGCACGGTGATATTGGCAATGCCACCGATATTGACGATGCAGCGGTGTTCATCCGGGTGCTGGAATACGGCTTGATGGAAAGCCGGCACTAGCGGCGCGCCCTGGCCTTTCGCGGCAATGTCCCGGCGTCTGAAGTCGGCCACGGTGGTGATGCCGGTCAGTTCGGCAATAATATTAGGGTCGCCAATTTGCAGGGAAAAAGGGAATTTGATGGCGGGCGCATGGTAGACAGTGAGCCCGTGACTGCCGATAGCCTGAATGGATGCGGCTGGAGTATGGGCTTTAGCCAGTACCTTATTAACGGCTTCGGCGAATAAGTGACCTAGCTTGGTATCCATTGCCCCGTATTCTTTCAACGAGATGAGTGCGTCAGGTTTGCTGAGTTGTTGCAGGCTTTGCTGAATGTCGCTGGGTAAGGGGAGGTAGTCAAAGCTGACCAGATTGATTTTATTGCCTTTAAATTCAATGAGGGCTGCATCAATGCCGTCTAGGCTGGTGCCGGACATCAGGCCGATATAAAGCTCAGGCATGGTTTGCTTTAGTCGAGTCGGGATGGCGAAGCGGATGCGGGCGGTAGCGCCGTTGCCGAGTGATTTTTTGCAAATAAACTTTTGGCTTTGACTTGAAGCAACTGGGCAAAGAAGGGCTGGGTTTGTGTCTTGAAGTCAGCCAGTAGCGCGCTGCTGATAGGCATTGAATGCGGTATTTTGACCGTTTCTGGGTCGCGATAAAGTCCATCGACATGAAATTCATAATGCAAGTGCGGGCCGGTTGCCAAGCCGGATTGGCCGACATAGCCGATAACTTCGCCTTGTTTAACATGATTGCCTTCTGCCAGGCCTTTTTTGAAACTGGACATGTGCGCGTACAGCGTTTCATAGTGCTCATTGTGTTGAATGACGATGGCTTGTCCGTAAGCGCCTTTTCGACCCAGGAAAGCAATGGTGCCATCACCAGTTGTTTTGATCGGGGTACCCACTCTTGCCGCGTAATCAATGCCTTTGTGTGCGCGAATCCTGTTCAAAATCGGATGCTTGCGGTGCATGTCAAAATGTGAGCTGATTTTTATAAAATCAACAGGTGCGCTTAAAAATGCCCTTTGCAGCGATTGTCCGTCAGGTGTGTAATAACTGGCGATGCCGGATTCGTCGACATATCGGATAGCGGTGTAAGCTGAACCTTGGTTAACGAATTCGGCGGCAATAATTTCATCGCTATCGGTTTCTATACCGTTCACTATTTTTTTTCCGTAAACAACAGTGAATTGGTCGCCTGGCCGTAAGTTGGTGGCAAAATCAATGTCCCAAGCAAATACTTCAGTCAGTTGTAAAATAAGCTCTTTTGATAGACCGACTTCGAGTCCGTCCAGAAATAAAGATGTTTCTATAGAAACATGGGCAGTGTTAATTTGTGCGCTTCGGGTATGGTCAAGGCTAAGCGGGTGGAGTTGTTTGTTATTATTTGTTTGGACGGCCTGATCCGATTCGGTGGTGTTGAGATTCAGTTCGGTAGGCGTTTGTCGTTCTTTGTGTGTTAATGTCGGCTCAAGCGATTTAGCGGAAATAACGGTATGTTTTCTACGCGCAGGTTCGAGGGCAGCAGCCGGAGTTGCCTGTTTTGATTTGGTTGAAATGTTGTTTTTTTTGTTTTTTGAAGGCGTAGAAGCGAGTGCTTGGTTTTTTTTTGCCGACTTGGCAGCGACGGATAATTTGCTGTTTTCTTGCTTGGACGTAGGCGTTATTTGTTTTTTTGCAGTTGTTGGGGCAGCGGCTGTTTGTTTTTTGGCGAGTGATTTCTTTGTAGTGGCTGTTTGCGTGTTAGTAGTTTTGCCTGCAACCTTGTTTGTGGTGGCCGCATTTTTTTTGCTGGCCGATTTGGCGATAACTGCAGCTGTTTGTTTGCTATTGTTAGCTTTGCTGTTAGGTTTGGCGACTGTTACTGTGCTTTTTTTGCTAACGGTTTTGGTGTTTTTTGTAGGTAGCGTAGTGGCGTGAGCTGTTTTGCTTGTTGCGCTTTTGTTTGCGGGTTTTGCCTGAGTGTGACCAGTTACCGAAAAGGCTAAGCTAATTCCAAAGAGTATGGATGTATAGATTTTGTTTTTCACTAGGCTAAATAATTGAAATTTACGTAAATCATAAAAATTAATGAATTTATAGGATTCATTTTAAGGGTTTTTAAGTGTTTTTACCAATTTACAATGGGTAAAGTTTTTATTCAGAGAGCTGGGTATTAATTCTATAATGAATATTTTATAGATATTTTGGAGAGAGACATTGCAAGAGGGTGTATTGGCGCAGCTGCTTAGAGGGACTGATGAGGTTTTGGTTAAGCAAGAATTAATTAAAAAGTTAGAAGAGGGGCGGCCTTTGCGGATTAAGGCGGGCTTTGATCCGACGGCTCCTGATTTACATTTAGGGCATACCGTACTGATTAATAAATTAAAACAGTTTCAAGATCTCGGGCATGAGGTGTTGTTTCTGATTGGCGATTTTACCGGCATGATAGGCGATCCAACCGGGAAAAACGTGACGCGTAAGCCCTTAACTCGGGACGAGGTGATTGATAATGCGCGAACCTATGAGGAGCAAATTTTCAAAATCCTGGATCCGACTAAAACCTTAGTGATGTTTAATTCAAGCTGGATGAATGCGATGTCGCCAGCTGATTTGATTCAATTGGCAGCAAAGCATACCGTGGCCAGAATGTTAGAGCGGGATGATTTTAGCAAGCGTTTTAAAGGCGGGCAACCGATTGCGATACATGAATTTTTGTATCCATTAATACAGGGGTATGACTCAGTGGCAATGAAAGCCGATGTGGAATTGGGTGGTACTGATCAAAAGTTTAACTTATTAGTAGGGCGGCAGTTGCAAGAGGCTTTTGGGCAAAAACCTCAGGTTGTCATGACTATGCCTATATTAGAAGGGTTGGACGGCGTGCAAAAAATGTCCAAGTCGTTGAATAATTATGTGGGTATAGCGGACTCTGCTGACGATATGTTCGGCAAATTAATGTCCATATCAGATGAGTTGATGTGGCGTTATTTTGAATTACTGAGTTTTCGGCCGATGACTGAAATAGCGTTGTGGGCAGAGGAGTGCAGGCAAGGCGCAAATCCGCGCAACTATAAAGTAAAGCTGGCTCAAGAAATCATAGAGAGATTCCATGATGCGTCTGCGGCGGTTAAAGCATTGGAAAACTTCGAGGCCAGATTTCAGCGTGGCGCAATACCTGAAGAAATGAACGAATTGGAATTAAAGATTGAAGGACAAGGCTACGGTATCGCCAATTTATTGAAAGATGCCGGATTGACCGAGAGTACGTCTGAAGCTAATCGCATGATAAAACAAGGTGCGGTAAAAATTGATGGTGAAAAGGTTTCCGATTCAAAGCTGGAAATTCCTGTGGGTAGTCAGCATGTGTATCAGGTAGGAAAAAGAAAGTTTGCGCGGGTGAAAATAACCGCTTGACGCATTTCTGATAAATTGTATAATAGCCAGCTGTTCAGGGCTTCGGTCGTAAACAGGGTTTTGGCAAGGATGAAAAAGTTAAGGCTGATGTTGACAAGTTAGTTGGCTAGGTTATAATGGTCGACTTCTTCGGGGTTTGGTAATATGACTTCGAAGTCTGGGATGAAAAAATAAAGTTAACATGATGTTGACAACTTGAATTGGCTCTGTATAATTGTCCAGCTC
>JAUXXQ010000160.1 GCA_030684815.1 Methylobacter sp. | reverse complement strand
AAATTACCGCGCAAAGAGTTATGAAGAAAATGTCATCCAGCTTGTGCAGCTTCTTACGATTGATGCGAGGATCAGGGATTGAGGAAAAATGTTTGAGGATAGCAGCGGTAGTGTGTGGTTTCATGGTCGCAGGTCAAAATCCTACCATTTTACCTCTGATGTCAATAGGATTTTAATGCGATTGCCCTACTTCATGCCCTCATCAAGTTTGACCGCTTTGGGCTTGTCGGCATGGCGCCGGTCGGCTTTGATCTGCGCTTGTTGGTAACGGTACCCGCGTTTGCCCTTATTTCGACGCAGTTCACGACTGATTGTGGACGTACTCCGGCCTATGTCTTTGGCTATTTCTTCCAGTGAAACTTTTTTCTTATGCATTAGATCAAGTTTGCAGCTTTACAGGCGCAAAAGGCACGAAACTTTATGTCTTCGTGCCCTTCGTCATTTACCCGTTAAGCCAATTTCGCCTTTAAAAATCCAATCACCTCAGCAAACGGGATTTCTTCGTTGGCATCGCCGGTTCTGGCTTTGTATTCAACCGTGCCGGAATCCAGTCCTCGGTCGCCCACCACGATGCAATGCGGGATGCCGATCAGTTCCATATCGGAAAACATAAACCCGGCGCGGACTTTTCTGTCATCGAATAACACATCAATGCCGGCCGCCAGCAATTCCTGATACAGTTTTTCCGAAGCCTCTTTCAGACGCTCGGATTTGTGCATGTTCATCGGGCACAACGCCACCTGGAACGGTGCAAGGTTACTCGGCCAGATGATGCCTTTGGCGTCATGGTTCTGTTCGATGGCGGCGGCGACCACGCGGGAAATGCCGATGCCGTAACAGCCCATGGTCATGATTTGGTTTTTTCCGCCTTCGTTGATCACACCGGCGTTCATGGCTTCGCTGTATTTGGTGCCCAGCTGGAAAATATGGCCGACTTCAATGCCGCGCGCCAGTGTAATTGTGCCCTTGCCGTCCGGGCTGGGGTCGCCTTCAACCACCATGCGCAGGTCTGCAATGTGGTCAGGAACCGGCAAGTCGCGTTCCCAGTTGACGCCTTGATAATGCTTGCCGTCCTGATTGGCGCCGCAAACGAAATCGGACATTAAAGTCACGCTGCGGTCGGCAATGATCTTGATGTTCAAGCCTATCGGACCAATAGAGCCGGGTTTGCAGTTGCAGGCGCTGAGCACTTCCTCATCGCTGGCAAATTCTAGCGGCGATAAAATGCCGTCGATTTTTATCGCTTTAATGTCATTCAGGTTATGGTCGCCTCTTAACAGCAACGCGACCAGCGTGTCTTCTTCGCCTTTAACAATCAATGTTTTCAGGCATTGCGTGGCGGGGATGTTTAAAAATCCGCAGACCTCTTCGATGCTGTGCTGGTTGGGCGTATCGACCAGTGCCATCACTTGGCTGGCCGCAGCGCGGGAACCTGCAGGCGCCACCGCTTCGGCTTTTTCAACATTGGCGGCATAGTCGCTGTCGGTTGAGAATGCAATCGCATCTTCGCCGGAATCGGCCAACACATGAAACTCATGCGACACCGCGCCGCCGATTGAGCCTGAATCGGCGACTACCGCACGAAAGTTTAGGCCTAAGTAATTGAAGATGTTGGTATAAGCCTGATGCATCGCCTCGTAGGTCAACTGCAACGAGTCTTGATCCAAATGGAAGGAGTAGGCATCTTTCATGATGAATTCGCGTGAGCGCATCACGCCGAAACGGGGACGGATTTCGTCGCGGAATTTGGACTGGATTTGGTAATAAGTGATCGGCAATTGCTTGTAGCTTTTGATCTCGTTGCGCGCCAGGTCGGTGATGATTTCTTCGTGCGTCGGCCCCAGGCAAAAATCCCGGTCATGACGGTCTTTTAACCGCGCCAGTTCCGGGCCGTATTGTTCCCAGCGTCCGGTTTCCTGCCACAGTTCGGCAGGTTGCAGGCCGGGCATCAGCACTTCCAGCGCGCCGGTCTTTTCCATTTCTTCACGGGTGATTTTTTCGACTTTGCGCATGACCCGCAAACCCAAAGGCAGCCAAGTGTAAAGGCCTGCGGCCAGCTTGCGGATAAGCCCGGCGCGGATCATCAGTTGATGGCTGGCTATTTCAGCATCGGCCGGGGTTTCTTTAACGGTATTGAGCGGGAATTGAGTAGTACGCATGGTGTTTTAAGGGAATAGGCAATAAAAACCGCTATTTTACCGATTTACTGCCGCTTTAGTCATCCGCTTATCATAATCGGGCCGGATTGCTGGCGGTTTAACCCGGCTTGTTTACATAATCAAGCTAGAAACTTGGACATCGAGTTACAGTAGCTTGATGAATGCTGCGGCCGGTAAGGGTGGGCTGGTGATATACCCTTGATACAAATCGCAATTTTTTTCCCGCAAGAACGCCAGTTGCTCGGGGGTTTCCACCCCTTCGGCCAACACTTTAAAACCCAGGATGTGGCCCATGGCGATAATGGTGGCGGCAATTTCCATGTCGTCTTGCAAATGGGGAATATCATCGATAAAGCTTTTGTCGATTTTTAGCACATCTAACGGAAAATGTTTAAGGTAGGCCAGTGAAGAGAACCCCGTGCCGAAGTCGTCAATGGCGAGGCGGACGCCCTGCGAGCGTAATCCATTTAACACGGCCATCACATTGTCATGGTTTTCCAGCAGGCCGCTTTCGGTCATTTCCAGCTCTAAATTTGCGGCAGGAAACCCGGTTTCGCTTAGACAAGCGGCGACTAAGCCGTTAATGTCGCCGCGCCGGAATTGATGCGGGGACACGTTGACTGCAAGGTTGAGCGCCGGAAAACCGGCATCAAGCCACTCCCGGCCTTGCCGACAAGTTTCTTGCAGCACCCAGGCGCCAATCTCCAGAATCAGCCCGGTTTCTTCGGCAATCGGGATAAAACGTAGCGGGGGGATCAAGCCGTCTATCGGGTCTTGCCAGCGCACCAAGGCTTCGGCGCCGACGATGCGGCCACTGGCAATATCGACTTGAGGCTGGTAATAAACGCGCAGTTCGCCTTGCTCGATGGCACGGCGCAACCGTGTTTCCAAGGCGATGCGTTCACGCGCCGCGAGGGTCTGGTCTTCAGAAAAATAGGCATAACAGCCGCGCCCTTGATCTTTGGCCTGATACAAGGCAGCATCGGCGTGATCCATCAGGACTTCATAGTTGTTGCCGTGTTGCGGATACAGGCCGATACCGATGCTGGCACCAATCAGCACATCGTTGCTTTGACTGAGTTGAAAAGGTTTGCTTAACACAGCAATAATTTCGGTGGCCACCCGTGCGGCGTCTTCAGGATGGGCAATGTCTTCCAGCAATATGACAAACTCATCCCCGCCTAGGCGCGCCACAATGTCAATGTCACGTAACCTTGCCAGGATACGGCTGGCGACCTGTTGCAGCAAATCGTCGCCTGCGGCATGGCCCAAACTGTCGTTGACCGCTTTAAAACGGTCCAAATCAAGCATCAGCAAGGCCAGCTGCTTGCCGTCACGACGCTCCACTTCGATACTGTGCTTTAGCCGTTCCTGCAACAGCCGACGGTTAGGCAGCTTGGTCAGCGGGTCGTAAAAAGCCAGTTGTTTGATTTCCTCTTCGGCGGCCTTACGCGAGGTAATATCGGAAAACGAGGCGACATAATGGTTGACCTTTTCATCCGCTTCCTTGACCGCCGTGACAATCAGCCATTCGGGGTATATTTCGCCGTTTTTGCGCCGGTTCCATATTTCACCCTGCCAAGCATCCGTGCGATTAATGCTGTCCCACATGGCGTCGTAAAAGGCTTTGTCATGGCGTCCCGAACTGAGCAAATTGGGGTTTTTGCCAACCACTTCATCGGCACTGTAACCGGTAATCCGGGTAAAGGCCTGGTTGACTTTGAGGATGGTGTTGTTGCCATCGGTGACCAGCATGGCATCTTGCAACTCAAAGGCGGTCGCGGCGATGCGGAGGTTGACCTCATCCTGTTTTTGTTTGGTGATGTCGGTGATGAAACCATGCCAAAGCACGGAATTGTCGGCTTGCAACTGCGGCAGCGCATTGCCGAACAGCCAGCAGACGGGTGCGTCATCGAACTGTAAACGGTATTCTTGGCGCCAAGGTGTCAGCTCTTTGGCCGATATTCTGAATGAAGCCTTGAAGTTTTCCAGATCGTCCGGGTGCACGGCGTTGAGTATTTGGCTCGCATCTGCACTGACTTCTTCAGGACTGACCCGGTAAATAGTGCGTATGGCTTCATTGGCGTAAGGAATGCTGGTGCGACCATCAGGAAACAGCTGGAACTGGAACACTAATCCGGGCACCTGGCTGGCAATTTTTTGTAGACGATCCAAGGCATCGTAGCTGGCTTGCTCGGCTTTCTGACGGTCAATCACCTCTTTTGCCAGCTGCATGGTGCGGGAAGAAAGCGTGTCGAACATAGACAGCATGGTTTCAATCAATACCCGCATCGCCCCGCTCATTTCCTGGTCGGCTTGTTCTTTGGCCTGGTTTAACGGTGTGCCTGTTTGCACCGCCAGCACCACTTTGGCCATGCGCATGTCGGTATCCAGAATATGGAAGGCCAGCCATTGGGTCAAAAAAGCGAGGATTTCTTCAATAACCTGATCTAATGGGCGGCTGGTCTTGCCGCCCATTATTTTGTTTACCGTCGCCAAAAATCGTCTGTGGTCGTCTTTGTGTTTGGCTTCCCACATATCTTCCGGGAAATAGGTATGCCAGATAGCTTCCTCTTCCTGAAAATGGTAGATGGCATATTCTGCCAAATCATTGAAAACCTTATTTAAAGTAGGCACATCGGACTGGTAGGCCAAGTGCCCGGCAAGCACATTTAACAGCTCAACTAAACGCTGATGCTGTATATCGATCAGCGGAACACCGGTTTCAAAATTTTTATTCCATGGAAAAACTTCAACTGAATACATAATGTTCTCGTCAAAACTAACAGTTTTACTGGATTTTAGTAGTTAAAATTGCGTGCATTGTACGCTTATCCGAATTTTTGTCGCGTTGTCGATTTAAGCCATTGGCAAGCCCAGCAGCCTGCTGCCGTTGCAGCCGCCCTTGTCATGAGTGCTGTTTGTCGGCGCGCTGGAGTTTAATGATAAAATGAGGCGCTATATGTAAGAGCATGCAGATACCTATTCATCAATAAAGTGATTTCCTGATCTGAAAAGAACATGCAAATACCGCCGGCTAGATAACAAATAGCCCGCCAAGCAAACATTTATCTTAAACATCACCCATTGGAAATTTAGCAACATGAACATTCAGCCAGCCGATACCGTGCCGTCCACCGATATTTTTTCATCGGGCTTTTTGCTAGGTAATGTGGGGGCGCCGTTTGTTATTGGGCTGGCGGTCGGCTATTTTGCCAAAAAGATGTTGCGCATGGCGTTATTTTTGGGGGGCGGTTTGATCGTAATGCTATTTGTGGCGGAGTCCTACGATGTTATTGACATAACCGATGAGAAACTGCAATACGCCGCCAGCGCGGCTACTGACGTTGCCAAAAAATCCAGCGGCTTTTTAGTCGACCGTTTGACGCGTATTACCAGCCAAGGCGCCAGTGGTGTTGGCGGTTTTTTTTGCGGGTTTAAAATGGGCTAAACCTGCCTGAGAAAAAAAACGTCCAGTTGCAAGCTGTATCGCATCACTTTCCATGACCTGTAGGCAACATCAAACATCTCAAACCAACTAAATACTGAAGGGCCGTTAAAAGATTTTACCCGCCACCAATAAAAGGAATCCCCTTGCTTTAGCTGGGGTGGATGTCAAAGCTATAGCGCCGAGCAAACACTTTGATGATAAATCAGCTCTTCGACAGGTCGACCGCCCACCAAATGCTCATCAATGATGCGCTGTAAATTGGCCTCATTGACGTTGTAATACCAAACGCCATCGGGCTGCACACACATGATGGGGCCGGATTTGCAGGTGGCGAAACAGTGGGTGCGGGTACGTTTTACCCTGAGCGCGCCTTTGTCGATGCCGGCCGCTTTAAACTTGTCCCCCAGGGTTTCGAACAAGGCTTGTGCTTCGCCATTCTCGGTGCAGCGAGGGCCGGTACACACCAGCAAGTGGCGTTTGTAATCACCCATTTTGGGTTTTTCAGACATGGGAGTGGTGTTATCAGTCATGGTGGGTAGGTTCCAGAGTAGTTGGGGCGCTAAATTGCGCTCGGTCTTCGAGGTAATGCTTTAAGGCTGTGCTGCCGAAACCTGCTTCGTCAGCGACTAACCATAAGTTGAATAAGGCGTCACCTTGCTGATCGAGCACCTGAATGCCATAGGCTTGATCCTGCCGGTTCACAAACCAAATCTGCTGAGCCTTGCGCCAGTCGATGTGCAAATGAAAGGCGTCGTTGACAATACTCACCCAGCCGTTTTTGCTTTGCAAATCAGCGGCGTTGATCAACAATTCCGCCACGGCGCCCGCTTCGCTGCGCACCACGGCGCGTAATTTACCCCAAGCCTGGAATGATTCCAGTAAACGTTCATGACTGTCCGGGATTGCCCGTTGCGCGCTGAAGATGCCGGCGGGATCGTCCGGTGTGGCTTGACTGACAGCATCGAGTATCTCCGCCAACGGCTGCGCGAAATATTCCGCCGCCTGTAGCAGAGTCACCTTGGGCGTGTCGCGCAAATATTGCCGCACACAACCTTTCCAGCCCTCCAGGCCCATGTTCAGCGAACGGCCTGCTTGTTCGCCTTCCCGTGTCTCGCCGGTCATCGCATCGTATTTGTTGGCATAACCGCGCGGCGTCACCATCAACCCTGCACGGACGAAGGTGCTGCTGTTGCCGACCAAAACCGTGGTCAACATGCCGATGTCGCAATCCGCCATCTCCGCCAAACGCACCAGCTGGATGTGTTGCCGGGCACGATAACCGGATTTGACAATGGCCACCGGGGTATCGGGGCTGCGATGGCGCAGCAAGATATTTTGCGCTTCAACGATATGTTGCGTGCGGCGGCCGCTTTTTGGATTGTAGAGTGCCACGACAAAATCGCCGCGTGCCGCGCTTTCCAGGCGGCGGGCGATCACCGGCCAAGGCGTCAACAAGTCGGACAGCGAGATCGAACAAAAATCATGGGTTAACGGCGCGCCGACCAATGAGGCGCAACTTAATAATGCCGTGCTGCCGGGCACCACTTCCACCTGAATTGGATCATCCGGCGTCCAGCCGCTTTCCAGTAATAGTTCATAGGTCGGCCCTGCCATGCCGTACACGCCGATGTCGCCGGAGGAAATCAACGCCACGACTTTGCCTTGTTTGGCATGTTCATAGGCTTCGATGCTGCGATCAAGTTCTTCAGTCATACCTTTTCTGATGACTTCTTTGCCATCGAGCAACTCTTGCACGAGTTTGATGTAGGTGCTGTAACCGATAACCACATCCGCTTCAGCAATGGCCTGTTTGGCGCGGAAGGTCATGTGTTCATGTGCGCCCGGGCCGATACCGACCAGTAAAATTTTGCCTGTTTTCATTCAATGATTCTCGCAATGGAAATGGTGGCGTTCTTACCGTCCGCCCCTAAGTGTTTGTGTTTTTCGACCAGCAAATTTTGCATATCGGTATTGGCCGCAATTAACGCGGCCGCCTCTGCCACTGCGGGTGTGCCCATGTATTTCTGCACCACGGCAGACGGATTGGGCACCGGGATTTTTGCCAGCTGCTCTGCCGGATAAAAATGCAGCGGCCAGCCTTGGTTTTGCGCCAGTTGCAGCAAGGCAACTTCATCGTTTTTCTTATCGATACTGGCCAATCCAGCCACGGCTGACCCGTCTAATCCGCATTGCTGTAGGGCTTGCGTTAATGCTGCCTGCAATGTTTGCAAACTGGCATTGCGGTCGCAGCCGATGCCGATGATGACTTTGATCATTGATCAACCGGCGGCCGATATACCACCAACCTTTCTTCCAGCTGTTGCCAAAGTGCCGGGGCAATTTCGCGTCGCGTCACCCATAACACCGACCTGAACTGACTGGTATCGACATCTTCAAAGCGTTCGAACAAATGAATATTGCCCGGCAAAGGCGTGGGCCGTGTCCACCAGTTGCGGCTACCTGCTTCCTGCACGAAGGCAATCGGCTGTTGGTTGACCACATCCGCCGACACACGGGTGATGTTGATTTTAGGCGCTTCCACTTGCCAACCCAGTTCGCGGCCCAAAATATCGACCGGAATGGTTTTGCCCACATCCGATGCGGTGGTCAGCACCGGCGTGGCATTCAGTAAAGCCGCAACTTTTTCCGCATAAGCATTGGCGCCGCCGACATGGCCGGACAACACCGGAATCACAAACTCGGCGGCATCATCGATCACCAACACGCCGGGGTCTTCATCCTTGGATTTAAGATGCGGCGCAATCAAGCGCACCACAGCGCCCAGCGACACCAAGAATATCAGCTGATCGTAGGACGCAAACAATTCCGCGATTTGCGCGCTCAACGCGCCTTGGTAAACGCGGCGTGGATTGCTGAAATCGCCAAGATGTTCGGCCTGTTTTTCCGATACCACCACCTCGGCTTCTGGCAGTTGCAGTGCTAAACGGCTGGCGATAGCGGCACCGTGTTTGGTAATCGCCACCAGTGCGACACGTACTTCAGTCATCGGAAATTTCCTTTTTTTTGCGACAGCCGCGCTGCATTTCTGAACGCTGGCGGCCTGGATTTTTAATAATCAGTAACGATAAGTAATTGACCTTTTGCCCATACAAGCTGGCTAGGTCATGCACCACGCGCTCTTCGGGCGCACCGGCTTTTTCGATAAACCAGCCTTGGTCGAGCAAGTCGCGGCGACGCAGTAAGTCGATTACATCGTCCAGCAACGGTTTGACCTTGAGCAGCACCAAAGTATCGAAATCATCGAGCAGGCGTTCAATCTGCTCTATTCCGTATCCGGCAGGGATAATGGCGATAGTATCGTCAACATCGGCGAGCGGTTCTCCACTGCGCGCCGCAGCAGCATGAAACGACGACACCCCAGGCACTACTTCGACTGTAACTTCCGGCTGCAAGGCACGAACACTGCGTTGCAAATGGCCGAAGGTGGAATAGGTTGAAGCATCGCCTTCCACTAAAAACAACACATTCTCGCCGCGTTGCAATATTGCCAACACGGTTTGTGCCGCTTCCAGCCAATAACGAGCCAGAATCTCGGCATCGTGAGTCATCGGAAAATGCAGCGCGGTATGTGCTTGTGGCAGTTCAAGACCGGCGCGTAAAGCGATGTCCAGCGCATAACTGTCGCTGTTTTTCTTGCGCACCGGATAAGTCCAATGGCCGGAGCCGGTGAGTAAATCCCAGGCGCGACGGGTGATTAAGCCAGTGTCGCCGGGGCCGAGGGAGACGCCGTAAAGGGTGCCGAGATTATTGTTCATCTTGACCGCAGGTTTTAGGCTGTAAAGGATGGGTGGCCGATACGATCCACACCGGATTTTCCGCCTGCAACCTGTGCATATCCAAAATCGGGCTACTGCGTGAGGCTTGAATCTGGCAGGCATCCCAGTTTGCTCCGAGCTGTTTTAAGGTTTCCACGGCAGTAGACATATTTTCCAGCGTGACGAAGTTCATCACCAGCCAGCCGTTAGGTTTTAAGCGGTTTAAACACAATGCAATCAATTCAGCCAATTCACCGCCGGAACCACCGATAAATACCGCGTCGGGATCGGGCCAGCTGTCCAGGTGTTGCGGGGCTTTGCCGTGGACAAAGCTGTAATTGCTGACACTCAAGACCGCATGGTTATGTTCGACATTGGCGATGTCGTCGATGTTCTTTTCAATGGCGTAGACATGGCCATCAGGACACAAGCGCGCAGCTTCCAGCCCTACCGAACCGGAACCGGCACCGATGTCCCAAACCACACTACTGCGGGTCAGTTGCATTCGGGCGAGAGAGACGGTGCGCACTTCGCGTTTGGTGATCAGGCCTTTTTCCGGTTTGCGCTGCCGAAAACTATCGTCGCTGACACCGAACAATACCGGCGCGGGCAAAGCGGTTTTGCGTTTAAGTATCACCACATTCGGATCGATATATTCGTCTGCGGCAACATTTGCGACCGATAAAAAACCGCTGACTATTTGCCCAGGTTGTCTCAAGGCTTGCGCCACGGCGATGTCAAAATCATCGGCCAAGCCTTCTGTTTGCAACATCCTGGCGATGCGCGCCGGATTGTTCTCGGGGCTGGTCAAAACCGCCAATAACGCGTGTTGACGACATTGCTGCAGCAAGGCGTACATGCCGTGTTGCGGACTGGCACCGCGCACCCATTCGCCCGCATCCTGACTATGCACCGAGGCGATAGTCGCGCTTTGCCAAGGCAGTTTAAGCTCAGCAAAGGCCAGTTGAATGCTGGTGAGGTTAGGCAAAATGCGTAATTGCTCCGGCGCGAATTTTTTCGCCAGAAAACCGGCGATGCCATGACACAGCGGGTCGCCGCTGGCCAGCACGGCGACGGCTTCGTTGTTATTGATTGCTGCACTGATCCAGCCGGGGACTTGCGATAAGTGACCGGTCAAATCGTATGATTGTGCTTGGCCGATGTCGTCCACCAAGGTTGCCAGCAAGCGGCTTCCGGCGATCACATGTTTGGCTGATCGGACAAGTTGTAGAGCTTCTTGGCTTAAACTGGATGCGCCGTCGTCAAGCACGCCGATGATGCTGCATAATGCCGTCATGTTAAATTCCTTCCGGCTTCCGCCAGTTTGTTGCCGTCAAAATCGCAAACCAACACAGCGATTTCAAAGCGGCCGGGGTAGCGGTTTGCCAAAGTGGCAATAACCCGTTTTGCCAGTTCGACATGAAATTCATATTCAAGGCCTAATTCGGCCATACATTCGCTGGCATAGCGGGCGGTTTCCTGAGCGGCGATGGCGTTGCAAATTTCTTCTGGCGCGCCGATGCGGCGGGCAATATCGGCAACCAATTCAACATCGACCGGGGCGCGACCGGCATGGGTAATGGTTTCGCCTTGGGCCATTTTAGTCAGCTTGCCAACCATGCCGCCGATAATAATACGTTGAATACCGCAGCGATCTGCCGCATCCAATGCCGGTGTTAGAAAATCGCCCATTTGCACGAAGCAGCTTTCATCCAGTTCCGGTAATTCCCGCATGACAAATTTTTCGGTGCGGCCGCCAGTGGTCAGCACTACCGTGCCTTGCCCCTGATTGGCGGCGACCTCGACACCTTGCACCACGCTGGCTCGGAAGGCCGCCGTGGAATACGGATGGACGATGCCGGTGGTGCCTAAAATCGAAATGCCGCCGATGATACCCAAACGATAATTGAGGGTTTTTTTCGCCATCTCTTCGCCGCGCGGCACTGAAATTGTCACCTGCAAGCCCTTGTTTTGCAGCTGTTCGGCGGCAATCAAACGAATGTTATCTTCGATATTTTTGCACGGCACCGGATTAATTGCCGGGCCACCAACGGCAAGCCCCAAACCGGGCCGGGTAATCATGCCGATGCCGGAGCCGCCTTTCAACTCCACCGTATTTGGCAAGTCTGTCCAAACCACATCGGCGGTCAATCGGGCCAGATGTGTGCAATCAGGATCATCCCCGGCATCTTTTTCCACCACTGCATGGGCGCAGCCGTCGATGATCGAGCCTTCTTCGATTTTGAAGCTGACCCGCTCACCGTTGGGAAGTTGGCAGTCGATGCTCTCAGGCACTTGACCAGTCAGCAGGCCTTGTACCGCCGCAGTTGCAGCTGCAGCAGAGCACGCACCGGTGGTGTAGCCTTTGCGGGTGCCCTTGGGTTTGCGTTCGGACATTGCCATGGCATTAACCAAGGTTACGCAATGCGTACCCTACGAAATTTTTATCCATGCGTCTGCCGACTCTCGGCAAGACTCAACAAAGCATGAATCGCTGCGACGACCAAAGTTGATCCGCCTTTGCGGCCACGGGTGATGATCCATGGCACATCGTGTAATTCGGCGAGTAAATCCTTGGATTCTGCAGCCGAAACAAAGCCGACCGGCATGCCGACGATCAGCGCCGGTTTGATGCCTTCTTCGTTGATCATCCGCAATACTTCCAACAACGCGGTGGGTGCATTGCCAACCGCGACGATCCCGCCATCGAGTAAACCTAAGTTGTGCGCTTTGCGCATGGCTTGCACTGCGCGGGTGCTGTTGACCTGTTTGGCTGCGGCTATGACATCCGCATCAGAGATAAACTGACGGGCGCTGATGCCAAAATGCGCCAGGCGCGGCTGCGATAAGCCAACGCAAATCATTTCCACGTCGGCAACGATAGTCGCACCGTTCAAAATCGCTTGAATTCCGCCTTCCACCGCATGCTCGGAAAATTCGGTCAGGCCGTTGAATTCAAAATCCGCAGTGGCGTGGATCATGCGCCGCACCACTTGCCATTGGCCGTCTGAATAATTGTACTCGCCAACTTCGCGGTCGACGATGGCAAAAGAATCGTGTTCGATTTGTTGCCCGGCCTGGGTCAGTTGTTCGGTCTGGATATTTTGGCTCATGGATAATCAATGATGGTGGTGATGTTCGGCTTGCTCGCGGTACCGGCAACCGTCGCATTCCAGCATTTTCGGCGCGATCGGGTCGGAGGCTTCGGTAACCCGTTGATCAAGCAATTTAAAAATGGCCGGATCAAAACCAAAATAAGTACCGGAACCGAAGGCAACCTGCGGATATTGGCTTTGCAAACGTTCGATTTGTTTACCGATGCGCTCGATCAGCAAGCCGGTGAACAGGTAATAAGGCAAAATCACAATCTGCGTCATGCCTAGGCGCACCTGACGCTGCACGGCGGTTTCCAGGCGCGGATGGGTAATGCCGGTAAACGCGATGTCGACCAGCTCATGCTCGGTGGTCTCAAACAGCCAACGCGCCAGTTTCGCCAATTCACCGTTGGCGACTTTGTCGGAGGAACCGCGGCCCAAGATGATCACGCCAGTGGTTTTCGGGTCCGGCATCGCCAGTGATTTAAGCGCTGATTTCAGCTGTTTTTGCAGGATGGCCAACAAGGTTTCGTTACTGCCTAGATGCGGCGCATAGATGAATTCGACGGTTGGAAATTTTTCGCGGGCTTCTT
Organism: Methylobacter sp.; assembly: GCA_030684815.1. GTDB lineage: Bacteria > Pseudomonadota > Gammaproteobacteria > Methylococcales > Methylomonadaceae > Methylobacter_A. The sequence goes on along the minus strand of JAUXXQ010000160.1, from coordinate 12,424 downwards.
CGATATGCTCGGGGATCTCCATCTTCACATGCCCGGCGGCACTGATGATCAGCGGCACGACAATCACGCGGCTGGATTCTTGCGCGGCACGGCACAAACCTTCTTCCAGCAGCACGTCGGCCAGTTCGATATAACACAACTCGATGCGCCAATCGGGGTGCTGGGCTTGCCATTGTTGCTGGAAGGTTTGGATTTCTTGATTGCCTGCCTGGTTGCGCGAACCGTGGCCGACTAAAAGGACGGTGGTTGTCATGCTTGTTCCTTAGGATTTGGCCGTTCGGCACGGCGAAAACGATGCGTAAAAGCGGCATCATAAAGTTTGGATTTTTTTAGCTCGGGCCAATGACGCGCGCCCAAGGTGGGGCTGATGACGATCATGGCCTGGCTGTTGATTTTGGCGGCCCGGCAGCGTTCGCGAATATCGGCCAGCGTGCCGCGAATAATCTGTTGTTCGTCCGGCCAACTGGCTTTATGGACCACCAATACCGGAGCATCATCTGCCCAACCGGCGGCTTTTAATTCGCGTTCGATTGTGGGCAACAAGGTGATCGATAAAAACAGGCACAGCGTGGTGTGATGGCTGGCCAATTCTTGCAAGGATTCACCGTCCGGCATCGGCGTGCGGCCTTCAACGCGGGTTAAAATCACGGTTTGCGTGACTTCCGGCAAGGTCAGGCTTTCCACTGCGCAAGCCATCGCGGCAAACGCCGACGACACGCCCGGCACCACTTCGACGGCAATATTGGCCGCATCCAGCGGTTGCACCATTTCGATTAATGCGCCGTACAAACCCGGGTCGCCGGTTTGCAGGCGAATCACGACTTTTCCAGGTCCGGCTTGGGCTATCAGCCAGTCGGTAATCTGCTCCAGTGTCATATCCTTGGAATCTTTGATCACGCAAGTTCCAGGCGCCCATTGCGTCGCGGCAGCTTGTACCAGCGAACCGGCGAACAAAATGGCATCAGCCTTGGCGATTAAATCGCGGCCTTTGACGGTGATTAAATCCGGATCGCCGGGACCTGCGCCGACAAACCAGACTTTCGATTGATTAGGCTGACTGCTCATAGAAAAAATCCAGCCGCAACCTGCGGATTGAATGGGAAATAGTTATGCAGATAAGACGCTTGCAGCGAACCCACCCGGTAAAAGTTTTCGCTCCGACTACGATTGCGTTGCGGCTTCGATTCGGTGAACGGCAGCAGTGTCGTTTCCAGTTGCGAGTGATGAAAACTGTGACCGCGAATTTCGCCTTGTTCCAACTGCAAACTGTGCATGCCCAGATTCACCAAGCGTTTTTGCATCTCTGCGCTGCCGGGTAGTAATCCTGCCATCGCTGCCGCATGGCCGTCTTTATCGGTCAAGCGTTCCAGCAAATATAAAAAGCCGCCGCATTCGGCGTAAATCGGTTTACCGGCTTGATGATGTGCATGCAAGGCTTGTTTCATGGCGACATTGTCGGCCAATGTTTGAAGATGCAGCTCCGGGTAACCGCCGGGCAGATAGAGGCTGTCGGCATCGGGTAAGGTCTGGTCGGCCAACGGCGAGAAAAACTTAAGTTCAGCGCCCATGGCTTGCAAACAATCCAGATTGGCCTGATAGATAAATGAAAAGGCGGCGTCACGGGCTATGGCAATTCGTTTACCGGCCAGCAATTGTGACGGCGTTGTGGCGGTGATCGGCGCAAAGGCAATCGGCTCCGGCAGTCGGCACGACGCAAGACTGCTGAGCAATTCGGCGGCGCGCGCCAGGCGAAGGTCAAGGTCTGCAATTTCATCGGCCTGCACTAAGCCTAAGTGCCGCGACGGCAAGCCGACCGCGTCGTCTTTTGCCATCGCCGCCAGTAATGGCATGCTGTCCGGCAAGGCTTCTTCCAGCAATTTAGCATGACCCGAGCTGCCGACTTTGTTGGCGATGACACCGGCAAACGGCAAGTTGGCCCGGTAATGGGCTAAGCCATAAGCCACGGCGGCAAAAGTTTGTGCCATGCCGCCCGCATCGATGACAACGGCCACCGGCACATTTAACGTTTGCGCCAAATCGGCGCTGCTGCTATCGCCGTCGAACAAGCCCATCACGCCTTCAATCAAGATGATGTCCGCCTCGGCTGCCGCGTTATAAAGCAGTTCGCGGCAATGGTCCTCACCCATCATCCATAAATCCAGCTGATAAACCGGCTGTCCGCAAGCGAAGCTCAATATTTGCGGATCGATAAAATCCGGGCCGGTTTTGAACACGCGTACCTTGCGGTTTTGTTGGCGATGGTAATAGGCCAAGGCTGCGGTGATAGTGGTTTTGCCCTGACCGGAAGCCGGAGCGCTGATTAACAGCGCCGGGCAATGACGTGTTGCGGTAGCGGTCATCATGCAAATGTCACTTTACGCAGCAATCGGCCGGATATGGCGCCCAAGGTCAGCCAGAAAATAGCGTTGTTGATGGATGTCAACACCACAAAATGCTGTTGTAAGGCTTCGGGCGCTAAAGCCTGGGCAACCTCCGGATGCGGTGCGCCGATCAGATGCGGTAAGGCCAGTAAGCCAGCGCCGCCAAATTGCAGCAGGCGTTGTTTGGTCAACACCAGCCCAAACAAACCAATCGCGGTAGCGGCGGCCGTAAAAAGCCACCACGTTTGGCGACTGTGCAATTCGGCGCTGTCGGTGCCAGGCAACTCCGGCGGCAAGCCGAATGATGGCGCGACATAAAACACCCAATAACCGGCCAAACCCCAGCCGATCCCATACAGATAACCGCGTTGATTTCGCCAGTACATCGACGCACTGATCAACAAGGCAAAGCCGAAGCCGGTCAAACCATTGAACAGCAAGGTAAAGCCGTTACGTTGCCAGCCATCCATCGGCTGCCAGTCATGCACATGCTCAGCTAATGGCGTTTCGAACTGTTCGGCGGCTAAAATCAACGGCAGGGTTTGATAGTGTTGCAGCACACTGAGTAACAAGCCGCCCAATAGTCCCGCCAGTAGCGAGACTGCGACCAGCTTACGAAAATCGGCCATGTTAATGGCAAGGAAAGGCAGCGCTGTGGCGTCCGTCGTGGGCGGCGTTATGCAGGTAGTTATTGGCGTCCTGCAAGAAACCCAAACCTAAAACGACGGTCAGGCCTAATATGATGGCACTGAAACCGGGCAGGAATTTTGAAGTTGATATGGCTGGGGATGCTGCGAGTGTTTTCATGGTTGTCTGTTCCGAAAAAGGTGGACGGAATAACAGAGGAAAATAAAGACAAACCAAAAAAACTGATTTGACAGATCGCCCTCCGCAATACTGTGGTGTATCCATTTTAGGCCTGTCTCCGGGCTCGTGATAAATCACCTACCGTTGCGGGGGCAGCGTCGGCATTTAACCGACTTCCAGTTTCACCCGCCAAAGCGGGAACCTTAAAAATTAAGCAATATTCTATGCTGGCGGGAGCAATATGGCAAACGGTACGTGGCTAGCCGAGGCATCGGAATTACGAGTTTGCCTTTTTTCTGGCCGCAAAAAGTGAAGTAGATGACCGCGCATTGCCGGTTCATACGCATTGCTACGCATGCTTACAACCTTATCCTTATGATAAGGTTGGAAAACGAATATTAAAGACGGGGAATGCTATGAATACAGATTTTCGGATTGTGCTGATGAGTGAGGACCCTTACCATTTGGGTTTGTTAAAGGGTTATTGTCATGCGCAAGGCTATCAAATGCTTGAAGCGGCAAGCGATGGAAGATCATTTAATAGCATGATGCAGATGCAGCCGAATCTGGTCATTGTCGTTGAAAGCCAGTTCGCCAAAACCAATTTTGAGTGGGTGCATAACATAAGCGTTAACCATCAAATCCCTGTCTGTTATTTACGCGATAATAACACGTCCGATCTGGATAAAGCCTTAACCTGCCGGTTTGATGCCATTTTAAATACCCCGCTTGATGTTAGCCAACTGGAAGCGTATTTGTGCGACAGGTTCAAACATCACCAGCATTTCCTGCCGGATTATAGAAATCGGGCCAGGCGGGCAGTAAATGATCGGCGGCTGTTAAGCCTGAAGCAGAAAAACGGTGCAAGTGGTCATCAACCCGACATCAATACGATTGACGGCAATCCAATCGCCCCTTTCCAGATTGACCATCGTTCCAAATGTGTGTTGTTTAATGGGGAGGCGTTACATTTGACACGTAAGGAATTTGAGCTTTTTGAGTTGCTGGCGAATGATCCTGACCGGGTGTTTTTGACTGATGAGATCATCAGTTATCTTTGGCCTAAAAATAACCGCGCAACCAAGTCGGATCTTTATCAATACATGCACTTACTCAGAAAAAAGATTGAAAGCAACGCGAATAGCCCGCAATGGCTGTTGACCGTCAAAGGTTTTGGCTACAAGTTGAATATGGCTGATATTAATAGGCTGAACTAACCGTTAAATTATAATTAGATACGTTACAGATAAGTATGGTTGTCGCGGAAGTTTTTTGTAGGCGTTAGGCTTGGGTTAAAGACAGGCTAGTAGGCGGAAATAGCATTCCGCCGTTACCCGGTTTGATTCGGGCTGCACCTATCTGTGTGGGTAATGGGAAAGAGGTTACGGACTGTCGGACACTCTATTTCAAATTATCCGTCACAAAAGGCTCTATGCGCTGGTACATGATTTGATGCATCTTGGGGCTGGCGGCAATCACGTTGCCCGATTCCAAATACGTGTCATTAAATGAAAAATCGGTAACCACGCCGCCTGCTTCTTTTATCAACAAAAGACCGGCGGCCATATCCCACTCCATCAGGCCGATTTCCCAAAAACCATCCAAGCGCCCGGCCGCCACGTAGGCCAAATCCAGCGCCGCCGAACCGGCACGACGAATGCCCGCCGAATCAACGGCGATTGAACGGAACATTTTTAAATAAGCATCGATATGCAAATCGGTTTTAAACGGAAAACCGGTGCCGATTAAAGCGCCTTTCAGGCTGCCCTGATTAGTCACCCGCAGCCGTCGGCTGTTTAACATGGCGCCGCCGCCGCGCTTGGCGCTGAACAATTCATCGCGCAACGGGTCATAAACCACACCGACCTCAATCTTGCCTTTGTGTTTTAAGGCAATGGAAACCGCATATTGCGGAAAGCCGTGCAGAAAATTGGTGGTGCCGTCCAAGGGGTCGATAACCCAGACAAAATCATTACCTTCCTGCACACCGCTTTCTTCAGCCAGAATGCCGTGGTCGGGATAGGCGGTCTTGATTATGTTGATGATTTCCCGCTCGGCCATACGGTCGACTTCGCTGGCGTAATCGTTTTTACCTTTTTGGTCGACCTTAAGATGGCCGATATTGTCGGATGAACGGAGGATCAGGTCGCCAGCGGCTCTTGCAGCGCGGATGGCAGTATTTAACATGGGTTGCATAGGTGGCTTTCGATTTATATAAATACAGACGACTGCATGGGCGCAGGAGGTAGGGCAATGCAGGGCAGAAAAATGCCCCTGCGTTTTTCTGCATTCATTACATCCATGTCACTTAGCAGTTGCCGAAAACCGCATATAATAGCAAATCTTTTGCTAAACTTAGGCTCTTTTTTTTACCCTCAGGAAACATCGCCTTGCTGTCTACTATAAAAATCGTGCTGGTCGAAACAACGCATCCCGGCAATATCGGCGCCGTTGCCCGCGCCATGAAAAACATGAAAATGCATAACCTCTGGCTCGTGGCACCGAAAACATTTCCCAGCGCCGATGCCACGTCCAGGGCTTCCGGCGCTGACGACGTATTGGCCGGGGCAACGGTTTGTGCGACCTTACAAGAGGCCGTTGCCGATTGCCAGCTGGTCATTGGCACCAGCGCCCGAGGGCGGACTATCAGCTGGCCGGAAATCACACCCCGCGAATGCGCGGAAAAAGTATTGATTAACGAACCCGGCAACACTGTGGCCATTGTTTTTGGCCGGGAAAGTTCCGGCTTAAAAAACCACGAACTGGACTTGTGCCACTTTTTGCTGCGCATCCCCTGCAACAGCGAATACAGCTCTTTAAATATCGCCGCCGCCGTGCAAGTGGTTTGTTATGAATTATTCGTCGCATCGGGACTGGCTCCGCAAGAGGAAATATTGGTCGGCGATAAAGGGGAAGAACCCTTGGCCACGGCGGCGCAAATGGAATCTTTTTATATTCACATGGCCGAAGCTTTGACTGATATAGGCTTTATGCACCCGGCCAAATCAAAATCCATCATGCGACGCTTGCGCCGGATTTATAACCGGGTGCAACTGGACACCAAGGAACTGGACATACTCCGGGGCATATTGCGGATGTCCCAAGGCCACAAAAGGAACAACGATGATTGACCGGCTAAAAGAAGATATTGCCTGCGTATTCGACCGCGATCCGGCGGCGCAATCGGTGTTTGAAGTCATCACCACCTACCCCGGCTTCCATGCTGTGCTCATTCATCGCGCCAGCCATCTGCTCTGGCTGGCCGGATTCAGATGGCTGGCGCGGTTTATTGCCCATCTCGGCCGCTGGCTGACCGGCATTGAAATTCATCCCGGCGCGGTCATCGGCAAGCGTTTTTTCATTGACCACGGTATGGGCGTGGTCATTGGCGAAACCGCCGTTATCGGCGACGATTGCACCATGTATCATGGCGTCACCTTAGGCGGCACCAGCTGGGATAAAGGTAAGCGCCACCCTACCCTGCATAACGGTGTGGTCGTCGGTGCCGGGGCAAAAGTGTTAGGGCCGATTAATATAGGTGAAAATGCCCGCATAGGTTCAAACTCAGTCGTGCTAAAACCGGTACCGGCAGGCGCAACCGTGGTGGGGATTCCAGCACACATCGTCGACCCCAATAGCAGAGCCGCTGCAGCCGAACGCGACAAAATTGCCTATAAAATGGGCTTTCACGCTTATGGCGCGACCACCGACATGCCTGACCCCATCGCCTACGCGATTAATCACATGCTTGACCATATCCATGACATGGACAAGCAGATCGAAACCCTGCACAAAGCGCTGAATGATGCCGGTATCCACTATCAGGAATCACCCATTTCCACATTGGACGGCTGCGAAATTGAAGATGGCTATTGGAAAGATTAACAACGCAGATTAACCTTTAGCTTTCGCGCTGCCTAATAGTTGACTATTTTACTAGGTTAAGTATAGTAACAATATCTTAACGGTAATTATTGAGGACTCTACTGTGCGCTTAACAACTAAAGGTCGCTATGCGGTCACGGCAATGCTGGATCTGGCTTTTCATAGCCAAATCAAACCGGTCACACTGACTGACATTGCAGCCCGTCAAACCATTTCCCTGTCTTATCTGGAACAACTCTTTGCCCGTTTGCGCCGCGCAGGCATGGTAAAAGGCGTGCGCGGGCCGGGCGGCGGTTACAAACTGTGCCGTAACACCAACGAAATTAACATTGCCGACATTATTTCCGCTGTCGATGAATCGCTGGATTCAACCAAATGCCGTGGCGAAGCCAATTGCCAAAAGGATCAGGCTTGTTTGACACACGCGCTGTGGATGGGTTTGAGTGAACAGATCAGGAACTATTTAGAGAACATTTCTTTAGCCGACCTACTGGAAAAAAACCAAGTTCAGGATGTTGCCAAAAGACAGCATTACGAAGTGCATCAAGCCATTGAAGTCCATCGTCATTCTGAATAACACCGTGCCGCAATCTTGCGGCATCCCCTTCCCTAGCGATATTTTTAAATGATCTACCTTGATCATAACGCAACTACCCCGATAGACGAGCGCGTTTTGGAAGCCATGCAGCCCTTCCTAAGCACCTTCTACGGCAACCCTTCCAGCTTATACCGGCTCGGCAGAATCGCCAGTAGCGCCATCGATGCCGCACGTGAGCAGCTTGCCGCCTTGATTGGCGTTCAGCCGGGGCAGATCATTTTTACCAGCGGCGGAACCGAGGCCAACAACCTAGCCTTGGCAACGCTGGCCGACCAAGCCGGACTCGGCATTTCGGCCATTGAACATCCCTCTATTGTTGAGCCGGCGCTGCATTTAAAAACCTTGGGACATCAGCTAAGTGTGCTCAATGTCGATGCCAACGGCCTGATTACCCAGGACGCAATCGATCAGGTTATCGCGCTTAAACCCGGCCTGGTTTCCATCATGCTGGCCAACAATGAAACCGGCGTTGTGCAAAATATCGACCACTATGCCGATCAGTTAAGCGCGCACGGCATCAGGATTCATACCGATGCGGTGCAGGCACTGGGAAAAATTCCGCTTGATTTCAACCAGCTAGGCGTACAGTTGATGTCACTGTCCAGTCACAAAATTTACGGCCCCAAAGGCTGCGGCGCACTGGTGTCCGATAAAACCGTGGCGATAAAGCCCATGTTGCGCGGCGGCGGGCAGGAACAAGGGTTCAGGGCCGGCACTGAAAATGTCGCCGCCATCGTCGGCTTTGGCAAAGCCGCAGAACTGGCCAACACCGAACTTGCCGAACGCCATGCACATCTGCTAAAACTGAGAAACTTGCTGGAACAGGAATTAAGCGCCATTCCCGGCTTCACTGTTTTTGCACAGAAGGCAGAACGGCTGCCCAATACCGTGCAACTCGGCATTCACGGTATTGACGGTGAAATGCTGTTGATGCAACTGGATAAAAAAAGCATTGCGGTATCCAGCGGTTCAGCCTGTGCCAGCGGCCTGAGCGAACCCAGCCCGGTGTTAATCGCAATGGGCATTGATCCAATTACAGCCAAAAGCGCTATCCGCGTCAGCTTGGGCAAAGCCAATACCGAAGCTGAACTCATTGAATTCATTACACACTTAAAATCCTTAACCGGAACTAGATAGAGGTTCTTAATATGTCAGTCTCATTAACCGAAAGCGCCGCACGGCAAATCAAAAAACAACTGGAAAAACGCGGCACAGGTCTGGGCTTAAAACTCGGCGTAAAACAATCCGGCTGTTCGGGTTACGCTTATACAATTGATTATGCCGACGCGCTGAATGACGGCGATGCGGTGTTTGAAAATTACAACATCAAAGTCATCGTCGCCGCCAACGATCTTGAATTCGTCGAAGGCTTAGAACTGGATTATCGCCGCGAAGGCATTAACGAAGCCTTCCAGTTCAACAACCCCAATGTAAAAGGCACCTGCGGCTGCGGCGAAAGTTTTTCGGTTTGATGTAATTATTCACTCCCCTCTGTTTGAACGATTGATAGTCTGGCTTCCCCCTTTGAAAAAGTACCCGAAGAGCATAAAGGGGATTGAGGGGGATTTATTTAAAAAATCTCCCCTAACCCCTCTTTTTCAAAGAGGGGACTGAATGTTTACCAAAAAACCAACGGTCGTTTTTATTGGTAGCCAATAGAATTCTGGATCTGCCTTGCTTACCTCGCCCTGCTAAAGCAATTCATTTTTTATTACGCCGCCGCCTAAGTCAGCGTCAATGAGCCCGCGTTCCATTTCACAAACCGCCGCACATAATATAACTTTGTTTTTCGCATCCAACGTGCAAAATGCCGGGTTTTCGGGTTTTAAATATTCTTCCCATTTTTACAAATACTGTTTCAGAATGGCTTGTTTTTTACTGGCGGCGCTGTCGATGAGGGCTTGCGCGGCGGTTATTTTGGTTTCTTGGGTTTCTATTTGTTGTACTAAATTTTCTTGTTCTTTGAGAGGGGGAACGATTGTGAGAACGCTAAGAATTTTTTGAACTGAAAGACCAGGCTGCGCCACCCCCGTAGCATATTGATTCAATTTCAATAATTTCAACTGGTGATAAAGCCAATAAACATTAATATCTGCATTGGGTTTAACAACAATGGCGTGTTCAGTTGCATGAAATTTCCCTTGTACAATCTTTATATTTCCACATAGGGCACCTTGCCGACCAATCAATGGAAAATGTCCATCATGTGTAAAAGTCTTTGTATAACCCCTCAAGCCATTGCCACCGTAACAAGGAAATAAATCCTTATCTTGCATATCACTAATTTCAGAGGCAGAAACAAATTTACCTGCTTGCATAGTACAAATGTCAGTTAATTTTTTTGTTGGGTATTCTTTATTTATGACGCTTTGAGTTTCATTTTCAATTTCTTTTTTCGCTATTTCAATTTCTGAAATAGCCTTTTCTACCTCTGCATCTACCGCTTCACAGACTTGCACGATTTGGGTTTGGATTTTTAAAGGAGGGAGGGGAATTTTTACATCGTCTTTTAAAATGGAGCTGTTTAAGCTATTGCCAAAAACTTTGTTTCCTGTACTTTCTAAATCAATAAATCTAGCTGTAAATATATGAAATAGAAAAGCATCCATAAGCTGTATTTTGTCTTTAGGTATTAATCCTGCAATAGCTTCGTTTGTGTATAAATCTACCCCTGCAATAGCTGTTTTCCCAATCGATAATTTAAAACTTAATAAAGTCGTTCCTTTTGGGATTAGTTTAACATTAGACTTTTGCACACCTTCATTGGTAATTTTTTCTTTAGTGCTTGTAATAACTTGTCCATTCATCTCTGAAATAGAAACCCAGTTGTTATTGCCGGTAAAATAGCTATGAACTTTTCTTGAGGGCGTTCCTCCAATTAAGATATTGCAAACGTCACCCAACTTTACTAACTCCCACTTGGATTCAATATCTATTTTTTTCTTCACCGACAAACTCAAATGCTTATCAAAATCCTTGCGTGAAAAGTCCAGCAAATCGACGAGCCGCGTTGCGCTCACCAAATGCTCAAGACCTGAAAGGTTTAACGCCTGACCTAAAAAATTCGCCTGTATCAGGGCATTGATTTTGTCCGGGTTGTAGCGGTTTTGTGGGTCATACAAGGGCGTACGATGTTGGCCTTGGCTGTCGGTGATGAGCTTAATGCCTTCATTGCCTTTAGCGGCTGACCATTCGTAGCCCAAAAACTGCTTTTGCTCCTTGTTGTCGCTGGGGCTTTTGACCACCAGCACCGGTTGTGGGTTGCTGGTGGCAAGTACGAAGTGATAAAGCTTGTCCTGTTCAATTTTGTGCAAGTAAGCCAAAAAACGTTTGTCGAGTTCGGCTTGTTTTTGCTCCGGAGTGAAGTTTTTAAAAAACCTTTGCGTGTGCAATTTGCGGATGTCGGGTGACTGGTCAAAGTCTTTTTTGTAATCCAGAAACAGTTCACACGCCAGCAATTCAGAGCTGGGGACGCTGTTTAATAGGCTTTGGTAGTCGTTAAAGCTAACGCCGATATGGGTGCAGTATTTTTTTATCAAGTGCCAGTCTTGATAGGTTTCCATGTCCTCATTGGGTTCGTCTTCGTTGCCGCCTTCAAACCAGTCTTCTACGCGGTTGCGGTAATGTTCGGCAGGGTCTGGTTTCTGGCGTTTTCGGCGCAAAAACAGCACGACGGTGTTGGTGCCGGTTTTACCGAAAGTGCCGTTGCCGAGTTCCACGAGCGCGATAATGTCAAAATATTGCAGCAGGATTTCGCGGCTGCCGATGTGGGTGCTGTCGGAATTGGACAACACGGAGGAAGGCACGATAATCCCCGCTACACCGCCCGGCGCCAAAAGTTGCTTGGCGCGTTCGAGGAAAAAGCATTGGATGTTTTTATTGTTGGCGACATCGTTGACGGTTTGGGTCAGGGTGTACTGTTCGCGCTGCTCTTCGGGCAGGGTTTCTAAAAAACCTTCGACGGCAAACGGTGGATTGGCAACCAGTATGTTAAAGCTGTCTTTTTGTACTTTGGGGTGTTCGTCCAGGGCGTCATGGTGCAGGATGTCTATGCTTTCCTGCCCGTACATAAAGGCCGCGACTTTGGCAACTTTGGATAAGCGGTATTCTTTTTCAATGCCGATGATTTCGCTAAAAAACAGTTTGGCGTCGGTTTGTTTGTACTGGTGGATAAAGGGCTTTATTTGCGCCGCCAGTTCATTTAAAAAATGCCCTGCACCGCAAGCGTAATCAATGGCTTTGGGCGCGGCAGTGCTGTTTTGGATGAGGGATTCCAACGGCAAGGACATCAGGATAAACTTGCAAATTGGCATGGGCGTAAAAAATTGCCCTTCGGATTGCTTAATGCCTTGGTCGAGGAAATACTCGAACATATCGCCTAAAAACTGGTTTTGTTCTTGGTCTTTGAGGCGCAAGTCCTGCCACATTTGCACGACTTCCAGCAATACTTTAGTGTTTTTGTAAAACAGGGTTTCGTTGTGGACGTCGATAAAGCCAAAATCGTTGTTGGTAAAAAATTTCAGCTGGCGAAAATAGTCTTTGATTTGGGCTTTGGTGGCGTTGCGTTTTTGCTTGACTGCCCAAAAGGCGTTTTCGATTTGGTCATTGCTGATCTCTGTACATGACAAAAAATATAACTCATTGAAATAGAAAGCATAATCCATATATCCACGTTTTTTTGCCAAGGTGGAAACTGGATATGCAGCAAATAGGGCAGCTCTCGACAGAACTCAACCAAACGTTCAACTGGAAT
>JAUXXQ010000014.1 GCA_030684815.1 Methylobacter sp. | reverse complement strand
TACGGAAACACAGACGTATATCCAAAATGACCAGCAAGCGCTGCACATCTGAACACGGCAGCCCCGATTGCCCACGCTCAATCCCCTCCAGCTCCGCCACCTCAAGGCCCGACAAATTTGCAAGTTGCGCTACCGTCAGGTTTCGCTGCCCCCGTGCGGCTTTGACCGCTTCGCCTAAATCGCTACAAACCCTAATTTTGGGTGGGGCAATCACGGCCATTTGTTCGGTACGGGCTTGTATTTCGGGCGTCTTATGCGGACGCGGTGGCTTCTCTGCTTTGCCAAGCCAACCCCACAATTGGCACAACCCCAACCAATGGTCATAGGCTGATTTCTCCGGCATCTCCCGGTGCGCTTTCCAGAAAATAATGACGTGGCGCTTGCCCAACCGGTGCAGCGAGGTCAACCCTTCGTGGGCGTCTATGAATTCCAGGAAGTTGACGATCAGAGACACCTGTTTCCTGCGGTTCTGTTTGCCACCCCGGCGCACATAGTCGTGGGTGTAGGATTCCAATTCCCTAGCCCAGGTACGCATTGCTGATCTCCAGTCTTGAGTGGCCTAATTCCGTTGAGATTTTGAGGCGGGCTTTACGGTCAATATCCCTGGCCTCATCTACGGAAACTGACAGGTAGTCCGCCAGCTTTTCGAGCCGACCTTTGTGTTCCCATCCGGCTTCGAGCGGGCACGGCGCATTGACTAATTCACGATAGCGTTGCTGCGCAAAAGCATGCCGTTCCGGGTGAAACGAAATGCCCAACACTTTACCCTGCCGGTAACATTCCTCGCGGAATTTCACATAGGTCATGCCCTTGGGGATCATGGACGCCCCTTTTTGAATGCCGGCGGCCACCTCAATCACCGCCCTCATGGCATCATCACACGTCAGGCGCCTTGGCCTGCCCCCTTTGGTGCCGGCCTCAATGGTGATGAAGCCGAATTTATCGGCCTGCTTCAGGGCATGTTTGGCATCAAACAGGCAGCTTTCTTTGAAACGCAAGCCCAGAACCCGCTGCAAATCCATGAGCGTGGCCAGCCGGTCATCAGTCGCCTGCCGGACTTCCTGATGCTTCGTCTCCGGCATGGCCTTGGATTCCTTGGGGATATATTTTCTCCGTTCGATCCCACAATCCTTGCCCGGACGAACCGTTGCCCACTGGCCGCCAGTGGCCAAGCGCATGACACAATTCACAACGGACAGGTAATTCTTTGGCGCAGAGGCGCTGGAATAGACCCCGGCCTCCAATTGCCTTTGCAGGTGCTGGCCGTAACCGATGACAAATTCCGGGGTGACAGCCTCCATTTTCCTGACGCCATTTTCTTCGGCGTACATGCAAAACAGCCGCCAACGGTCGCTATAATCCGACTTTGTCTTAAAGCCGTTGGCCGAGCGGTTCTTCAGCAGCAACCGCCCCGCAATCAACATGTCACGGCTCCCGGCACCGTAATTTTTGCTCATGCCTTTTTCTCCAGGTAAGCTTTGAGGGCGTCTATACCCAGAACACCCATTTCCTTGGCGATTTGGTGGCGGCTGTTTTTGTCGATGCCCTTGGCTTCTGAGAGTGTCCGGTTGGAATATTGTGCGATCGCCTGCCAGTGTTCCGTTTGACTGAGCCCTGAGACAATGGGCGGTTCAACACCGGTCAGTTCAAGGTACCGGTCGCGCACGTAAATGCCCCTGGCCGTGTTGGTCGAATACCCCTTCCTCGCCGCCAACCTGTCGTGGGCAGCCAGAAAATCATCGAACTCCCATTTTTTCGGCAAACGCTTTTGTAACTTGCGTGCGGCAATCCCTTCCCCAAGCGCCTTAACCGTCGAAGGGCGGCAGGGGACTTTCCGCCTGGCCCCACTTTGCACGGAGTCTACGCTGACAAACCCTGTGCGCCTGCCCTCACCCAGCGCTTTCCTTAAGTCCAGAGCTAATGCCTCACGGATCACCACGCCCAGCGACGACTGAAGCTCAAGCAGGTAGCCCGCCAAACTTTCCGTGTCCGGTAAGCCTTGTTTATCTAGCCCCGGTGCATCGCTTGGAATGTAAAAAAATGGCTCAAGCCCACAATCCTGGATGGGGCTGACCTTTTCCCAGCCGTCACCGTAAAAAATCCGCATTATCACATTCATCCCCGACAGATAGCTGGTCGGCGCCGTTGTGCTGCTAAACCGCCCCTTATCGAACTCGGCTCTCAGATGTTGTCCGTAGCGGACAATGTGGTCCCGCGTGACCGAGGTGACTCGCCCAAGATCGCCGCCGCCCTTCGTAACCGACCACACGCAAAAATTCAGCCACTGGTTCAGTAGCCGTTTTTGTTTTTTTGGGTCTTCAGGGCACGCTTGGGCGATTTTAATCTCGCCCGATTTATAGAGCGGATAACGGCGGGTTCGGTGACGTAACAGGCTTTTGTCCATGGGCTGTTTCTTCAAATATTTTATTAATGTAGGTAAAAAA
>JAUXXQ010000154.1 GCA_030684815.1 Methylobacter sp. | reverse complement strand
GAATAATAATATTTTTAGTTTTATTGGTTACCGGATTTTACGCTAATTACACAACCTTGACGTTAGTATTAACGGATTTTGTATGCCGCCAATATATAACTGATTGTTTTAAATCGTTTTATAAGACTGACAGACTCCTAGGGGTAGTCGTTACTTCGGGATAAATCTAGCGGATACCTGTTTACTGGCTAGATGGCATCCGGCATGAAGGTGGCATGAACTCAATTCAGGCTCTTATGTGGAACGTGGGAACCTGTCGCTCCGATGCCAAGGGAGAAACACAAGTGGAAGCCCCACAAGTGTCAGAGTACCGATGCGGAGCACAGGGGCGGAGCGACCCGTAGTAGTGATGAAAATTCTGTAATGGGATTGGGCAGATTTTTGCTCCTGCAAAATCTGCATTTCCGCCATCCGTGGCGGTCAGCGAAGGGGAAGCATTGTTCAGCTTGAACTAAAGAAAACAACCGGAAACGGGAGGATTGGATTGAAACAAGCAAAGCCATTTTGTATTACTAAACGCCAAGTTTGGGAGGCATATAAAAGGATTAAGGCCAATAAAGGAGCTGCCGGAGTTGATGGACAAACGATCGAAAAGTTTGAAGCGGATTTGCAAGATAATCTCTACAAGCTATGGAATCGTTTGGCCTCAGGCAGCTACTTTCCGCAACCGGTTCTGCGGGTAGAAATACCCAAAAGTGACGGCGGAATAAGGCCTTTGGGCATTCCCACCGTAGCTGACCGAATTGCTCAAATGGTCGTTAAAACGCATCTGGAACTGGAATTGGAAAAACATTTCCATCCTGATTCCTATGGCTATCGACCGGGTAAATCGGCACTGGATGCGGTGGGGATGGCGCGACAGCGCTGCTGGAAAAACGACTGGGTTCTCGACCTCGACATCAAAGGTTTCTTCGATAATATTGATCATGAACTGATGATGCGGGCAGTGCGGGCACACACGGAAGAGAAATGGGTTCTACTGTATATTGAACGGTGGCTTAAAGCCCCGATAGAAATGCCTGATGGAACCTATAAACAGCCGGAGAAAGGAACGCCACAAGGTGGCGTTGCGAGTCCTTTGCTGGCGAATCTCTTTTTACACTATGCATTCGACGAATGGATGAAACGGGAATACCCCGGCATTCCCTTCGAGCGCTATGCGGATGATGCCGTGTGCCACTGTAAAAGCGAAGCCCAGGCGGAACAGCTGAAGCAAGCGCTGAACGAACGGATGAAGGCGGTAGGGTTGGAACTCCATCCTGATAAGACGAAGATTGTCTACTGTCAGGATGATGACCGACAAGGGGAATATCCGAATACGCTATTTGATTTTCTGGGCTATACGTTTCGCCCCAGACGTTCAAAGAACCGTTGGGGTAAATACTTTATCAACTTCAGTCCAGCAATCAGCAATAAAGCAGCGAAGGCTATTCGGAGTACATCCCGAGGGTGGAGCTGGCCAAAGCGTAGCGACAAGAACTTAGAAGATTTAGCCCGAATGTTCAATCCGATTATTCAAGGCTGGATCAACTACTATAGTCGTTATTACAAGTCAGCCCTCTATCCGATCCTGAAATGTCTTGAGCGGCGCTTAGGTATCTGGGCGACGCGAAAATACAAACGCCTACGGCATCATAAAAGACGAGCGGCACAATGGCTGAATCGCATTGCGCGAAAACAGAGCCGAATCTGTTTGCTCATTGGAAAATGTTGTATGCGACGGCTGGACGATAGGAGCCGGATGAGCGGAGACGTTCACGTCCGGTTCTGTGAGCACCTGAGGGGGCGGTTCCCTTGGGTGACTCGCCTTGTGATTCTTTGCCAGAGCCAAGAACAAGCCGAAAACGCGTTGGAGTTAGCCCGACAATGGGTCAACGACAAGGGCTTGACCCTGCATCCTGATAAAACTCATGTGGGTAACTGTGCAGGGTGGCAGGACAGGGCTTCGAGTTTCTGGGCTATCGGTTTGAGGCTGGGCAGCGCCGGGTTAGGAAGAAAAGTCTGGATGCGTTAAAAGACAAAATCAGGCGTAAGACCCGGAGGTCACGCGGGGACAGTATGGAAACGATAGTCAAAGACCTTAACCCGATGCTTAAAGGCTGGTTCAACTACTTCAAACATGCTCATAAGTGGACGTTTTCATCTATAGATAGTCTTGTCAGGCGTCGTTTGCGCAGTTTGCGAAACAAGCAACGCACAGGACAATCTGGATTTGGACGTTCACAGACATTACATCGGCAAATGCCAAATGCCTACTTCGCTAGGTATGGACTTTTCACCCTGAAAGAAGCCCATGCTATGGCGTGTCAATCCCGATGAGGAAATTCTCGACTGGAAAGCCGTGTGC
>JAUXXQ010000151.1 GCA_030684815.1 Methylobacter sp. | reverse complement strand
CCAGAAATGGGAGGAACTTAAGATTTACGCAAACTTGGTAATTTGCAAGGGACATGAAGAGCCGTATGAGGCGAGAGTCTCACGTACGGTTCTGTGAGCGCCTGAGGGGGAAGTTCCCTCGGGCGACTCGACCGGCTCTTTTCAGGAAATTGCCTTAAGCGGGAAGCCCGTTTTTGCCTCGGAAGCAATACACCTGATTACTTCGGTTTGGCTGCCTCATAAAAAAGACGAACCAACGGCGCATAGCGGCCGTGCTTCATTGCATGTTCCATCGCGGCGTAATACATCGCCCTATTTTCACCATCAAATACCGGCGGCATTAACCGGGCATTCAAGCACTGCGCCATCACCAATGCGCGTCCCACTCGGCCATTACCATCACTAAACGGATGGATCAGAATAAAATAAGCATGGGCTTTGGCAATGGCTTTCAGCGTGGTGGACTTAGCCACCTTATAAACCCATCGAACCATTTCCTCCTCAATATCTTCCGGTTCAGTGGTTTGCACGCCTTCCAACTGCCCCATCACGCGAATCTTGGTGGAAAAAAAACCGGCATGATCATAAATGCCCCGCATAAAATCGGCATGCAAGGTCTTGATGCTCTCTACAGTAATCGGCATCGGCTCGCCATGCTCGACAATTTTCTGCCAAAGCTGCTTATGCGTAATAAAAGCATGAAAGCCTTCAAGAAAAGTCTGCCTGTCTATATTCTTAGGCAGGTTCTTCCCGTCAATAATGTTATCGAAATCCGCTTTCGCCATGTCGGTTTCAATTTCAATCGTGCCGTAACTCAAACGGCGTAGAAACGGCAGAAACAACGCCTTGTTGTGACGCATATCGTCCGGCAGCAAAACGGCTTCAAAGTGTTGTTTGGGAATGTCCCACTCAGGAATCAAAAAATGTCGGCAATACAAAACATCAATATTCAGGCGGCATTTGGCAGAAATTGATTCAGGCTTCTGCCGCCAGTTGAGAAGCGTTCGCCTAGAAACGCCAATCGCTTCCGCGAGCTTGGTCGAATAAACTAACGCCGACTGAAGTCGGTTGAGTTTGTCTGTAACACCTATATTTCTGTATTCCATCATAATTATGATTGTTGCCCCTTGTTTTCAGTCAGGGTAACAAAGGCGGGAAATACATTCAATATAAATAAGTTTGTTTCTCACATCGGATTCTCAGGCATCTCCAGCCTTTAACCCACGCCTAGCGCACCAAAAGATCAGCGCCGAACCAATCAACCAGCACATGCCGATAATGCTCGGATTTTTCAATCTGGAGATGCTCCAGCGGGTTGAGGTTGTCGGTGAGGATGCTGCCTTGAGCCTTATTCACCGCAAATACCCTGTTTTGCAACCAAGCGGCCTGATTGGGCAGCAACGATTTGGAATGTAAGTCGATAGGCTGACGGGCGGCCAAAAAGATGAAGTCGTTATAGTCGTCGCCCGGTTCGGCAATAAAGGCGGATTGATGCGTAAACACTTGCCCAATAGTCCGCGCAACCGATGCCAAGGCGGCACTTTTGTCGCTGGCGAAGCCGACAAAATTGAGCGCAAGAATGCCGTTATCGGACAATAAGCCGCGTAACTGGGTCAATGTTTCGACCGTTAATAAATGTGCAGGCTCTGAGCCGCCGGTAAAACAATCGTGGATGATTAGGTCGTAAGGCCCGGTTAAATGGCCGATTTCATAACGGGCATCGCCGACAATCGATTGCCCTGTGGGTTTAAAGCCAAAATAGCGCGTCGCCGCCTCGGCTACAGCCGGGTCTATTTCCAAGGTGTCGGTGACAATGCCATACCGCTCATGCAGGGTCTTTGCCATGTGCCCTGCGCCAAGACCGATGATTAACGCGCGCGACATTTTGGGAGCTAAAGCTGGGATTAAGCCGACAATATCCTGATAGCCGAGCCGGCTTTTGCCATCGGAAATACTGGCCGCGCCAATCATGGAGGCATCGGAGGTGAGAAAACGCAAGTCACGCGCCTGCTCTTCTATCACCCGCACCCATCCGTACAAACTTTCGTGTTCGGACAAAATTGCAAAACTTTTGCCGCCGCTGTAAGCATGTCCGGCGCTGACCACTTTAGGCAGTAAAAACAATCCGCTGATTGCCAGCAGCACACTGGGCAAAAGGGCCGCCGTGATGCCCAGCTGTTTTTGCTCATAGAGCGCCACCAGCACGGACAAGACAAGCAGGGCAACGCCAAGGCCGATAAAAATCTCGCGCGAGCCTATCAAGGGAAATAGGAAGAAGCCTAAAATCAAGGTGCCAACCACGCTGCCCAGCGTGCTGACGGCATAGATGTTGCCGGCGCTTGAACCGACGCCATCGAGCCGCGAGGTCGCCAATTTAATGGCAAACGGCCCGACCATGCCGAGCATGGTCAGGCTCGGCGAGAACAATACCAACGCGCTGACAAAAGCACCGGCACGCAAGCCTAATGGGTCGGTGGCGAGCAATATGTAACGGGTCAGCCACGGGATTAACAAAGTAAACAGGCCGGCCAGGGCAATAATCAGCGCAAGCCCGGTACGCCGCGCCCTGTCGGCCCATAAGCCGCCGACAAAATAGCCCACGGCCAGCGCGATCATGGTCACCGAAATTAACGATGACCAGACATAAAGGCTGGTGCCGTAAAAGGGCGCTATCATCCGCGTTCCCAATAGCTCGATCACCATGACCGACGCACCGGTCAGGAAGATGGTCAAGTAAAGTCCGATGCGCCCGAAACCGTTCAAAGGGTTGTGTGTCATGCTTTTTCCCACTGTATTGTTGTTATTCCAATCGCTGCAAACGAATGCCGAATTGCGCTGTGTTTTGTCATGCGGGTTTCGGCGCCAGTGTGCCGCCGGTTTCGCCTTGCACATCAACCCAAAGATGCGGCAAGCCTAAACTTTCCAACCAAGCCGCGCCTTCCTCTTCTTTAAGCATGGCAATGGTGGACGCGCTACCGGCAACAACGCAGAAATCGGCAACCACGCTGGCTGCGGCCAAATGCCGTACCGGCCAGCCGGTTTTGGGGTTGAGCAGATGGCCGTAACGCACGCCATTAACCACCATACAGCGCTCATAATCGCCGCTGCTGGCCAGCGCGCCTTCACGCAATAACACGGTTTGCAATACCGCCGTTTTGTTGCGCGGATCGCGGATGCCGATGTGCCACGGTTCGCCATCGTTACGCGGGCCAATCACTTTGATGTCGCCGCCCAAGTTAATGACGCCGTGCTTAATGCCTGCGGATAAACATAAGGCGGCAGCACGGTCGGCGGCATATTCCTTGACGATGCCGCCAAAGTCGATTTCCATGCCGGGCTTGGGGAAGGTTAGTTCTGGTGCTGACCACTGCAGTTTGTGCCAGCCGACGTGGTCGAGCAAGGCGTTGATTTGTTGCTGTTCCGGTAATGTGCCTACATCAAAATGCCAGGCGCGGCGCAAGATGCCGGAGGTGATGTCAAACAGGCCATCGCTTTGTCCGTAACAGGTTGCGGCATAATTCAATAAGCCTGCGCTTTCGTCATCGACGCGGATACTGCCGCCGGTCGCGGCAACGAGGTTGATGGCGGAAAGGAAGCTGTCGCTACGGTAGCGCGAATAACGGGCTTCGAGCCGCTGCACATCGGCAATGGCGGCATCGGCAACCTGTTTGGCTTGAACCGGGCTGGCGGCATAAAGCTGTATCTCGCAAGGCGAGCCCATTGCTTTGAAGGCATAAAGGTAATAATGCAAACGCCTCAGAACGCATAACTCCAGGTAGCCGACAGCGCACCATCACGCGGCAACTGGTAGCCGTTAACATCGTCACTGACCGGCTGCAACCATTCAAAACTGAGGCTGTTGCCCTGCAAGCTGCCGCCGGGCACAAAGGCGTTGATGCCGAAACCGACATCCCAATAACGCCCGCCGTAACTGCCGGGATAATCCATCGGGCCCAGCTTGTTGAAAG
Organism: Methylobacter sp.; assembly: GCA_030684815.1. Taxonomy (GTDB): domain Bacteria; phylum Pseudomonadota; class Gammaproteobacteria; order Methylococcales; family Methylomonadaceae; genus Methylobacter_A. The sequence goes on along the minus strand of JAUXXQ010000151.1, from coordinate 8,992 downwards.
TGCCGTTGTACTGATCCCTAATCGAGCCTTGCACGGTATAAACGCCGCGCACCGACGTCGACAGCCAATTTAACAGGTCGTAACTGCCCCAGGCGGTAGATTGAAATATGTCGCCAAAAGCAAAGCCGGTTTCGTTATTGCGCTCCATGCGCACCGTGCCGTTGATTTGCGCGCCCCAGCCGTATTTATCCAGTTTGCCGGTATAGGTGACACTCGGCTTGAAATCCCAGGTGCCGCTGCCCAGCTGCATCCCGTAATGCTGATAACCGGCATCGAGCCGATGGGTATCCCTGAATTTGACATCCACATCGCCGGTCGGCGCGCTGATACCCAAGGTGCCATGTACACGATGACCAGCCTCGTCAAACAGCTTAACCATGGCATAAACGCCGGTATCGCCGATGCCGCTGGTGGTGTGTTCGTGCAAGGTGTGGTGATTGATTAATGATTGCTGCGCGAAGGTTGCCGACGGCGCGCCGTTGAGTGTGCGCGTCGCCATATCCATATCCATAAACTGCGGCATCAGCATCAGCGTCAACCAATCAGTCGGCGCGTACATCAGGTCGAGCATGACCATATTCATGTTCATCGAACCCGGCGCGGTAAAGCACGGCTCGCCGTTACAACCCTGTTGCACGATGGTGTGATCGCTCACTTTATTGGAACCCTGCAATATGGCACCGGCCTGGGTGCTGCGCATATAACGCGCGCCGAACATCAGGCCGCCGGCCTTGTCCATGGTATGATCGAACATCACCCCGGCCGGCGCATGGCCGCCGTGATGGCTATGCCCGCCGTGCCCGGCATGGCCGCTGTGGTCGCCGCCCGCAAAAGACAGCGCGGACAAATCAACCTTCAGCACCGCATTAACCGTGTAAAAATCATAATCGGCATAAGCGTCTTCCCCGCTACCGCCCAATTGCATCGAGCCTGCGTGGGTGTAATATTCGGCGCTGGCTTCAAAAGTGACGCCTTTGGCGAATTGCTTGCCGATGGTCAGGCCCCCGCTTAACGCGCCGAACCCCGACAGCCGATGGTCGCTGGAGTAATGGCCGGGCAGTTGTTTGCGATCAAAAGGAATGGTTTTGTTAATCGGGTTGACGGCAATTTCGTTGACAACAGCGCCATTGGCATCGATCAGATTAAAATGGTTGTCGCGAAAATAAACATTGCCGTTATCGGGATTGCCCGCTTCCACATAAATAGGTCGGCCGCTTGCATCAACGGCGGTTCTGCTCAGCGCCTGGTTCGATACCATATAAGGCGTGTAAAAATCGGCGGCGTCCTGCGAGTAATAACGCACTTTCGGCGTGACTGTCCAACCCAGGCCCACTGGCTGTACCCAATCGGCCTGAAAAGTATGGGCGTTAATGCCCCAGTCATCGTGAAAAAAGCGGTAATCGAAATGCAGGGCGGCATCCAGGCCATTGATGTATTGCACATAACGTAAATTTTCAGTCCATTGGTTACGCTCGTTAGGCCGTTTTTCCAACAAACCGATGGACACGCCGCTGAGCAGCTCGCCGGTCTGTTCCGGGTTGATGAATGCCGTCTCCACCACCTTATAGGGATTGGCCATATAGCCGGTGCTGCGGGTATAGCCAATGCCCGCTTCCAGCAGCGCGGTTTCGTTCAGCACCTGGGTTAGCCCCAGCGCCGTGCCCCAATCCTGGCGGTTGCCGCGCAGCACGTTATTCCGGTTTTCTTTGTGGATTTGGCCGCTGTCAGAGCTGCTGTTGTAAGTGTCGAAACCACGGCCGACATCGAAAATATAAGGCGTGGCGTCGTGATCAAGTATGGCTTGGGTGTCGCTGTTGGTGTAGCTCAAACCCAAGTTCAGGCTGGTCAGTTTCTGGTTAAAATCCCAACGGCCGCCGACATTGCCAAAACGCGATTCATAGTCGTTTTCTATCGAAATGCCGCCGCCGGCATCCAGCGTCACCTCGTCCCATTCGTAACTCAGTTTGAAATCGCCTTGTCTGCGGATTTCCGGCGAGGCGGAAGACAGTGTATGCACCAGTTGGGTATCTTTAACATAGTCGCCGGTTAAGGCATCGCGCCTCACCGGGTTCAGTTGCCGGTCAAACAGCACATTATTATTTTGCAAATAAGGCGTCGCCCCTGACAGCACGCCGCTTTCTTTATTGCCGCCAAAAGACAGCGGCGCAGTGGCGATTGGCGTCGCGCCGCTCCAGGTATCCTGGGTGTAATTGAAGGCAAATTTCAAGCGGTCGGACAGCTTGATTTTAGAACTGCCCAGCAAGCTGTCCACGGTAATCGGGTCAAAGCGGCTATTGACGCCGAACAGATTACGCTTGCCTTCTTCGTAATAGCCGTATAAAAAACTGACTTCTTCATCTGAGGCGGCGGCCTGAACCGGAGCGGGCATCAATCCGGGCAACAGCAAAGCCGCCGCCGTCAGCGCCTGCAACGAGGCACTGGCCGCCGGTTTCGGCCTGGCGGCGCGGGCCAATAAACGCTTAATAACAGCCACAACCGCCCCCGCCAGCGGCACTGCCGCCCGCAGCCGCTTCCCGGCTGCCGTAAATATGTCCGGTAAAGGTGTTCTGCAGCGGGTAAGGATCTAAAGCCATTTGCGGCTTGGCCAATTTTCCGCGCTGCCACGGCGCGACCGGCGAACAGGCCGAAACGCAGATGCACAAGGCCAATAACAGCGCGTGTTGTATTGCTTTCATTGGCGAGTTTTCATTAAGGTTGCTTTCATATATTGTTCGCACACTTCGGCGCTGATCATTATGGACATTCTACAACAGCCCGCCTGTTCAAAGTGTTGCCAGTTAGTTAGGCCTTCCAGGTTTTAAATCATTCCCAGGCTTCAATATGGGAACGACGGCATGGATAAAATTGTGGGAGCGGTCACAGGCCGCGAACAATCGTGCGCTGTTCGCGGCCGGGTGGCCGCTCCCACAACTTATGTATAAAGGCGAGCGCTGGAGCGTGCGGACATAAAGACGTCATCAAGGCTGTGTCATCAACTCGCCGCTGCTTGCAAGTTCCGGCGATTCCGCCAGCAACTGTTCAACGGCCAGTCGAAGCTCCTCGGCGGCGCCCTCGCGAAAGCCCAAATGAATATGGCGAATGATACCCTTACGGTCAATCAGATAGGAAGAAGGCATGGCCTTGACCTCAAATTTCGTCGCGCACTGCTGATCGACATCAGCCGCTACCGTAAAATCAGCCGGATATTCAGTCAAAAAAACCGTAGCATCTTCGGGCGTTTGATCCAAATTAACGCCTATCACTTGCAGGCCACGATCTTTAAAATCGCGTTCCAGGGCATTCAAAAACGGAAAAGATTTTGCGCAAGGCGGACACCAGGACGCCCAAAAATCGACATAAACCACTTTGCCGTGAAATTGTTGCAGATTATGGCGTTGCGTATCGCCCAGTGAAGTGAGTGTGCAATCCGGCGCTTTGCTGTCTATCTCGGCTGCAACAGCATACAGGGGGATAGACACCAGCGCGGTGCAGAGCAGGGTTAATAGTCGTTTATTCATTGATAATGTTTTATTTGGATAAACCGTCTTTGCCGCTTGTACAGCCAACAGCAAGAGTTACTGAATTTGGTAAACACTGATGTCAGTGTCCGTATGAATGCCGCTGTTACTCATGCAATGCCAAATCACATCGAAGTTCCTGGCACCGGCATTGGTTTTGGTCAGCGACATTAAATATTGCCCGTCGCCGCCGTCAAGGCGGATTTCTGGGCTGTGAAAAGCATCCCCTGGAACAGTATCGGTGATGCTGGTCATCTTTTGCCCCTTGTGCACATGAAGGCTTAGCAACAATCCCGGCACTGGCGCCGACTCATCCCTCACCTGCGCCAAAAGGTAATCCGAACCTCCGGTGCAATTAACGGCAGCCAAAATGGTGGCGCTGGGGTTATCGCCATTGGGGTCTATGACGCCGCCGCCGCTATGCGCATGGGCAATGCCGGACGCTGCCGCAACCAAGATTGAGGCGGTAATAAACAGGTTTTTTAACGATGCGATTTTCATGATGTTCCTCGTGACGCTAATGCTAGCGGAAATGAATGCCAAAACTGCTGCCACGTTCTTTGAACGGCTAGCCTTGTTTGGAAGATGGAAAAATGGCAATCGTACTTTTTATTTGTTGGACTGGCAAACCGGGAGTGAAACTAAGGAACTAAAAACCAACATCAGCACCCCGCTATTGCCGGGCGCTGACACCGAGGATTAGCCTGATCGCGACAACCAGCTAACCTAAATCATTACTGCCAGTAATTAGTTCCGGTTTGGTCGGCATTAGACCAAACGGGCAACTCTTTGTTAATTTGTTCGGCAGACGGGTAAACAAAGACGTCATCACCGGCACCGCCATTACCTGTGCAACCTGCCGGTAATGGATTAATTGCCAAGTTTCTGGTGACCTTCAAAGAAGCCGGTGAATTCCATCCGCCCGCCTTCGTTGTATGTGCCGCATCGGCATAACCGTCATAAAGGGAATAAGGTTTATCAACATCAAAAGGCTGTCCGGGAACGCCGTCAAAATTAGGGATTGGCGACCAGATTTGGACGTCCTTGGCCGATGCGGTCGCACTCGGTGTAGACGAGCATATATCAGCAATGGTCGGATAGAAGGTCACAGAACGGGCGCATGATTCGGCTTTAATGGTGACAGCGGCCGAATAAAATTCCACGCCGATGACGGTAGAAATGGTTTGGTCATAAGCCTTGCCGCCTGCCCAGAAACCACTTTTATTGCCTAATGCATCAACTTTATTGTTAGTCAATTCCCATGGGCCGCCAACGCGCATTAACGTGCCGATACCTGCTAACGGTGAGTAATAATCAGCCGCTGCGGTCGTGGTAAATACCCTGCCTGCACCTGAGTCTATACCAATAACCGGGCTATAACCGATCGCATTCGGGAATACCACGCTGGTGCCTATCGTTGCCTCTTTATCGCAGCCATGGCCGACATTGATTTGATTGTGGACCCTAGTGCGTTCCACAACCGTGTTTGTTTCCAAACGGGTATGCGCAAACGCGCCTTGGCTAGCCACAGCCAAGGCGGCGCCGGTCAATGAACACAGTGCCAACTTTTTAGCAGTAATTGATTTAGACATTCAGTCCTCCTTAGGACATTTATTATTGTAAGTGGTATATCTTGTCAACGGATGTTTCATAGTGAGCGATCCATAGCCAATAATAAAAGCATATTTCATGCCAATAATAAAAACGTTGCCAGCACTAGGTTTCCGTAAAAATAGCGGCGTTTTTTAATCAAGGTGTGTGATATGACCTAATAAAACTGTGTTATTTAACATAGTTTTATTAGTTGAAGGCGCGGCGCGCTGGAATGCGAAAGATAGGCGGTGCCACAGAAAAAAGGGCACGAAGAATAAATCTTCGTGCCCTTCGTGGTGAGTAAAATGCTAAGTGAGTTTGATAGGTTCGATGCTGCCGGTGGGCAATGAAAAGTTACCTTTTTTATATCACCACTTAGCTGCAGCAAAAGCACGCGACAATACAGCCCTGGCTTCGAACATTGATTTTTTCGCATCTTCGGCGGCGCTGCTAGCCTCGGTTTTGGCTTGTTCGGCACTGCGGGAATCATCCTGAATGAGGGCCGAAGCTTCTTGGGCCTGACCGTGCAGTTTCCGAGCCTCATCACGCAGCCTCTGCGCATCATCGCAGGCCTGTTCAGCCAAGCGCTGGGCATTTTGGGTTTCGGCAAGCGCTTGCTGCAGTTGCGACAAGACAAACTCGGCCTGAGTACGGAGCCCGCGAATCCTGTCTATCTCTGTCTGCGCTTCATTGCGCAGTTGTTCAGTTTCTTGGGCGCGGCTGGCCGATTGCTCACTAAACTGGGCGGCTTGGGCAGCGTGTTCCTGAGATTGGCTGCCGGCCTGCTCGGCCAAGGCGGCGGATGATTGGGCATCACCGGCAAAGCGGGCGGCTTGTTGTGCGTCATTTTCCGCATTAACGGCTGCCTGGGCTGCCGTTTGCGCGCTGCTGTCAGCATGTTGGGCTGAGTTGGCGGCATTTTCAGCCTGTTGCCGGGCCTGCCCGGCGCATTCTTGTACCGTCTGTGCAGACGTTTGGCTTTCAGTCGCCGCATACGTAGCGGTTTCGGCTTGGGCACGGGCCTGTTGCGCTCCATGCTCCGCATTAACGGCTGCCTGGGCCGCAGTTTGCGCGCTGCCGTCTGCATGTTGGGCTGAGTTGGCGGCATTTTCAGCCTGTTGCCGGGCCTGCTCGGCATAATCTTGCGCTGTCCGTGCAGAGGTTTGGCTTTCAGTCGCCGCATACGCAGCCGTTTCAGCGTGGGTGCGGGCTTGTTGCGCCTCATCCTCTGCCTTGCCAGCAGATTGGGCGGCTGTTTGGGCGCTGTTATCGGCATGTTGGGCCGAGTTGCCGGCATTTTCAGCATGTGTTTCAGCATGATGGAGAACTAATGCGGCTTGGTGGGCATGCTGGTCAGCTTGAACTGCGCATTCTGATGCGGCTTGTGCCTGTCGTTCAGCGGCCCATTGGGACTGTTCGGCAGATCGGCAAAAATCTTCGCTACGGTTTGCCGCCTCTCTGGCGCGTCCAATTTCTTGGTTGGCAATATCGAGTGCTTCGGAAATATATTCGGACATGAGCGTTACCTTCTTATTTGGGTAATTTATTATTGTGGTTTAAAGCTGGCTGGATTCTATCAGCAAAAGTATTGGCTGAACAGTACGTTGACATCCTCCCCCAGTTAGGGGATTCCTGATGTGAACCAGAAGTGGGATTGTATCGCTACTGCCCACTGGTTTCTGCTGCTGACGGCATTACTGCACCGTTCACTTCACAGACTAGCCCCGTGATGGAGAGGGCCGATAGCGCCCTCTGGTAGCAAGAGCCGATTCTAACACGATGAGAAATACGAAACTGAGCCGCTTACATTCCCGCCCTGAACGGCGGGGTTTTACGCTACTTGGTGATAAATTGGAAATTTAATATCTGAAAGTCTATATACCCCGCTACAGCATTTAGGGACGAAAATCATGCGGTTCCCAAATGAGAATTTGGGAACCTAGGCACGGCAAGCACTGGCTTGCTAAACATGGGGAAATGGGCGGCTTACAAGATGGCATTCACACACAGAAGAGATCGGTTTTAATGTCGACCTTCATTTGCCCAAGTAGCTTGAAAATAAGCGCACACTATGCGCTTCTTGCCCGAGGCTTGTGTCTGGCCTGGGTGCTGGCGGGGTTGCGCGGCTGGCTTGAATTCCTGCTTGGGCGCGGGCCGCGTGGCGGTTCAGGCGGCATCGGCGGGGCTACGGCGGAAGCTTCAAAACCGGCAATCTGTTCGCGTTTAATGTCTTTGCCGATCAACTTTTCAACCTGGCGCAAAAAGTTGTATTCATCATGCGATACCAACGATATGGCTTGGCCTTCTTCGCCTGCGCGGCCGGTACGGCCAATCCTGTGGACATAATCTTCTGGCATCCGGGGCAGCTCAAAATTGATGACATGCGGCAACAGGTTGATGTCAATGCCGCGTGCGGCCACATCGGTTGCGACCAGTACCCTGATGTCACCGGCTTTAAAACCTGACAAAGCGCTGGTTCTGGCGCCCTGGCTTTTGTTGCCGTGTATCGCGGCGGCCTTAATGTCGACTTTATTGAGCTTTTCGGTCAGTCGGTTGGCACCGTGTTTGGTAGTGGTGAACACCAACACCTGCTGCCAGTCATGTTCCTTAATCAAATGGCAGAGCAGTTCGGTTTTGTTGGCTTTATTGACCAGATAAGCGACTTGTTCAACCAGTTCCGCTGCGGTGTTGCGCGGCGCAACTTCGATTTTGACCGGATTAACTAAAAGGCCGGTCGTCAGCTTGCGTATGTCTTCGGAAAAAGTGGCGGAAAACAACAGGTTTTGACGTTTTTTCGGCAAAAAGGCGATGATTTTACGGATGTCCCGAATGAACCCCATATCCAGCATACGGTCGGCTTCATCTAAGATTAAAGTTTCTACTTTGTCGAGCTTGACCGCATTTTGATTGACCAAGTCTAAAAGCCGTCCCGGCGTTGCAACCAGTATATCGACACCACCCCTTAGCCGCATCATTTGCGGATTGATTTTTACCCCGCCGAAAACGACTTCGGACTTTAACCGGGGGTGCAAATGGGCGCCGTATTTGTTGACCGATTCGCCAATTTGCGCAGCCAGTTCTCGGGTTGGGGTTAGGATTAATACCCTGACCGGGCGGTTATTGCCGTAAGCCTTTTGCGACAGGCGGTGTAGGATGGGCAGGGTAAAGCCGGCTGTTTTGCCGGTTCCGGTTTGCGCGGCCGCCAGTACATCATGCCCTCCTAAAACGGCTGGAATGGCTTGCGATTGGATAGGGGAGGGCGTGGTGTAACCGGCATCAGCGATAGCGCGCAACAGCGGATCAGATAAACCGAGGGTGGTAAATGGCATATTAGTTAGGGTCTCAATAGAAAGATGGCTGTCGACAAGTGTCGGGCAGCGGGGTGGAAAAGTGTGGAAGTCAAATAAAAATGCGTCGAAAAACGGTGGTCAGGTGATGTGTGCGTTTTGAGCGCTGATGTCGGGTGACGTTTCTTGTTAGCCAGCGCCCAGCCAATCTTGTTTTGTCGGGTTACGCACAGTTGGAACCCGTTAAGTTCCGGTATTTTTTAAACCGGGTATTGACATCCTCCCCCAGCTAAAGCAAGGGGATTCCTGATTGCTCAGGAGTGAGTATGTATCGCTACTGCCCACTGGTTTCTGCTGCTGACGGCATTATTGCACCGTTCACTTCACAGACTAGCCCCGTCTGCCCGACGGTTATTTTACTTTTTAAAACGGTTATTCAAGCTTCACACAGTTTGGCTATCAACTTAACACGGGACAGACCTTCCAGGTTTTTACTGGAGCCGCTCCCGACGGCTCCAGCACTTCCGCCATCCATGGCAGTCGTAAAACCTGGAAGGTCTACTTCGGCATGCTTGTCCCGCTTTAAATGGGAAG
>JAUXXQ010000141.1 GCA_030684815.1 Methylobacter sp. | reverse complement strand
CGGATGCCTTTGAGTTCTTTCATTAAATCAAATGCCGAGGTGCCGCAATTGATATAACCGACTTCCGGGATGGGAACCCAGGAAAATTCGGCGCTTTCTTCATTGGCCGCATTCCAAACCTGATTGCACTCGAAAGCCATGCGGTTTAACACATCTGTATGTTTATCCCTAATTCTGACTTTTAGTGTTTTGGTTTGTGTTTTCATAGGCTATAATTGTACATCACATAAACTTAATTGCACATCATATTTATGGCGAAGCAGACTAAGCGTTTTCAAATACGAATGACACCGGAACTCTTCTTACTTCTGCAAGAAGAAGCTAATAATCGCTCTATTTCAATCGCCAAATTAATCGCATTGGCGCTCACAGAATGGCTGCAAACAAAATAAATCAAGGGCATCCTTACATCCCCCACCTGAAGGAAGGGGCTTTGCGGACTTTTTTGGTAAATTTTAAAATGGGCGTAACTAAGAATATAGAATGCGGATCTCACAGATCAGACGGATTTACACGGATTTTTTTAAAATGGACTGTGCTTTTAATCAGCGATTATCCGTTTTACTTGTGCCCCAGAGGGTATCAGTACCATCCGAGTTCCATTTAGGTATTTTTAACAACAGCTGAGCAGTTACAGATGGACATTAACGCGTTAATAAACACCAAAACCCAGTTAACGCCGAGCCAAACGTTAGGCCTAAAAATAGGCCAGCAACTTGAGGCCAAAGTGGCAAAAGCCGATACCGAAAAAAACGCCATCACTTTATCCTTGGGCAACAAGAGCATCAGCGTACAAAGCAACCAGCCGGTAGCGCTACCCCCCGGGCAGGCCTTAAAAATCGAAGTCACCCAAATCAGTCCCCGCATAGAATTTAAAATTACCGGCCCTTTGCCTGAGCTAAAGGATCAAGTCGGACAAAATCAAAATCCCAAAGCCCCACCAACCGAATTGCGCCTTACCTTAAACGCGACCGCCGCCAGAGTCGGTGGAAGTGTAAACTTAACGGCGAATGAGAAGGCTCTCCCGTTACCCGAAGCCCAACCCATAGACGCAAAAATAACCGCCCTCGTCGGCAACAAAATCCAACTGCAACTTTTTACAGAATCCGGCCAAAAACAAGCGACCGTGCTCAACATTGAACGCAGCCAACTTGTTAATGCGCCGCCAACATTAAAAGTCGGGCAAAACCTGAACCTCAGCGTCAATACCGCAAACGGCAACTTAACGGTCAACGGGAAAACCGACAACGCAGCCCAACCCATAGACGCAAAAATAACCGCCCTCGTCGGCAACAAAATCCAACTGCAGTTTTTTACAGAACCCGGCCAAAAACAAGCCACCGTGCTCAACATTGAACGCAGCCAACTCGTTAATGCGCCGCCAACATTAAAAGTCGGGCAAAACATGAACCTCAGCGTCAATGCCGCAAACGGAAACTTAACGGTCAACGGGAAAACCGACAACGCAGCCCAACCCATAGACGCAAAAATAACCGCCCTCGTCGGCAACAAAATCCAGCTGCAGTTTTTTACAGAACCCGGCCAAAAACAAGCCACCGTGCTCAACATTGAACGCAGCCAACTTGTTAATGCGCCGCCAACATTAAAAGTCGGGCAAAACCTGAGTTTGGAAGCCGCCAAAACCGTAGGCGCGCCCGCATTTAAAATTATTGCGCCCTCAGCGCAAATTCAAGAAGCCAAAGTAGCGGAATTTATTACGCAATTTTTGCCACGGCATGAAGCGGCGCCGATTTTTCTAAACCAATTAATAAAAGATTTGCCGCAGCTCATCGAAAACAAAAGCGTTTCTCAGGCGCTAAAAGATATTGCTGCAAAAATAATCCAGAACTTGCCGCCCAAAGAGCAGCTGATCACCAGCCAAGGCCTTAAACAGTCAATCACCAATTCCGGTCTGTTTCTCGAAGCAAAATTGCCGGCCACCATGAGCCAAGCCGACTTAATTAATGCCCTCCCCCAACTGATAAAAAATGAAAGCGTCCCCCAATCATTGCAACGCATTGCCGCCGAAATATTACAGAACCTGACGCAAAAACAACCGTCACCGGCGCCCCAACCCTTAGCGCCAGACGCGCCCGATGCCACCAAAGCATCAGAACAGCAGCCACTAAAAACACTTAAACCCGAAACAACCAGCGAAACTAAAACCGCAATGCCAATGGGCGAAGACTTTAAGGCCAATTTGCTTAAATTTATTCATGCGCTAAAGCTGGAAATCACCCAGCAAAGCGAACAGAAAACCAATCAGGTTGATATTGAATTGCTCAAGAACCTGCAAAACAAAAGCGAAAACACCGTAGCCAAAGTCGTGCTCGAACAATTGATGTCGCTGCCCAAAGAAGACAACCCCAAACAATTATGGATTATCGACCTCCCTTTTATTGACCGGCAACAGGCGGAAACAGTCAAAATTGAAATACAACAGGACAAAGGCAACAATCAGCAAACCGACAGCGGCAACTGGTCGGTCAACATCACCATCACCCCACCGGAACTGGGCACAATCCATTGTGCAGTGTCCTACAGGAACGACGCCATCAACACTTTTTTCCAAAGCCAAAACAGCCAAACGACCGACCTTATCAAACACAACCTGGATTACCTGAAAAATCAGCTCGAAGCATCCGGATTAAAAACCGGCCAAATGGATGCCCATAACGGCATCCAAAAAACACCCTCCGCGCCCCCCCATAAACTGACAGGAAGGAAACTGTTTGATGACAAAGCATAAGCTGCTTTCCTGAAAAGGACATCGCCACAAAAACCCCGTAACCGAACATTCACAGGTAACCATCATGTCCTATTGCCTTCCTCTTGCCGCCATCAACACCGCCGTTTTTCCGCAAAGCTATAGTGCTGCCCGGCAGCGCTGGCTGGCGCAGTCAAATGAGTTGCCTTGTTATACGCAACACCAAGCTTACCCCTGCCCAGGCAACGGGCCGGACGGCGAAGCACTGATTAGCGACACACTCTGGATCGGCCCCGAAAACGCGTCGCGGGTGCTGGTTTTGCTTAGCGGAACCCACGGCATCGAAGGCTTTACCGGTAGCGCTGTACAAATCGACCTGCTGGATTTGCTTACCGAAGGAGCTATCGCCATTCCCGCCGACACTGCGCTATTGATGGTTCATGCACTCACACCGTGGGGCTATGCCTGGCAACGGCGTTGCGATGCAGACGGTATTGACCTTAACCGCAATAGCGTCGATTTTTCCAAGCCATTACCTGAAAACAAAGGCTACGAACTGATAAAAAACACCTTGTATTTGGCCGATGCCGCACAAAGGCAAACAGAACTTATCGAGTTTGAACGGCAGCATGGCCGCATAGCCCTGGAAAAAGCCGTCAGCGCCGGCCAATACAGCGACCCATTTGGACCGTTTTACGGCGGCAAAGCGCCCGCACACGGCAGCCACGTCTGCGCCGAGCTGATACGCCGATACGCCCTGCAACAGCGCGATTTAGCCGTCATCGACCTGCACACCGGCCTCGGTTCTTACGGCTATGGCGAAATCATTTGCGACCATCAACCTGATAGTGCCGCAACACGCGTTGCCCAACAATGGTACGGCGAATCAGTGGCCTTACCTTTCCTGGGCACCTCCAGTTCGGTGCCGAAAACAGGCTTACTGGATTATCAATGGCATACGGTCATGAATGGGCACAGTTGCTACATCACCCTGGAATTCGGCACCTTTAGCACCGACCAACTGTTTGCAACATTACTGCGCGACCATCATCTGTGGGCGCAACCTGACAACGGGCAAGCCCGCCTGGAACACAGCAAAGCCATGCGCCGTCACTTCTGCCCCGAAGATAAGCCATGGCGCGAAATGGTGTTGTTCCGCGCCAGACAGGTGATTGCACAAGGCTTGTACGGGGTGTCCTCTTGAACATGCTAATCCGCCCCGCCCTGCCGGCCGATATTGAGCAGCTGGTCTTGCTTGAAAAAACCTGTTTTGACACCGACCAATTAAGTCGGCGCAGCTTCAAGCATTGGATAACTACCGAACACCGCGCCCTGCTAATTGCCGAACAAGAGAAAATCATCACCGGCTATGTGCTGATCATTTATCACCCCGGCACCCGGCTGGCCCGGGTTTATTCACTCGCCGTTGCGCCTGAACAAAGAAACTCAGGCATCGCCAAACAGCTCATGTCCGCAGGCGAACAAGCGGCCAATGATGCAGGAAGGCTGTACTTGCGCCTTGAAGTCAGCGTCGACAACCTGGCAGCAATCAAACTTTACCAATCGCTGGGCTACCAAAAATTCGGCATCTACCGCGATTATTATGAAGACCACAAAGACGCGTTACGCTACCAAAAACGCATCCGCCATTATCGCGACACCCTCCAACACCGCTCAGTACATTGGCTAAGGCAAACCACCCCATTTACCTGCGGCCCCGCCTCACTGATGATGGCAATGCACGGCTTAAACCGGGCTTACCAACCCTCCAAAGAAGAAGAAATCAACCTCTGGCGCGAAGCCACCACCATCTTCATGACCTCCGGGCACGGCGGCTGCCACCCAATAGGCTTGGCACTGGCAGCAAAACGGCGGCAATTTGGCGTTGAAGTCTGGATTAACCAAACCGGCACACTATTTATAGATGGTGTGCGCAACGAAGAAAAAAAGCAGATTGTGGAACTGGTTGACAACAGCTTCAAGCGCGAAGCGATTGAACAAAGCATCAACATACATTACGCCAACATCAGCCAGAATGAGCTGATCAGCGCCTTTAAATCCGGTGCAATCCCCTTAATCCTAATCAGCACATTTCGGATGGACCGCAAAAAAGCCCCGCATTGGGTAGTCATGAGCGGCTTCGACAATGACTGCCTGTACATGCACGATCCTGACCCCGAAGAAGGGCGGCAAAGCGAGCTCGACTGCCAGTTCATTCCGATTGCTTGCGAAGATTTTGAGCGGATGTCCAGTTTCGGCAAGAACCGACTTAGAACAGCCGTCATTATCTGGCCGCAGGAAAACCCGCCCACCCCAAAAAGCACCCAACAAAAAAACAGACCCGACTTAAACACGTTTTAAGCGAAAGCTATTGCCCCGGAAAGTAATATCGATTATCCTAGTCGGCTTCCCGTGACCTTCTGATCTGCGGGGGTTCAAAATAAAAGGAGAGATGGCCGAGTGGCCGAAGGCGCACGCCTGGAAAGTGTGTATACGGCAACGTATCGAGGGTTCGAATCCCTCTCTCTCCGCCATTTAAGAGTGCAGCGAGACCCAACGAAGCACACAAACCCGCAAGTTATCTGGCTTAGCGGGTTTTTTATTGCCCAACGAAACCCAACCGGATTCATTGACACACCGCCATAAGTGACGGTATATCGTCAAACCCTAGGAGTTTGTCGGTCTTACCAGAATCCAATGCTATTGGGTTAACATAGCCCGGAATAATTCTTCATTAACCGGATAACTCCCATCAGTAAGCAATTTATCGACATTAACCGCAACCAACCTATCAACCTGCCGGGTAACTGTGAAGGCTGGCTGG
>JAUXXQ010000140.1 GCA_030684815.1 Methylobacter sp. | reverse complement strand
TCAGGGTGGGGCTGGATGTCATTCGCGACGTATTGCTTAACGTCACCTATTCACTGGAGTGCGCATTGCAACGTATTATTCATTTTATTGATTTGAAAGGCTTCTCTGTATTTCGATGATTTTTTGTCATGTACAGAGGTTAATAAGGGATAACCCGATTGTTGCAAACAGCATTCAGTATAGTCCGCGCCACGTTGAAAGGCCTTCACAAAATCCTGACGCATTTTAAACGGCAAGGTTGCAGATAATAAAATCGCACTACCACCCAAAAATGCGTGAAACTCCAACAAGCGTTGCAATAAACGGTTCATATAAGCATCGTAAGCATGAACCTCATCAACAATCAGCACCTTGTTTGCCAGTCCTAAAAGCCGCAATGATTGATGTTTTGCCGGCAAAATACTCAACAAGGCTTGATCTATCGTGCCTATGCCTACGTCGGCCAATAAGGCTTTTTTGCGATGATCGCTTAACCAGCGTGAACATTGTACGGAAGCGGTCGCTTCTTTTTGCCCATAGGCTTTATCTTTCGCCGTGTATTCCATAATGGATTGCTGGAATTTTTCGGACAAATGCCTGGCGCCGTGCGCAAGGATTAAAGAGGGCTTTTCTTTATCGGCATAAATTTTTAAATAACACTCGGCAACCCGTTCATACATAGCATTAGCCGTTGCCATAGTCGGCAAGCCAATAAACACGCCTTGCGCCAGATTCTGGCTGATTAAACGATGGGCAAACATCATCGCCGCTTCGGTTTTTCCGGCACCGGTCACGTCTTCTAAAATGAGCAGTTGCGGTTTTTGCGGTAACGGCAAACTTTCAGCTTGCACTTGCAAAGGCGTAGGATTTTTAAGATAGGGAAAAAGATGCTGTAAGCTTTGTTTGGATGCCGATTGCGCAGGCAATAACCCCGCATTTTGCACCGCCCGTGTTGCCGAAGGGAGCGCATATTGCTGCCAATAATCATCAAGTGATAACGATTCATCCGAACAAGGCTCAAATTTTGCCGAATCTGAACCTAACCAATCGCACAAAACGGTAAAACCCGCTAAAAGCCAACTGGCTGAGCATTGCTTGTCCTGCCAATCTTCATCTATAGCGCGCTCAACAAGCGCCGGTATATCAGGTGCAAACAACGCATGAATTGCGTTAAAAAATTCGGCCGCATTCGCCAAATCGCAGGGCTTAAAATAAGTTTTTGCCGAAACACTACTGATTTTAGGCGGCAAACCATGATGGCCTGTGACTGCTTGCAGCCAAGTTTTCAGCACTTTTCGATACAGGGAACTATCTATTATGTCAGCCGACAACAACTGACGGATAGCCGTTTGGTCATGCCATAAAATAAAACCTAAGCTGTCATGGCGGATATCGTAATTGGTTTTAGTTATTTCTCCCCACCATGTTTGCCGCAATTCCGGCTTCAATTGCTGAAAACTCTCGGCAAATTTTCCGCAATCATGCAAAGCAAGCAGCATCTTGAGCCAAGGAACAAGCGTTGCTTTTGGTAAATCGAACAATTGCTCAAAACGGCCCATTAAAAAAGGATGTTGCTCTAACAGCACACAACCTACCGCCGCCACATCCAGACAATGATACGGCAACAGATGATAGCTGTTGCCCTGCCCGTCAACCAAACCAGCCTTGCCCCAATATTGGTACATTCCCCCCCCCTAACCCTTAATTTCTTAATTTAAACCCGGTAGTGTGTAGGTAACGCTTTTCTCCGCGCGCAACGATGATGCAAAAAAGGGCATAAAGGCAAAACCGCCTGCCCTGACTTGCTCTATCGGCTAATAATGCGGGGGCACTTCTTCGCTGCTTTCGCCGCCTACGCCTTCGACAGACAAGCTTTTAATGCGCTCGTTGAGCATCCGGCAAGTGGCTTCCAGGCGGTCTATTTGCTGCTGTTGCCCGGCGACTATTTTATTTAAGGATTGCAGCAAATCTTCCTGATACGCGGCTTTTATTTCCAGTTCGATGATACGTTCTTCATTCATATTACTTTTGAAAATTGTTGTTGTTTTTGCGCCAGGTATTTATCGAACACCATGCAAATGTTACGGATTAACAGACGGCCTGCGGATAATACGCTGATGCCTTCTGTTGATAAAACCAGCAAGCCGTCGGTCTGCATCGGCGCCAGGTTGTTAAGTTCAGCCGCAAAATAGTCGGCAAAATCAATGCCGAATTGCTGTTCGATGGCGGCAAAATTCAGCTCAAAATGGCAAATCAACTGAGTAATCACGGCGCGGCGCAGTTTGTCGTCGTCATTCAGTTCGACGCCTTTAAAAACCGGCAATTTATTCTGGCTGATCAACTGCTCGTATTCGTCCAATTCTTTGACATTCTGGATATAAGCATCGCCTACCCGGCCGATTGAGGTAATCCCTAAGCCCACCAAATCGCAATCCGAGTGCGTGGAATAGCCCTGGAAATTGCGGTACAAATGCCCTTCCCGTTGCGCGATGGCGAGTTCGTCATCGGGTTTGGCGAAATGATCCATGCCGATGTAAACATAACCGGCGTCGGTCAGGCGCTGTCCCACCCTCTGCAAAATCGCCAGTTTGACTTCGGGCGTGGGCATGTCGGCATCGTTGATCTGGCGCTGGGTTTTAAAACGGTTCGGCATGTGCGCGTAGTTGAAGATCGAAAACCTGTCCGGTTCTACCGCCAATATTTTGTCCAGGGTAAGCGCAAAAGATTCTACTGTTTGCAGCGGCAGGCCGTAAATCAAATCGATATTGGTGGAACGGAAACCTTCGGCACGGGCGGCGGCTAAAACAGCGAAGGTTTGCTCCTCAGTTTGCAAGCGGTTGACCGCTTTTTGCACGGCAGGGTCGAAATCCTGCAAGCCTAAACTGACCCGGTTAAAGCCCAGTTCGCGCAGCTGTTTCATCGTTTCGCCGTTGGTTTCGCGTGGGTCGACTTCGATCGAATATTCGCCTTTGTCGTCGTCCCTTAGATGAAAATGCTGACGAGTAACGTCCATCAGGGCTTTCATCTGCTGATAATTTAAAAAAGTCGGCGTGCCGCCGCCCCAGTGCAATTGGTTGACCACGCGGTTGGCATCGAACAAGTCGCCTTGCAGGGTGATTTCTTTGCACAAATTCGCCAAATACGGTTCGGCATGTTTGCGGTTTTTTGTGACGATTTTGTTGCAGGCGCAATAAAAACACACGGTGTCGCAAAACGGGATGTGGAAATACAGCGACAGCGGCCCGCCTGCGGCATTGGACTTTGCGATATGCTGGCGATATTCGTGGTCGCCAAAGCCTTCGTGCAATTCCAACGCGGTCGGGTACGAGGTGTAACGCGGCCCGGCTTTGTCGTAACGGTTGATAAGGCCTAAATCGAACTTTATAGATTGGTCCATCATTTTATTTGGCTGTTGATGACTATTTTATGGAGGCTTTTGTCCGTTAAGGCAACTTGTTCGATCACGCCGATTAAGTCGCCGGGGTGCTGCATCGCATCGCCGGATTTGGAAATGCGCGCCAGCAATTTAACCTGCCCGAAATTGGATAATTTCATCGGCCGCATCGGTTCCCTACCGATTGCGGCACTTCCACCCTCCATGGCGGTCGTTGGCATCATCGCCATTGCATCAGTCAAACTGACCGTTAGCGGCAATTCAGACACCTGTTTCCGCACAATCGCCAGCGGCATTTTGGCGCCGGATAAGGCTTGGGCATACACAAAAACCGTGTCATCAGGATTGGCTAGTTTTTGCAATTCCGGCGTCAAGCTCACTTGTATTTCAATACTCACCGCGCTGGCAAGTTCGGCTTCCGGCATCACCGTGCCTTCGGGTATTTGCGCCGCCAATTTAGCCAGCAAGACTTGTATTTCCTGCTGCGACTCGGAACCCGGCGGCAATAAGGCTTCAAGCTTTTTCCATAAGGCCATCGCGGCAACAAACTCGCCGGTTTGCGCTTTCGCCATACCGCCCAGCCACAAACCGGTCATGTTGTCAGGCTCTAGCGCCAAGGCTTTAAACACCAGCTGTTCGGGCTTTCCGGCCATTTGTTCATCATTGGCAAAAGCCAGCGCGTCGGCGTAAAGCAGCATGATTTCGGGCTGGTCGCCTGTCAGCTTGTAAGCGTGCCCGAACGCATCGGCGGCCTGCGCATGTTGCTCCAAATATTTATAGGAGCGGCCTAACATCGTCCAGCCCATGGCATCGTCCGGCTGCTTTTTTAAGCGCTCGGCAAGGCCTGCCACCATCGCTTTCATTTGTTCCAGTTCCGGTGTCCGCTGATTTATCGCTGCGGTTTGGTTGTTATAAGCCAACGACGGATAGTTGCCTAAGCTCCAATATAATGACCCGGCCAGCAAAGGAATGGCAAAAATCAACACTGGCGCCATCCATTGCCCCGATGATGAAGACGGCGCTGTGACTTGGCTGACAATATCAAGATCGTCGCTCAAGGCCAGTTCCAGCTCAGCCAGTTGCTCGTCATAAAGCGCCTGGCTTAACGCACCGGCTTGCAGTTGTTCTTTCAATTCAGCCAGCCGCTGCCGGGCAATGGCCACATTGCGCTGGTCTAAATCCGCAGCGGCAAGCGGCTGTTTACGCCACAAGGGCGGCAATACAATCACAAAAGCGCTTAACACCAAGACGCTGGCAATCAGCAAAAATAGCATGTTCAAGACGGGTCACCTTTTTCCAATAAACGACGAATTTTTTGCTGTTTTTCAGCGCTGATGGTCACCGCCTCGGCATTTTTTTTGCGCCGGGCGAATAAAAATAGCGCGATCAAACCGATGACTAAAAACAGCACCGGCCCTAGCCACAGCAAACCGGTTTTAAGCTTGAACGGCGGTTTGTATAAGACGAAATCGCCGTAGCGGTCAGTCATAAATGTGGCAATGTCCTGTTTTGATTTGCCTTGTTGCAACATCTCGTAGACTTGCCGGCGCAAATCCGCCGCCAGTTCGGCATTGGAATCGGCAATGGTCTGGTTTTGGCAGACCAAACAGCGCAGTTCCGAGGTCAGCGTTTCGTAATCGGCCTGTTGTTCGGGATTGGCAAACTGCCGGTATTCAACACCAGCGGCGGTTATGTTGGAGAATAGGAGTAGGAGAAAAATTGATAAATACTTCATTAAGCGCTCGTAGTTAAAATGTCATTCTTATCCGGCCGAATGCTCTTTCAGCCATTCTTTTAACGCATCATTGATGCGCGTTTGCCAACCACGCCCTGTAGCTCGAAAAGCTTCAAGCACTTCGGCATCCAGCCGGATGCCGGTAAATATTTTGGGTGTATCTGTGCGTGGTCTGCCGGGTTTTTTAGGGGATAACATCTCAGTTGCCAATCCATCGCCAAACAGTTCCGGCAACACTTCGGCAGCTGGCCTAAAGTGCTTAAAATCTTCGGCGGTCAGTTCGCGAACTTCGCCATCTGCATTAGTCAAGGGTAATGGTTTTACCATATTTTTTTGCCTCTCTTTTATTAGCCTTACGGAAACTGATTACCCGAATGCCGCCAGTAATAGGCGTAAAACACAAAACATGCAAGCGCCCATCCAGATAACCTACTGCTACAAAACGCCGCTCCGGGTAAATATAACGTACATCTTCCACGATGCGGGCAGAAGACCAGTCGAAATCATGCGCTCGACCAAAGCCCAACTGCCTGGTTGAATCATTCAGATTAGCGGCGTGTTTTTTAGGATCGAAATCGATTTCCACAAAAAATATTGTATAAACAAAAATTCAAAGCAACAAGATCAATTTTCAGCCTGCAATTTGGCAATTAACGGTAAAAATAATTGTGTCACGTCTTCTGCGGTAACCGGCCCGGTATGCTTGTAGCGGACTATGCCGTTTTTATCGACGACAAAAGTTTCCGGCACGCCGTAAACGCCCCAGTCGATGCCGATGCGGCCATCCTGATCCATGATACTGACATCGTAAGGATTGCCCAATTGCGCCAGCCAGCCTTTAGCCGCCTCCGGCTCATCCTTATAATTTAAACCAATGATAATGACTGCTTTTTGTTGGGCTAATTGGTTCAATATCGGGTGTTCGGAACGGCACGAAGCGCACCACGACGCCCACACGTTAAACAGCCAGACTTTGCCTTTTAAATCAGCGGGGGATAATTTTTCCGCAGGTGCAAGTAACTTAGGCGCAGAAAATACTGGCGCGGGTTTGTCGATGAGCGGCGAGGGAATCTCGCTAGGATGCAGGTTTAAACCCAACGCCAGAAATACCGCGAGAACGATGAATAATAGTAAGGGGAGGATAAATTTAAGCATCAACCGATACCTTCACAGCAGTTATTTTATAGCGCCGGTCGCAAGCCGCGATTAATCCGCCCGCCGCCATGAACAATGCGCCCAGCCAAATCCAGCGGATGAATGATTTGTAATAAATCCGAAGGCTCCACGCACCTTTATCGCCCAGCGGCTCGCCTATCGCGACAAACAAATCCCTGAATAATCCGGCATCAATCGCAGCCTCGGTCATCGGCATTTTTTGCACCTGGTAAACACGCTTTTGCGGCTCCAGTTGGGCGACTTGTTTGCCCTCATAACTGACAGTCACAAACGCCTGTTCGGCGACATAGTTAGGCCCTTGGGTTTCTTTAACACCGTGGAATTCAAAAATATAGCCGGACATATCGAGCGTGTCATTAGGCGCCATGCGCACATCTTTTTCGACGCTGTACACTGAGGTCAAGGTGATGCCGATAACGAAAACTGCAATGCCCAAATGCGCCACGGTCATGCCGTAAAAACCGGCCGGAACCGTTTGCAGGCGTTGCCAGGAAAAGCCCTGCACGCCCATGCGGTCGACAAAAGACAGCGCGGTGATAGCCACCGTCCACAATGCCAAGGTTAAACCCAAAGCCGCAGCCCATGAATAAAACGGCATCAACAAAGGCAGCAGCAAACCACCGGCGACGCAGGCTAAAATAATCCAGCGCAAACGCAAGGCAATCACGTTGATATTGTCCCGTTTCCAGCGCAGCAACATGCCCAATCCTACGGCAATCGCCAATGGCGCCATCAGCGGAATGAACACCGCGTTAAAGTACGGCGGGCCGACCGAAATCTTGCCCAAACCCAGCGCGTCAATCACCAACGGATACAAGGTGCCGAGCAAGATGCTGGACGCGGTCACTACCAATAACACATTGTTCAACAATATGGCCGACTCTTTAGACACCAGCTCGAAGGCCGCGCTACTTTTAACGTAAGGCGCCCGGATTGCGTACAGCAACAGCGAGCCGCCGACTACGACCGCCAAAAAGAGCAAAATGAACAGGCCGCGTGCCGGATCGCTGGCAAACGCGTGTACCGAGGTCAATACACCGGAACGCACCAAAAAGGTACCGAGCAGGCTTAACGAAAAGGCGAAAATCGCCAGCAATACCGTCCAGGTTTTGAACACGCCGCGTTTTTCGGTGGCGGCCAACGAATGAATCAGCGCGGTACCGACCAGCCACGGCATGAAGGAAGCATTTTCGACCGGATCCCAAAACCACCAGCCACCCCAGCCCAATTCGTAATAAGCCCACCAACTGCCCAAGGCAATGCCGATAGTTAAAAACATCCAGGCGATGTTGGTCCAAGGCCGCGACCAACGCGCCCAGGCGGCATCCAAACGGCCTTCAAGCAGCGCGGCAATGGCAAAAGCAAAGGCCACCGAAAAACCGACATAACCCATATACAGCATCGGCGGATGTATCGCCAAGCCGGGATCTTGCAGCAAAGGGTTTAAGTCGCGGCCTTCCATTGGCGCAGGAAACAGGCGTTCAAAGGGGTTGGAGGTCAGCAATAAAAACAGCAAAAAGCCAATAGAAACCAAACCCATTACACCTAAAACACGCGAGACGGTGGCATCGGGTATATTACGGCTAAATTGCGCCACCAAGCCTGTCCAGCAGGATAATACCAACGCCCAAAGCAGTAATGAGCCTTCATGCGCGCCCCAAACCCCGGACACCAGATACAACACCGGCAAGGCGGTATTGGAATTGGAGGCAATGTATTTGACTGAAAAATCATGGGTCAAAAAGCCGTAAGTCAGACAGCCGTAGGAAATGAGCATAAATAACAACTGCCCGAATGCCGCAGGTCTTGCCACGTTAATCCAGCCGGAAATGGAGCGGGAAGCACCGATAATGGGCAACAGGCCTAAAATAATGGCCATGCACAAGGCGAGTATGAGTGAAAAATGTCCGAGTTCTGCGATCATTATTTTTGATGTTTTATGGTTTTAAATGGATTAACGATGAAAAAGTTATCGTTCATTAGCTTTTTCACGGTCAAAACGGTAGTTTTTTGTATTAATTCCGGCTATCAACTTAACGCGGGACAGACCTTCCAGGTTTTAAAAACCTGGAAGGTCTACTTCGACACTTAATTCCAATCGTATCCTGGCAGGCCTCTACGGCTTCATGCAAATTCGCCATCAACTCATCAAAGCTGTCACCTTGGGTAGCGCAACCTAAAATAGCCGGAACTTCAGCCCAATAACCGCCCTCTTCTGCTTCATGTACGATGACTTTCAGTTTCATAGGATGACTTCTTGCAAGAAAAAAAACCGAATAGTTTGCTTCACTGACAGCTAACACTATTGGCCTGCAACCGGCGCGGCCTGCCCTTTCAAACTATCCTTCACTTCCGGCGGCATGTAATTCTCATCATGTTTAGCCAATACTTCTTCGGCGATAAACACACCCTGCGCATTTAACTTGCCGTGAGCCACGATGCCCTGCCCTTCACGGAACAAATCCGGCAGGATACCGGTATATTCAACGGTGACCTCTTTACTGTAATCGGTCAGTTTAAAACGCACCATCAGCCCGTCATCGGGGCGTTCCACCGTACCTTTAACCACCATGCCGCCCAGACGGAACAAGGTGTCATTAGGCGCTTTACCTGCCACCACATCAGTGGTGGAAAAAAAATACATCAAATTTTCATTAAACGATTTTAGCGCAAAGGCCGTCGCCAAACCGGCACCGATCACCATCAGGCCAATCAATATCAAACGCTGTTTTCTGGCGGGTTTCATCATAATTTATTGCCGTTTTTGTTTGAGTGACAATGAGCGTAAAAACTGTTTGCGCTGCATAACCGGAATAATAATATTGGCCAACAGCACCACAAAAGTCAGGCCGTAAGACGTCCAGACATAAAAGGCGTAACCGCCCATGGCGAAAAATTCTTGTAAACTGTTCATAATTTCAACTCTGCAACCTTATTCTTAACCCACTGTGCATTACGTTCGCGCAACAGCAATTCAATCCGCGCCCGTTGCAGCATGGCAATCAAATAATAAAATTTGAACGCCACCGCCATCAGCAACAGCGGCACCAACATGCTGACATGGATGGACGGTTTATCCATTTTGGTCACCGTCGGGCCTTGATGCAGCGTATTCCACCATTCCACCGAATAATGAATAACCGGGATATTGACCACGCCGACCAGCGCCAAAATCGCCACCGCCCTCGACGCAGTACGCTTGTCGTCTATCGCGCCGTAAAGCCCAATAACACCCAGATATAAAAACAGCAGTATCAATTCGGAGGTTAAGCGCGCATCCCAAACCCACCAGGTTCCCCACATCGGCTTGCCCCACAAGGAACCGGTCACCAGCGCAATAAAGGTAAAACTGGCGCCCACCGGCGCGCTGCTAATCGCGACTATTTCCGCCAGTTTAATACGCCAAATCAAGCCGATGGCACCGGCCAACGCCATCACTACATAAATAAATAGCGACATCCAGGCGCTAGGCACATGAATATAAATGATGCGGTAGCTGTCGCCCTGCTGATAATCACTAGGCGCCAAATACAGGCCGCCGTAAAGACCGGCCGCTGTCAGCAATAAAAAAATGACCACCAGCCACGGCATCAAACGCTGGGAAAATGCGTAAAAATGCGGCGGGGACGCCATGCGGTGAAAAAAACGGACGACAGGATCAGGAATTAGAAACATGAAAAAAACAGGTTCAAAGTAAAAGGTTCAAGGGGATTAGGCTTTGCAATAGGATGGAATCCAACTGCGCTCAACCATATAGTCAGGTAATTCGTTAAAATCGAAAGCGACGCCATCTTTAATCATTTGTTCAACATCGAACAATTGCCCGACTTCAGGAATATCATTAAAAAATAACGTGTAAAAAGGCTTCACCAGCGCTTTTGAAACCTTCATGCCGATAGGGCCGATAAAGTTTCTGCGTTGCCCGACATGCGCGACTTCATCAATAGTAATTTCATCAAGCAATTCTTTTAAGCGGGCGCACACTTCCGGCTCATCAGCCAATACTTCATCAAACAGGCGGTATAAATGACAGTAAAAAGTCACGCCCATCAGCTCAGTGACAAAAGCAGGTGTGTCCATTAAAAAGCCCGGTAATTTGGGAAACTGCTCATAGATTTTTTCTTTAATCGGGCCTAACGGCACCCACTCGACTTGATCCAAGCCGCAAGTAAGGAGCATTTCATCAAACAAGCGCACATGGCAAAATTCCTCGGCTAAATGCACCCGGCTGATTTTATCTTCCACCGTATACGAATGCACCATATCGGGTACCACATCCCAAGCCCCCTTAATGCCAACCCACTCATGCCGGGCAAATTTATAAATGCCGGTCAGCATCAAGGTCATGCGATCAAGCAACTTAGGGTCATCTTGCATCTCAACATAATTACGGTAAAAAGCGGCAGGGTCGGCCAACGGCTTACGCAGCCTAACCGGATTATCCTGAAAATGCTTGAGCCGGTCGCGTTTCTTGACTAAGTTTTTCTCGTCTTCGAGCAACTCCCCGCCATGCTGCTGGGTGAACTCCCAGTAAGTGTCGAAATTTTCTTTTCTTTGTTGCGGGGTCGCGGGTGCAAAAACAGACAGATACTTGGCTGATGTCATTATCATTTATTCCAGATGTAAATTTAATTGATTATTTTACGAGGTATTATCAATTAACACTCATTTTTAATGCCGCCGCGACCGGCAAAGGCGCTAATACCAAGGCCATCAATAAAATCGCAATTAATATATTAATCTGTGCATCGACCGGCAAACCGGTGCCCGCCATTTGTACGGCATTGCCGGCAAATATCAACACAGGGACATACAGCGGCAACACCAACAGCGACAAAATCATGCCGCCACGACGCAATCCTACGGTCAACGCCACGCCAATCGCGCCGATTAAACTCAATACCGGTGTCCCCAGCAATAAGGTCAGCAACAAAATACCCAACGCGTGATTGGGCATGCCTAAAAAAACCGCCAGCAGCGGCGCGACTATTAACAGCGGCAAACCGGTCACTAACCAATGGGCGATAATTTTAGCCAACACCAACACCGAGGTCGGATGTGGACTTAATAGCAATTGCTCCAGCGAGCCGTCGTCAAAATCGGAACGGAATAGGCTATCCAGCGACAACATCGCTGCCAGCAAGGCGGAAACCCAGATAATGCCCGGCGCAATGGCTTGCAATAAATGCGGCTGCGCGCCGATGCCCAGCGGGAACAGGGTGATGACCAGGATAAAAAACAGCAGCGGGTTGGCTATTTCGGAACGGCGCCGCAGCGCCAAAACCAGGTCGCGCCGGATAACGGCAAAAAATGCACGGGATAAGGACATCAGGATAAATTGATACGTTGGACGTCGACCCCAGGCAGGTCGATGTCGTGATGCGAGGTGAGGACAATCATGCCGCCATTGGCGCAATGTTCGGCCATTAAGGTTTCAATCAGGGCAATGCCTTGTTTGTCCAGT
Organism: Methylobacter sp.; assembly: GCA_030684815.1. Lineage (GTDB taxonomy): Bacteria > Pseudomonadota > Gammaproteobacteria > Methylococcales > Methylomonadaceae > Methylobacter_A. The sequence continues at coordinate 110,068 of JAUXXQ010000140.1, read as the reverse complement.
GATGTGAACGGCTCGTCGAGTATCCACAACACGTTTTCGGTAATCAGCAAGCGGGCTAAAGACAAGCGCCGTTTTTGCCCCGCCGACAACGCCTGCACCAGAATGTCATCGTAGCCGGTCAAATGCACTTTGTTTAACGCTTGGTCGATTGAATAGTGGCCCACACTGCTGAGCGCCAACGACATTTTCAAATTTTCCAGCACGGTCAGTTCTTTTTTAATGCCATCCAAATGGCCGACATAAGCCATTTGTGCATAAAACTGGCTGTCTTTTACTGCGTCGCCGCACCAATGAAGTGCGCCGGCATCAGGTTCGCGAAAGCCGCATAAAATGCGCAGCAACGAGGTCTTGCCGCTGCCGTTTTTGCCTTCCAGCAAGAGTACTTGGCCCGCAACCAACTCAAAAGCCAGTTGCTCGAACAGCACCCGATCATCGCGGATGCAGCTTAAATCGGTGCCTGCAAGAGAATGTATGGATGGGCGCATGGATTAGACAATAGCCGAGCGCTGGCGCAAAGTTTCATACAGCAACACGCCGGTCGCAACCGACAGATTAAGGCTTTCGACCTTGCCCAGCATCGGCAGTTTGACCAGCACATCGCATTGTTCTTTAGTCAGGCGCCTTAAACCTTTGCCCTCGGCGCCGACAACCAGCGCCAGCGGCACGGTGAAATCGGTTTGGTACGCGGTCTGCGTGGTTTCGCCTGCCGCGCCCATCACCCAAATGCCCTGCTCTTTCAGCCAGCGTAAGGTTCTGGCTAAATTGGTCACTTGATAAACCGGCACGGTTTCCGCCGCGCCGCTGGCGACTTTACAAACTGTCGGGGTAATCCCGGCCGCATTGTCTTTCGTGACAATCACGCCGTGTACGCCAGTCGCGTCGGCGGTTCTAAGGCAGGCGCCAAAATTGTGCGGGTCTTGCACATTATCCAGCACCAAAAATAACGGTGTTCCAGTTAACGTCAATACTGCGTTTTTTAAATCGCTTTCCGATAACTCAGCGGGCATATCGACTTCAATCACGATGCCTTGATGGTTATGGCTGTCGGCCAATTTATCGAGTTTTTTCCGTTCGACTTTTTCCGGCTCTATGCCTAAATCCAATAAATCGTCGATTAACTGCGTTAAGCGTTTATCTTGCCGCTGGCTGTCAACCCAGGCTTTATTGATTTTTTTCGGGGAATAATCTAAAGCCGACTGCACCGAATGTAGTCCGTATATTTTGCTTGGTTTCATTATTATTACAGAAGTAATGGATCAGGTATTGAGTCATCGCTGGGCGAATGAGTAAGCGCTAACTCTTTATTTAGCAGCCAATGTGATCTAAAAGACTTAAAATAGCTATTGTGTGAATAAGTCGATTTGCTTTGTGCCTTTTCCTCTTTTTCAATCTCTATACCCTTAGGAATGGCATGATAAACAGCCGAATAACAATCGCCCATCCGTTCTTTAACAAAACCACCTGATTTTTTCATTAACTTATAAATGCCATAGGCAATCAACTCATCGGCAAACAAAACAAAGTCTGACTCATGTTTTTGAGTTTGGCGTTGCGCCACAACAAACTCATAAATCCAAAATGTTTCAAGAAGTTGTCGATAGATAGGCGAGTCTTTGCTGCCATTAAATAAAGGATATAACTTATTATTCTTGTTGGTTGTCGCATCAAAAAGTTCCTCAAGCACCTTAGACTTGGCACTTTTTGCCCGCCCTGGTTGCTCATAAAATGTGGCATACCAAAACTTGAGCACAGTTTCGCTATGGACTGATTTTTGTAAAGAAATACTCAGCTTATTTTCAAATGTTTCACCACGTTTACTTAAATAACCAATACCGGCATTAGCAAATATTTCTTTGGTATATTCATTAAAAAGACGAGTACTTATTTTATCGCGGTAATTGATTGGCGACTGGGTATTAGTCGCTTCGGTAATTTTATCTATAAGTTCGGGCTCGGTCGTTTCATACAGCCTAACCACCACATAAATATCTTCTAGTTTGTTGCAGTCTTGTTGATAAATCTCATAGATAACATGCGTGGTTTGCAAGCCATTAACAATAACCGGATTAACTACCTCAAGCGGATAAAACCCGACTTGCATTTCTTTAGGGATTTTTACACGCTCAGCAATTATAGTAATGCCGTTATTTAAAAAAGGAAAATATTCAGCATCGTCGCCTAATAGCGTGGCCCGAATATTTTTGTTAGTTTTGTTATAACGTAAAAAACCACGAATATTATCACTAAATACCGTATCAATACGCTTGTTTGTATGCTGCTCCAAGTCTAGCAATTTGCAAAGCTCCAGGGCGGGTAAACGAAAATTTACCGCTTTGACATTTTGTATAGAAAATGAAATTAACGCTTGGGGATCGCTACGCAGCGAAATATTTGATTTTTCCGCCATAAAGCTGAAAGTAACAGGCTTGCGTTTTTTTCTTTCTGAAACCAGATTATCAATTTGTTCATATAAATCCTGGCTATCAAAAACTTGCAGATTATCGGTATTTTCAACATGACGATCAATTCGGGGTTTTGTAGCGCCAGCTTTTTCACCCTTAAACACAAAATACAAACGCGTTTCGACGACCCTACCTGAACTGACTAACGTTTGATAGATTTGCAAAGCTGAACTGACTTTTTCATTCAAAGGCAAATTTAACGTATTACCGTAAACAAAGACAGTACGAAAATCATTAACGAATTTGGCTAGTTCATTATCCCCAACAGAATCGGATGATTTTATCTGAAAAACATGCAATATATTTTCATCCTCATCTTCTTCGAGATAAATCCCATCAAATCCACCATCATTTCTCCCGTTAATATTACCGCTATTATCTTTTGTTAATGTGGACGCATGATCATATACTTCATCAAAACTCAAATCCAAAATGGCCGCTATCGCTAAAATCTCAAACGCAAACGGTTTTTGCAAACTAAATTTATCGGCAATTCGATCAATATAGCCGCTAAAAAAAAGTTCTTTGTTCATCATTTCTTACGGCGTCTTTTTTTAGGCTTGCTATCCATTGCGGCACTTTTTTGCGCCAACTCAAAATCGATTTTCTTTTCGTCCAGGTCAACACGGACGACCCTGACCTGAACGCTGTCGCCCAAGCGGTAATTAATACCGGTGCGCTCACCTCTGAGTTGATGGCTGGTCGCATCGAAATGAAAATAATCCTGCGCCAGATTGCTGATATGAATCAGGCCTTCGACATAAATGTCCGCCAGTTCGACAAAGAAACCGAATGAGGTCACGGCTGAAATAATGCCAGGGAACTCCTCGCCGACCTTATCCATCATATATTCGCACTTGAGCCAGCTCACCACATCACGCGTCGCATCATCGGCGCGACGCTCATTGGCGGAACACTGTTCGCCCAAAACAACCATATCGGGAACGCCGTAGTAAAAGCTTTCCACCGGTTTGCCTTGCAAACAATGCCGGATGGCACGATGCACCAGCAAGTCTGGATAGCGGCGAATCGGCGAGGTAAAATGCGCGTAGGCTTCCAACGCCAGACCGAAATGGCCTTTTAATTCGGGGCTGTAAACGGCTTGCGACATTGAGCGCAGCAACACCGTTTGTATCAAATGCGCATCGGGCCTGCCTTTAATCGATTCCATCAAATGCATATAATCCAACGGCGTCGGTTTGTCGCCGCCTGCCAAACTCAAGCCTAGCTCACCCAAAAATACTTTTAAATTCATCAGCTTTTCAGTACCCGGCCCTTCATGTACGCGCAGCAGCTTGGGCATTTTTTTGCCATTTAAAAACTTCGCCGCCGCCATGTTCGCGGTAATCATGAATTCTTCGATCAATTTGTGCGCATCGTTACGTACCACCGGCACAATTTTTTCAATTTTGCGCTCGCTACCGAAGACAATCCGGGTTTCCTGGGTGTCGAAATCCATCGCGCCTCGCTGCTCGCGACTCACCCGCATCACTTTGTACAGCGCATACAGCTCCTGCAAATGCGGCAGCACGGCTTTATACTTGTCGGCCAAAATAGTATCGCCATCAACCAGCATTTTTGCGACTTCATCATAGGTCAGGCGGGCATGGGAGCTCATCACTGCGTCGTAAAAACGCGACCGCGTTACCTGGCCTTCCGCATTAATCAGCAACTCGCAAACCATACATAAACGGTCTACCTGCGGATTCAGCGAACACAAGCCATTCGATAAAATCTCCGGCAACATTGGAATAACCTGTTCAGGAAAATACACCGAGGTGCTGCGTTTTTGCGCTTCCTTGTCCAATTCCGAATTAATCTGCACATAATGTGAAACGTCGGCAATGGCAACCAACAGCTTCCAGCCTTTGGGCGTTTTTTGGCAATAAACAGCATCGTCAAAATCGCGGGCATCTTCGCCGTCAATCGTGACCAGTGGGATTTTGCGCAAATCAACGCGCCCTTCTTTGGCCGCTTCCGGCACTTCTTTTTTCAGCGGTTTTATTTCTTCCAGCAACTCATCAGGCCATTGATTGGGCAAGCCATGGGAGCGAATCGCCATCTCGATTTCCATGCCCGGCGCCATGTGTTCGCCCATGACCTCAATAATCCGGCCGATAGGTTGGCGCAATTTAGTCGGCTGTTCGACAATCTCGGCAACAACAATTTGCCCTTGTTTGGCTTTGCCGGCACCGCCTTTTTGCAGCAAAATGGTTTGTGCTATATTTTTATTTTCCGGCACCACATAAGTAAAGCCGTCTTCCTTATACAGCCGACCGACGACCTGATGCGTATTCCGCTGCAGAATCTCAACCACCGCACCTTCCCGGCGGCCTTTTTTATCGACCCCAGCAACACGCACCAGCGCCCTGTCATTGTGCAACAACGGATTCATTTCCCGTGGCGATAAGAACAGGTCGTCAGAGCCGTCATCCGGCTTAATAAAACCGAAACCGTCAGCATGTCCGATAATGCGCCCGGCAATTAAATCTTCATTGTTGACCAAACAATATTTTTTACCCCGGTTAAATAATAACTGCCCATCCCTTTCCATAGCGCGCAATCGTCGGCGTAGCGCTTCTAGCTGATCTTCGCTATCAAGCGTAAACGCCTCGGCGATTTCTTCGCGGTGCAAAGGCTTCCCTGCATGTTCGATTAATTGCAAAATTAATTCGCGGCTAGGGATAGGGTTTTCATATTTCTCAGCTTCGCGCTGAGCGTATGGGTCTTTGGTTGAATTAAAATCAACGTCTTTTTTAGACTTTAGTGTCATTTTTCTAATAAAAAATTAAGAAAGGGGAGAGATAGGCCGGAGCTGAATAGTTCTTAAATAGTGACTTAGTATATCGATTAGGATTGAAAGAGAAAAGGTTTTGGGCGTTATGCAAACGAAATATTCCGCAATGGGCAAAGCGCCGACCATTATGTCCTAGATAAGGTTTAAACAAAAAACTCACAGTCGAATTGACAAAGCGAGGAAGGGTTAGTATAGTGCGCGCTCACTTTAGCTTTTACAGCTAGCCTCTGCCGAGGTGGTGAAATTGGTAGACACGCCAGCTTCAGGTGCTGGTGGGGGCAACCCCGTGGAGGTTCAAATCCTCTCCTCGGCACCATACTTCAGAACAGCATTATTGTTGCCTCCCACCTATTTTTATATAGGTACGGATAAATTTTCTCTTTATCTTATATGGTTTTTTTAACAAATATATAGCGCTTTTAACCCGACATAATTGCCATATCCATCACTGACAACCCTTTCCCCAACATCCATAAGCAAAATATACCCTGTGCAGTATAAATGGCCAGCATTAGCCAAAACAGATCCCTCTAACAATGAATGTGAAAATTCGCGCTATTCTAAAAAAACTATCAAACCCTCGCGTTAGAAGACGATTAAAAATTGGCCTCTCTGTTTATGGCGGCATAGTTATCCTCGGCCTGATGTTTAAGTTGGTCTATGACATTGGTTTTTTTAATGCGCAGTCACTTAAAAGTGAAAAAAACGCCGAACTACCTGGCGCGCACCCAACGCTGACCATGAAATCCGCCCAACGAATTGTGTCTGGCGCGCTAAAAGAAGACCCCGGCAATCCAAAAACAGTTGTGAATCAGATTATTAATAACGATCCGAAACTTGCAACTATTATAATAGAAAACAATAAGATAAAGAAAATTGCTTGGATCATAGACATGCACTTGTTTTTTACCGGCGACCTGTTCAATGACGCTGGCTATAATTTAACCAAAGGCATTGAGCATCAGCATAATATCAATCGTAGCAACCCGTAATCTTATCCACAAGTTGCAAACCAAGAACCTGTCAGGCTTTAAGCTAATCCCATAGTTCGGCTGGCGCTGCCCATAACCCCGTTCCGTATCTACCAAATCAAATCATCGGGCACTTGGTACGCCGCATAAATATCATCGACGCTTTCTTCTGTTTTATGCTGTCCATTAAAAACAATGACACTGGCAGCATCGCGTGACTGCACTTTTTTTGCCACTTCAGCAGATACAACTTCGTATTGCGAACCGAATTTGACAATAGCCAGCCGTCCTTCGGCAATCTGATCGCGCATGGCAGCGGTGACATACAGCCGCTTTACCTTGTTATCATCGGTAAAATTATAGGCCAAGCCCTCAGCATCCCGGGGCAAACGGTTTAATTCGATGATCTGTTTGATTTGTGCGGCTAACTGCTTTTGTTCTTCCTGTTGCTGGCGCAGCTGATTCAGCTCGCGATCCCGTTCAATTTTTTCAGCCTGTGCTTTTTGTGCCAGTTCTTTGGCCTCATCAACCACTTCGACTTTATTTTTGCGCTGCTGCTGGGTTTGTTTGCGCTTATCCGCGTTTACACTTTTGGCTTTGGCGGCGCTAACCAAACCGGATTTTAACAGCTGTTCTTGTAAGGATAATTTCGCCATGTTTATTCCACGGTAACTGATTTTGCGAGGTTTCTGGGTTGGTCGACATCGGTGCCTTTTAACACCGCGACATGATAAGCCAGCAATTGTAACGGAATGGTGTACACAATCGGCGAAATTTCATTGCCGACTTGGGGGATTTTTACAATCTGTACATTTTCATCTTCGGCGGCGGCTAAGGTTTCATCCATGAACACGATCAACTGCCCTCCCCTGGCGCTGACCTCCTGCATGTTCGACTTCAATTTCTCCAACAAGCTGTTATTCGGCGCGACGGTCACCACCGGCATGTCAGCATCAATTAAGGCCAGGGGGCCGTGTTTTAACTCGCCTGCCGGATAGGCTTCGGCATGAATGTAGGAAATTTCCTTTAATTTCAGTGCGCCTTCCATGGCAATCGGATAATGTGTACCCCGCCCTAGAAACAAGGCATGTTCTTTTTCGGCAAATTGTTCGGACAGCGTTTTAATTTGCTCGTCCAGTTTTAACACTTTTTCGATTGTGCCCGGCAAGCTGAATAATTCCGAGGTCATCTTCTGCTCTTCCACTTCACTCAATTGGAAGCGTCTCCCGATGGCAATGACCAACATCATTAATGTGGCCAGTTGGGTGGTAAAGGCCTTGGTTGAAGCAACGCCTATTTCAGGCCCGGCGCGGGTCATCATTACCAGATCGGACTCTCTAACTAAGGAACTTTCCGGCACGTTGCAGATGGCTAGGGAATATTTCGCGCCCAGTTTTTTCGCTTCTAACAATGCCGCTAGCGTGTCGGCAGTTTCGCCCGATTGCGAGATAGTAACAATCAGTGTATCCGGCGCTAACACCGGATTTCGGTAACGGAATTCGCTGGCCACTTCGATATTGCAAGGCACGCGAGCCAATTTTTCAAACCAGTAACGCGCCACCATGCCGGCATGATAGCTGGTGCCGCAGGCTAAAATTTGAATGGCTTTTATGTTGTCGAACACTTCAGCGGCGTTATGCCCAAAGGCGTTTTCTTGCAGGCGGTTATTGATGAACCGGCCTTCCAGCGTTTGCGCGATGGCAAACGGCTGCTCATAAATCTCTTTCAGCATGTAATGGCGATACTCGCCTTTATCGACCGCATCAGCCGTCAACTGGCTGTCTACGACCGGCCGCGTAACCGCCTGATCCTGTTGATCATAAATAACCAGCCCATTGATATTAATCGCCGCAATGTCGCCATCTTCGAGAAAAATAAAGCGCTGCGTTACCGGCAACAAAGCGGCCACATCGGACGCGATAAAATATTCGCCGATACCGACACCGATAACCAGCGGACTGCCTTTTCTGCAAGCGACCAGCGTATCGGGATCATCAACACTGATGATGCCCAAGGCATAAGCGCCATTCAGTTTTTTGACCGCCAACTTAACGGCGTCGAGCAAGTCGCCGGTAGCCTGACCTGAGCCTAGTCGATGGGTTTCCATCGCATGATGGATTTCGTGCGCAATCACTTCGGTGTCGGTTTCCGAACTGAATTCATAACCATTTTGTTGCTGGACGGCTCTTAAATGCTCGTGGTTTTCAATGATGCCGTTATGAACCACCGCTATTTTATGTCGGCACATATGCGGATGCGCGTTGGCTGTGCTGGGTTTGCCGTGAGTTGCCCAACGGGTATGCGCGATGCCAATGCGGCCTGAAATCGGCTCTGCCTCAAGTAGCGCTTCAAGGCCTTTGACTTTGCCCAGCTCACGTTTTCGATGGATTTGCTGATGGTCGATCACAGCTAAACCAGCCGAATCATAGCCCCTATATTCGAGGCGCCTTAGGCCTTCCAATAGAATAGGCACTACATTTCGTTGCGCGATACCGCCAACAATGCCACACATATCATGTCTCCTTTTTAACAGGTCGCTGCCATCCTGCGAGGGATACCTGCTTGGCGCGACTTAAGGTCAACTGGTTCTCAGGGCTGTCTTTAGTGATGGTTGAGCCGGCGCCTATGGTGGCATTTTTGCCTATCGTAACCGGGGCGACGAGCTGAGTATCGGAACCAATAAAAGCGCCGTCTTCGATAATCGTTCTAAATTTATTGGCACCGTCGTAATTGCAGGTAATGGTGCCGGCGCCGATATTCACTTTTTCGCCTACCGTGGTATCTCCGATATAACTCAAGTGATTGATTTTACTGCCTGCCGCGACTGACGATTTTTTGATTTCAACAAAATTACCGATATGCACATCTTCGGCCAACACGCTTTCCGGCCTGAGCCTTGCAAAAGGACCAATCCGGCTGCCTTGACCTACCACCGCATCCTCAATAACGCAGTTTGCAAGTATGTCTACATTATCGCCAATAATCGAATCTTTGATATGCGTATTAGCACCTATTTTGACATGGCTGCCGATGCTGTTTTTCCCTTCCAAAATGACATTAATATCGATTTCTATATCTTGCCCCAGATTTTCAATCGAGCCTCGTTGATCAAAACGCATCGGGTCTTTTAAGGTCACGCCCCGCTCCATCAGGCTATTAGCTTGCTCCTGCTGATAAACGCGCTCCAAATAACTGAGTTGTATGCGGTTATTGATACCCAGCACCTCATCCTCAGTCTCCGGCTGACTGGTGATAATAGTGACTTGGTCGGCAACGGCCATTTCAATCACATCGGTCAAATAATATTCGCCCTGCGCATTGCTGTTATTGAGCTGGCTTAACCATTTTTTTAACTGCCTGCCCTGCACTGCCATAATACCGGTATTGACTTCGTTGATTTGTTTTTCATTGGCGTCAGCATCCTTTTCTTCGACAATTTTACTGACCCGGCCTGCGGCGTCGCGGACTATCCTGCCGTAACCGGTGGGCGTATCAAGATTGACCGTCAGCAAAGCCAGCGACTTGTCAGTGACATGGGCTATTAGCGTCTTGACCGTGGTTAATTTTAACAACGGCACATCGCCATACAATATCAACACCGTATCGGCATCGGCAAGCTGGTCGCTAACTTGTTGCACCGCATGGCCTGTGCCTAATTGTTGCGTTTGCTCTATCCAATCCGCATCAAAATGTTTTAAGGCGGCGGTAACCTGCTCCGCGCCGTGGCCGACCACAATCTTGACGGTATTGTTGTCCAATTGCGCCGCCATATCGTAAACATGCTGCAATAAGGAGCGGCTGGCAATTTTATGTAGGATTTTAGGCAATTCCGAACGCATACGCGTACCTTTGCCCGCCGCTAAAATAATTGTCGTTATCTGCATCTGATACTCCGTTAAAACCAAAAAAGCCCGATAACGTATAAACGCGCTATCGGGCTTTAACAAAGGGTAGAAATATATCGTGAAATAGACTAATTATCCACCGCGTTTTCTAAGCCTGTCCAAGGTTCTCAATTGCATCATTGCATCAAGCAATTGCGCTTGGGCTGTTGCATAATCGATTTTACTGCTCTTATCGCTCAAAGCTTCTTCAGCCCTGGATTTTGCTTCCAGCGCCGCCGCTTCATCAATATCTTTCGCCCTAATCGCCGTGTCGGCCAAAATAGTAATCAAATGAGGCTGAACTTCTAACATGCCTCCCGATACATAGAACGGATAGCTTTCTTTATCGCTCACTTTAACTCTGACTTCGCCAGGCCTTAGTTTCGATATTAACGGAGCATGACGCGGTGAAATACCCACTTCGCCAAGTTCAGCAGGCGCGAATACCATTTCCGCCAATCCGGAAAATATTTCCTTTTCTGCACTGACGATATCTACATGTACGGTCATGGTCATGATTGATGCCTGTTTGTTTATTTCATGCCTTTCGCTTTCTCAAGCGCTTCGTCAATGGTGCCAACCATATAGAAAGCCTGCTCGGGAATCGCGTCGTATTCACCCTCGATAATGCCTTTAAATCCGGCAATGGTATCTTTTAGTGACACGTATTTACCCGGTGAACCGGTAAACACTTCAGCAACGAAGAAAGGTTGTGACAGGAAGCGCTGCATTTTACGGGCTCTTGATACAGTCAATTTATCTTCTTCAGACAATTCGTCCATACCCAAAATTGCGATAATGTCGCGCAATTCTTTGTAACGTTGCAGGATGCCCTGAACGTTACGCGCCACGTCATAATGTTCTTGTCCGATAACCAATGGATCGAGCTGACGGCTGGTAGAGTCTAAAGGATCAATCGCGGGATAAATACCCAATTCGGCAATTTGCCGCGACAATACAACGGTCGCATCCAAATGCGCAAACGTGGTTGCAGGCGATGGATCGGTCAAGTCATCCGCAGGGACATAAACCGCTTGTATCGAAGTAATAGAGCCGGTTTTAGTCGAGGTAATACGCTCTTGCAACACGCCCATTTCTTCAGCAAGCGTAGGCTGATAACCCACCGCTGAAGGCATACGGCCTAACAATGCCGATACTTCAGTTCCCGCCAAGGTATAACGGTAGATATTATCAACGAAAAACAGTACGTCACGGCCTTCATCACGGAAATATTCCGCCATGGTCAAACCGGTCAACGCCACACGCAATCTGTTTCCTGGCGGCTCATTCATCTGACCGTAAACCAGCGATACCTTGTCGATTACGTTTGAATCAGTCATTTCGTGATAGAAATCGTTACCTTCACGAGTACGCTCACCGACACCGGCAAACACCGAGTAGCCGCTGTGTTCGATAGCAATGTTACGGATCAGCTCCATCATGTTGACGGTCTTGCCCACACCCGCGCCGCCGAATAAGCCGACTTTACCGCCTTTGGTGAATGGACAAACTAAATCGATGACCTTGATACCGGTTTCCAGCAACTCAGTTGCTGCAGCTTGTTCTGCATAACTTGGTGCTTCACGATGGATGCCCCATTTTACTTTTTCGCCGATAGGGCCTTTTTCGTCGATAGGCTCGCCCAGGACGTTCATAATACGACCTAAAGTTTCCTGCCCCACCGGCACCGCAATGGGCGCATTGGTGTTACTGACGACCAAGCCCCGGCTTAAACCATCGGTGGTACCCATAGCAATGGTTCTGACCACGCCGTCACCTAATTGCTGCTGAACTTCCAGCACCAAGCCTTTGCCTTCTACATTTAAGGCGTCATATACTTTGGGCAGATCTGCACGTGAAAATTCCACGTCAACGACCGCGCCGATAATCTGAACGATTTTACCCGAACTCATTGAGTTGTCCTCTTTTGTTGTGTCATTTAAACAGCGGCGGCACCGGCTACAATTTCTGAAATTTCCTGAGTGATAGCGGCTTGTCTAGCTTTGTTATAGACCAGCTGTAACTCGCTGATGATATTTCCGGCATTATCCGATGCACTCTTCATCGCCACCATTCTGGCCGCCTGCTCGCAGGCGTTATTTTCCACCAGCCCCTGATAGACGATAGACTCGATATATCGGGTCAGCAAATGATCCAGAACGTCCTTGGCATCAGGCTCATAAATATAATCCCAATGGCCTTTTAGGTCTTCTTCCAGCTCACTGGCCGCAACAGGCAATAATTTCTCGATAACTGGCTTTTGAGTCATGGTATTAACGAATTCATTGTTAATCACATACAGCTCGTCAATGCGACCTTGCTCATAAGCATCCAACATGATTTTGATAACACCAATAATGTCATGCGGATGCGGGGTATCACCCAATTTAGAAACCTGACCAACCAAATTGGTTTTCAGGTTACTAAAAAAACCATACGCCTTGGTGCCTACCGTGCAAATATCAATTTCAATATTTACCTTTTCCCATTGCATGATTTGGGACAGCGTTTTTCTGAATAAATTTGAATTTAAACCGCCGCACAAACCCCGGTCAGAGCTGATAATAATGACACCAACCCGTTTCACCGGACGCTCAATGAGAAAAGAGTGTTTATACTCAGGATTGGCATGGGCCAGATGCTTGATGATCTGGCCAATCTTTTTCGAGTAGGGACGCGTTGCCAACATTCTGTCTTTTGTTTTACGCATTTTACTCGCGGCAACCATTTCCATGGCCCGGGTAATTTTTTGAGTATTCTTAATACTTCCGATCTTGGTGCGTATCTCTTTACCAACAGCCATCTTAAAAACCTTCGCCTAGGGGCGCCTACTTTTGGTTACCAGCTATGCGTTTTGACGAAAGTCTGGATTGCAGTCAGCATACCCGTTCTAATGTCATCACTAAAATCGCCGGTTGCGTTAATGTTATTCATCAATTCAGAATGCTCTGAGCTCATGTACAACTGTAAGGCCGCTTCAAAATCCAGCACCTTGTTAACCTCTAGGTTATCAAGGAATCCTTCATTGGCCGCAAACAAGGAAACCGCCATTTGCGCAACCGACATCGGCGAATATTGATTCTGCTTCATCAGTTCAGTCACACGCTGGCCGCGCTCAATCTGCTTGCGGGTGTTTTCATCCAAATCCGATGCGAACTGGGCAAAAGCCGCCAATTCACGGTATTGCGCCAAATCCAGACGCGTACCGCCGCCCAATTTCTTGATGATTTTGGTTTGAGCTGCACCGCCTACACGCGATACCGATAAACCGGCATTGACTGCAGGACGGATGCCTGAGTTGAACAAATCACTTTCCAAGAAAATCTGGCCGTCAGTAATCGAAATTACGTTGGTCGGTACGAAAGCCGACACGTCGCCGCCTTGGGTTTCAATAATCGGCAATGCGGTTAATGAGCCGGTTTTGCCTTTGACTTTGCCGCCTGTCAATTTCTCAACTTCAGCCGCATTGATGCGTGATGCCCTTTCCAATAAACGGGAATGCAAATAGAACACGTCGCCTGGATAGGCTTCACGGCCTGGCGGACGGCGCAGCAACAAGGAAATTTGACGATAAGCCCAGGCTTGTTTGGTTAAATCATCATAAATGATTAACGCATCTTCGCCGCGATCCCTAAAGAATTCACCCATAGAGCAGCCGGTATAAGGCGCGATAAATTGCAGTGCCGCTGACTCTGATGCCGATGCCGCAACGATAATGGTGTGCGCCATCGCGCCATGTTCTTCGAGCTTGCGAACCACGTTGGCAATCGAAGCCCGTTTTTGGCCGATAGCGACATAGATACATTTAATGCCGGTACCTTTTTGATTGATGATCGCATCAATCGCAATAGCGGTTTTACCGGTTTGCCGATCGCCGATAATCAACTCACGCTGACCACGACCTACCGGAATCATCGCGTCAATCGATTTCAAACCCAGCTGCACAGGCTCATCAACAGATTGACGGGCAATAACACCCGGCGCGATTTTTTCAATCGGTGAAGTTTCGGTCGTTTCAATAGCACCTTTGCCATCGATAGGATTACCTAGCGCGTCAACAACGCGACCCAGCAATGCTTCGCCAACAGGCACTTCCAGAATCTTTCCGGTACATTTTACGGTATCGCCTTCAGAGATGTGTTGGTAGGGGCCTAAAACCACCACACCGACAGAATCCCTTTCAAGGTTAAGCGCCATGCCAAAGGTGTTGCCGGGAAATTCCAGCATCTCGCCCTGCATTGCTTCGGAAAGGCCATGTACCCGCACAATACCGTCAGTCACACTGACCACAGTACCTTCTGTGTGGGCTTCGGCACTCAGGTCGAAGTTTTCGATCTTCTTTTTAATCAGATCACTTATTTCAGATGGGTTTAATTGCATGTTCTTTTTCTCGCTCTGGTTTAGAGTCGTTTTGCTAATTGTTGAAGCTGGCCTTTAATGGAACCATCAATCACTCTGTCGCCTGCACGTACCAGAACGCCACCAATTAATGATTTATCCACGGTCACATTCATATGGACTTTTTTACTTAGCGATTTTTCCAGTGTTGAAGTGAAACTTTGCTGTTCTTCTGTAGAGAAGGCATAAGCCGTAGTCACTTCAACATCGACATAACCTTCGCTTTCCGCTTTTAAGGCTTCAAACAGTTCGGCAATAGTCGGCGCTAAGGTTAGCCGGTTGTTTTGAACCAATAATTTCAGAAAGTTTGCGCCTTCCTCATCAACCTGCCCCTGAGAAATATCAAGCATCAGCGCCGATAACCGTTCTTTATTGACCTTCGGGTTATCCACGACAACAGAAATTTCTTCATCATTCAGGACAGCCGAAATGAACGCCAAACTGCCCGACCATTTCTCAGTCGTGCCAGTTTCTTGCGCCCGCTTAAACACTGCTGCTGCATAAGGCCTTGCCAATGTTGCCAGTTCGCTCATTATGCCGCCTATCCTACTAATTGATTTGAGATTTTGCTCAGAATGTCCTGATGCTTGGCTTTGTCAATTTCCGCAGTCAAAATCTGCTCGGCTGCATATAAAGCCAACGACGCCACTTCTTTACGCAAACTTTCTTTAGCTTGTTGCTTTTCCTGCTCAATCTGCGCTTTTGCCACCAGAATCAAACGGTCACCCTCTTTTTTAGCAGTGTCTTTTGACGCTTCAACCAGTTCATTAGCACGTTTTTGAGCCAGATTAATAATGTCTGACGATTGTTCTTTGGCTTCTTTCAAAACGCCTTTAGCTTTTTTCTCGGCCAAGTGCATTTGTTCCTGACCTTTTTCAGCCGCCGCCAAACCATCAGCAATTTTCTTTTTACGTTCTTCTAAAGAGTCAAATAAAGGCGGCCAAATGTACTTCATGGTAAACCATACCAGAAGTGCAAAGGTAATCATTTGCCCAATCAGAGTAGCATTGATACTCACGATGCGTTCCTCTTGTTGCTAGTAAAGTTAAACAGCCTATTAACCCGCTGCCGCAGCTGTTACAGCAGACAGGAATGGATTAGCAAAAGTAAAGAACAGCGCCAAACCAACGCCAATCATAGTTACCGCGTCTAACAGGCCCGCAACAACAAACATTTTAACTTGCAGCATAGGCACCATTTCCGGTTGACGCGCCGCGCCTTCCAGGAATTTTCCGCCTAACAGACCGAAGCCGATAGCTGTACCTAAAGCGCCCATACCCAGAACCAGACCTACTGCAATAGCAGTCATGCCTTGTACGTCAGCAATTAATCTTGCAATTTCCATGAAACCTCCAAACGGTTAGTTAAATTATAAAAAAGTTAAAGAATGATTAATGATCTTCGTGCGCCATACTCAGGTAAACAATGGTCAATACCATGAATATAAAAGCTTGTAACGTAATGATTAAAATATGAAAAATCGCCCAAGGAAAACTCAACACCGGCTGCAGGTACCAAGGCAGCAACGCAATCAGGATAAAGATCAATTCGCCTGCATACAGATTTCCGAATAAACGAAGCGCCAACGAGATAGGCTTGGCAATTTCTTCGACCAGTTTCAGCAGCAGATTGAATGGCAACAACCAAGGGCCAAACGGCTGAAACATCAGTTCTTTGGCAAAGCCCCAAGGGCCTTTTACCTTGATACTGTAGAAAATAATCAAACAGAATACGGAAATGGACATGGCGAAGGTCGCATTCAAATCCGTACTTGGCACCACGCGCAGATATTCAATGCCCATCATTGAACCGATTAACGGCAAAATATCGACTGGGAATAAGTCCATAAAATTCCACAAGAATACCCAACAAAAAATGGTCAATGCCAGCGGGGCAATTAATTTATTTTTACCGTGAAAACTGTCTTTAACTTGGGTATCGACAAATTCAATCAACATTTCGGCAAAGTTTTGCACTAAACCAGGGACACCGGCGGTGGCCTTGTCTGCCGCCATCTTGAAAAACCAGATAAACAGGGCACCCAAGACGGCCGAGAAAAACAAGGTATCCAGGTTCAACGTCCAGAATCCCTCGCCCACAGACAGCGAAGTTAAATGGTGAATAATATAACCGGTTGCACCTTCGGCATGAGCTTCGGTAGCCATCGTTCCTCTCTAAATATAAATAATGTCAGCGCATCAACAGCGCAAACCAAAAAACCGATAATGCCGCTATGTAAACCGATAGCAGCGGTAATATGTGTATGTTTGGAAATTGAAAAATTATAAAGAACAGCGCGGCGGTTAATATTAACTTGCCCGATTCCCCGGCATAAAAAGACCTGACAATTTTTCTTGCTTCCTGCCCTGCGGATCGACGTACCCGCAACGCAAAATACAGATTGGGGATAAAGGCTGCCGCCCCCCCTAACGCCGCCGACAGTGCATAAGACTGCCCGTATACCAGCGAAAATCCTGCCGTCATGACGAGTATTATCAATATCTGATAATTGATAACCTTACTGACAGTAGAGCGTTTTCTCTGTATCACACCCAACTCCATACATAACAGCTCGAGGATTATAGCTAGCGACCCTCATTAAATCAAGGAAGATTGATTCGCGCTATGCTTTATATTGCTGATTGCCCGTTATGCCTAACTTTATGCTAATCGCCTGACCTGATGATTAGCCACTTAAGGCAACACCGTCACAGGCTAAGCCATTTCACAGCAAAAACGACCCAACAAACCCTCACCGTCACAACAAAAGCAAAACTTATGCCAAGCCAAAATAACTTTATATAGTTACGGGAAATAACAGGGGATACCAAACCCGAGGAAGCCCGCTCATGTTTGTTATGCAACAAATCTAACAAAAAGAGCGGGACACCCGCATAAAACTTACATGACCGATGTTATGAATCCGGCATTGCCGCCAAACGATTTTCCAGCTCAGCGCGGATCAACGCATCGTAATGGCGCTGCAGCACAGAGTCAGTAGGACGCGGAAACAGGGCGGATTCGATTTCACTTTGCAGATGTGAGAGAAAATGCAACTTTGGCTGCGAACTTTCAGAGTGCGCCAAGCCTGAATCAAGACAAGCAACCTCGGGTTGCTGGGTAAATTCAGATAAAAAAGCGTACGCCACGATTAACACTACAATTAGGCACAACAGAGTCACTTCAAACATAAATACCTCGCTATCATTTTGGAAAATATCAAGGACACACCTGAAAGATGTTGCTCACTCGATACCATCCAATAAGCAAATTAAATGCCAAGCTATTTTTGATGCGGGGATTATTTAAGGCTGCCGTCCCTGGCAATAGATAGATGATTTACTGGGTAACGACTTCAGTACCTTTGCCGATTAACACGACATCGGCGGGGCGCATCGCAAAAATGCCGACACTGACTACACCAGTAATGTTGTTGATGATTTGTTCGAGTTTGATCGGGTCGATAATGTCCAGATTATGCACGTCGAGAATCACGTTGTGGTTGTCGGTGATAAAGTTTTCCCGCCATTCCGGCTGGCCGCCCAATTTGACCAGCTCCCGCGCCACATAGCTTCTGGCCATCGGAATCACTTCGACCGGCAACGGGAACTTGCCCAGCACATCGACGCATTTGCTTTCATCGACGATACAGATGAATTTTTTGCTGGCTGCGGCAATGATTTTTTCCCGGGTCAACGCGCCGCCGCCGCCTTTAACCAAATGTTTATGCGGGCTGACTTCATCAGCGCCATCGACATAAATATCCAAAGTGCCGACTGCGTTCAGATCGAACACCGGAATGCCGACTTTTTTTAACTGGGCTGTGCTCATTTCAGAACTGGATACCGCGCCTTCAATATCACCCTTCACATCGGCCAAATAATCGATGAAATGTTTCACCGTAGAACCGGTGCCGACACCGACTATGGACACATCTTTGATGTAGTGCATCGCCGCTTGAGCCACTTTTTGTTTTAATTCGTCTTGAGTCATAACGCTTCCTGGTTTTAATTATAGGTGGAGAAAAGGTGTGTGATAATACCGCAGAACCAAACATTACTCAGCTGATTTTTAACATTGCCCCCAATAAATTCAAGCGCCCATGTTCATCCTGCACAGTTCCAATAAAACCGAAAATCTAGTCGCTCATCTGAGCGCTGTCATTGAAAACGCGCCGTTGGCTTCGCCGTTTGCCAAGGAAGTTTTTCTGATCCAAAGCCAGGGCATGGAACGCTGGTTATCACAGCAATTGGCTAGTGAATTTAAGGTTTGGGGCAATTACGATTTCTTGTTTCCCGGCAAATTTTTCAGCTCTCTGGCGCAAAAAATCGACAGCTGCCTCAATGACGCCGCTTTTGACCGGCATTTGATGCACTGGCGGATTGAGGCTTTGCTCAGGAAACTCGACGGCGAGGTATTTCTGCCATTAACCCACTATCTGTCCGGCGAAAATATCGCGTTAAAACGCTACCAGCTGGCTCAGCAGTTGGCGCAAATCTTCGACCAATATCAAATGATGCGGCCGGAATTGCTGGACGCCTGGCAAAAACGCCAGTTGCTCTACCAAACCACAACGGAACATTGGCAACAGGCGCTGTGGCTGCAAATAACCGAACAAACCGGCAAGCGGCATCGCGGCGTGTTATGGCTGGACATGATTGCCAAATTAAACGCGGCCGAAGAAGGCGCATTCAGCAAGCAACTGCCGGACCGGATTTCGGTGTTCGGGCTGAACACCCTGCCGCCGTTATTTTTAAGCTATTTGCAGGCCCTGTCCAAGCATTGCCAACTGCATTTATTTCTGCTCAATCCGGCGCAAGAATTTTGGGCCGATCTGGCCAGCAAACGGCAACGTAGCAACGACGAAGACTTTAGCGGCCATCCCTTGCTGTCAAGTTTAGGCCAGCAGGGGCGCGAATTTCAGGAGATGTTGCTGGAGCAGGCGCAATTCGATTTTGAACCGGAAAGTTTCGAGCCGGTTGAGGCAAAAAATACCCTGCAATGGCTGCAAAACAGCATTTTAACCAACCAATTGGATGCCGAGGAGATGCCACCGCAAGACGATTCGATCAGCATTCATGCCTGCCATTCGCGGATGCGCGAAGTGGAAGTGCTAAAAAACCAGTTGCTGCAAACGCTGGAAAACGACAAGACACTGGAACTGCGCGATATTGTGGTGATGGCGCCGGATATTCAAGTTTATGAGCCGTTTATTTCCGCCGTGTTCGACAAAATTCAACACGCCATTGCCGACCGCAGTTTGCGCCTGAGCAATAATGCGCTGGACGCTTTCATCCGTTTTTTGGACTTGAGCCAAAGCCGCTTCGGTTGGCAGACGGTGCTGGATTTACTGGAACAACCGGTGGTTTATCCCAGTTTCGGCTTGTCTGAAGTTGACCTGGAATTGATCAAACACTGGGTGCAGCAAACCCATGTGCGCTGGGGCAAGTCGGCGCAGCACAAACAGGAACTCGGCCTGCCTGAACTGAGCGAAAACACCTGGCAAGCCACACTGGACAGATTGCTGATGGGTTATGCGGTCGGTAGCGATCAGGATTTTGTCGCAGAAGTGCTGCCTTATCGCGACATTGAAGGCTCCTCGGCGCAGGCTTTGGGCGGTTTGTGCGATTTTATGCAGCTGTTGTTTAAGGCCGGCAAGGAGCTGAAACAGGCGAAAACGCTGAAAAGCTGGAGTACGCAGCTGTATTATTACGCCGACCAATTAGTGGAGGCGGCAGAGCCGGTCGAGCGCCAGCAGCTGAATGAACTGCTGGACGAATTGTCCTCAGAATTCGCCGCTGTGCATCATGATGAAGTCGAACTGCAAGTGATTATCAGCTGGCTGGAAGGCATGGTGGCCGAGCGCAAATCGTCGAACGGTTTTTTGCGCGGCCAACTGACCTTTTGCTCAATGCTGCCGATGCGCTCTATCCCGTTCAAAGTGATTGCCTTGCTGGGCATGAATGACGGCGAATTCCCCAAAATAGACCGCAACCCAACCTTTGATTTGCTGGCGCAAGACTTCCACAAAGGCGACCGTTCGCACCGCAGCGACGACCGCTATCAGTTTTTGGAAATCCTGCTGTCGGCCAGACAGCAGCTGATTATGACTTATATCGGCCAGTCGATCAGCCATAACGAGCCCATTCCGCCCTCGGTGGTGATCAGCGAATTGCTGGAGGTTTTACCCGGCGGCAACAAGCTGATTACCCTGCATCCCTTGCAATCTTTCAGTCGGCGCTATTTTGACGGCAGCAGCGCTTTGTTCAGTTTTGCCGAGGCCGATTGCGCCACCGCCAAAGCCTTATCGCGCCGGGGCGAGCCGTCAGACATGCCCGATAATCGGTGGTGGCAAGGGATAATTGCTGAAGCCGATACCGAGATTGAAGTCATTGAATTAAGTGAGTTGTTCAGCTTTTTCCGGCATCCGCAACGTTATTTTATGCGCCAACAGCTGGATCTGCGCTTTAGCGGCATTGATGCCGACGCCGAAGAGCGCGAGCCGTTTGTCATCGACAAACTGGAGGCTTACAGCATTTATCACGAATGGATAGACGGGGCATTAAACGGCAGGCCGATGCAGGTGAAAAAGTTGCAGGCGCAAGGGCGCTGGTTGTCGGGCGTACCGGGCGAATTGGAGTTTGACCGGACACAGCTGGCGGTCAATGGCTTTGTCGAACGCATACAAGCCAAAAATCTGGGCGCGCCGTTGGACGACAGGCCTATCGATCTCCGCATAGCCAATTACCGCGTGGTCGGCAGACTAGGCAACCTGTATGAACGCGGCAGCCTGTTGTATCGCTACGCCGATTTAAAAGGCAAAGATTTTGTCTGCGCCCTGCTGCACCATCTGCTGCTTAACCGGATTCAGCCGCAATCGACGTTTTTGCTCAGCACCGATGAAGATTTAACCTTGTTGCCGGAACATGACTCACTAGAACCGCTGAGTGCATTGCTGGATTTATACCAACAAGGCCGCACACAACCCGATGCCTTTTTTGTCGAAGCGGCGTTGATCTATGTCAAACAGGCGTATAAATTGCAAAATAGCAGCCGGGCGTCAAAATCGGCGCTGGAGTGCGCCATAGAGCAATTAAGCCGGGCGGTAGAAAAATCCTACGAGCCGGAATTGCGGCGCTTATACGGTAACATAACAGATTTGAGCGAGGTGTTGGGCGAGGCGTTTGAGCTGCACTGCCAAAACCTGTTGCAGCCGTTTTGGGAGATGACGCATCCGTGATTAGACGGGGGATTAATGACTTTAGGTTAAAAGTTGTGGGAGCGGTCACCGGCCACGAATAGCGTACGATTGTTCGCGGCCGGGTGGCCGCTCCCACAACTTATGTCTGAAGTGGAAACGATGTAAAAAATCCCCTAACGCCAATTCAAGCCCTGAATAGCATCTATGATCAAGCCCGTTGCACGGGTTATTAACAAAACATCATCGCCTACCCGTACATAACGGTAGTCGGGTTGAGGTGGTGGCCCTAGCTGGGTAATAACCGTCGGCGGCAGCTCATAATAAATCACCTCACGCGGCAAAGGACGACCTACAGTCCATTGCTTTGCCTGTCCCGGCGGCAGACAGCCATTTTGCTTCTTGACCAATCCCGGCGGGCAAGAGCCGCTACGAAACTGCTCGACATAATAATTTTGAATTACAGTCCGTTGCCTGTCGTCAAAATAGCGTTGCGGTTTAAAGCCCGCCGCTTGTCTCTGGGCCGACCGGGCATCATGCTTTTTACTATGGGCTTTCTTGTGCTTTCCTTTTCCGCTATGTTTTTGCTGTTTCTGTGCTTTATCATGACCGCCCTTCCCTGGCTTGTCGGCAAAGGCCGGATTCATGGCCAACATTGCGCTGATGGCAAGCGCCAAGGTGAAGCCCGTTTTCAAAGTGAATAACTGCATAATTCTTAATCCCGGTAAAACGTTAATAGTCACCTGTCCAGTTTACGCACAAGTCAGTTAGAGCATTGTCAAACACAGCGTAACATTGTCTCGCCACTTATGTTGAAGTATCAGCCGTTGCCACCCCGGGCTTTTTATAATTTTCAACAAAGGCCTGCAGGCCTTTTTGCACCAGCTCATAAGTGGCATCAATATTTTTACCTATATCGCCATGATCCAGTACGCCAAGGCCACCCAAAATATCCCGGGCTTCCTTAAAACCCTTATCAATACCCTTACCTATCAACTCGGTAAACGACTTCAAGGCATCGTCAACACTAAGGTCTTTATGATTGGCATGGTATTTGTCAAAAAAAGCCGTGCTCATTTGCACGATACGGTCGGCCGTGGCCTGCGGCGACACATCAATACCGGAATCATAAGCGTTTTGAATGGCATTAGCGCCTAGCTCGCCTTCAAGTTCCTTATTGACGCCTTCTATCGCCGTCTTCAGCAACAGCGACATCGGCTCATTACCTGCGCTCAGACTGACATCCAGCGAGGCTTGCAAAATACTTTGGTTTAATTGCCGCTTGGCCGTAACTGCGGCCGATTCCGGCGCTTGATCGGTTTTTTTTGCCTGCGCCGACACTTCCGCGCCGAAAGGCGTGCGTTCCTGCACGTCTTCGGTTTTTTTCTCATGCGCCCGTGCCGATACCTGCGCACCAAAATTTGCGTTACCCTGCTTAACCGGTTTGGCGCTATAAACCGGCGATTGGCCTGTTTTAATTTCCATAACATACTCCTAATTAAAATGACTGCAAAAACCATAAGTATTCAGATTCTTTTGCCAAAAGAAAATAAACATTTACACAGGCTGTTAGCGGCCATTAACATCCCGACTAAAGTTTTTTTAACTATTGCCCAACAAGGGTAATGGCAACCGTAGCGGGAATTAATGGTCAATATACTAAATTTTTTTAAGGACACTATTTGGCAACTGCCGGAAAACGAACTCCCCGCGCCTAAAGCCGCATTGCTGAAGACGTTAAAAACAGTGTTATTGGCTATCCAAGGGTTTACCCGCGACCTGTGCCAATTGCGTGCTTCCGCGTTAACACTTTATACCTTGTTGGCTGTGGTGCCGATCATTGCCATGCTGTTTGGCATCGCCAAAGGCTTCGGCCTGGAAAAAATGCTCGAACAACAGCTGCTGGAACAAATACCCCATCAGGATGCCACCGTGATCACCTTGATCGGCTTTGCGCAAAAACTGCTGGCAAACACCGAAGGCGGCGTGGTTGCTGGGATTGGCGTGGTGGTGTTACTGTGGACAGTGATCAACATGATCAGCAATATCGAGGAATCGTTCAATTATATTTGGAAAGTCAGCAAAGGCAGGACGCTGAGCCGGAAATTAAGCGATTACCTGTCTTTCATGTTGCTGGCCCCGGTTTTATTGATCTTGGCGGGCAGTATCACCGTTTTCGTCAAGACTCAACTCATGTCGCTGGGCACTGTCATTGCGTTGCCGAAATTTGGCGAAAGGGTATTACTGGGTGCGTTGAGTTATTCGCCGTTATTGCTAATGATAGGCTTGTTTTCAATCACTTTTATTTTTATCCCCAACCATAAGGTCAACTATAAGGCAGGCATTGTTGCCGGTGTGGTCACCGGGATTTTGTACCATTTTATCCAATGGCTCTATCTGAGCCTACAGATTGGCGTGTCCAGCCATAGCGCGATTTACGGCAGCCTTGCCGCGTTGCCGTTATTTGTAATTTGGGTGCAAATCGGCTGGATGATTGTTTTATTCGGCTGCGAAATGGCTTTTTATTTGCAAAATTACGATAGTTGCCGGCATAACAATCAATTTCCGGCCTTAAGTTTTGCCTTAAAAAAAATCATTGCCCTGCAAATCACCCGCCTGATTGTGCTGAATACGGTGAGTGCAGGCAGGCCGCTGACCGCCGAAAATATTGGTGTAAATTTGCAGGCTTCAAAAACTATCATCCAGCCACTGCTGGATTTTTTGGTGGCGAGCCATGTCCTGCTCGGCTTAACAACTGACGAGGATGAGCATGTCTATCTGCCCGCTGTCGACATTAATCGCTTAGGCGTTGCTTTTGTGCTCAATGCGCTGGAGCGCTGCGGCGAAAATAAGTTGCCCGATCTCAAACAGGACACCGTGTTCACTGATCTGATTAACAACGCCGAAAAATGGCTGGAAAGTTCAGGGCAAGACCGTTTACTGAAAGATTGTTAGCGCCTGTGCCGGATCGGTGTGTTTCAGGCCGAATGCCGCCGCGACAGCAGGATAAGTCAGTGCGCCCCGATAGGTATTCAGCCCCCGTTGCAAGACTGCATCGTTACGCAGCGCATCCAGGCCTTCATTGGCCAGCCGCAACACATAGCCTGCGGTTTGGTTGTTCAACGCAAACGTGCTGGTGCGCGGCACTGCGCCGGGCATGTTGGCGACGCAATAATGCAGCACGCCGTCGATTTCATACGTCGGATGGCTGTGCGTGGTCGGGCGCGTCGTCTCCACGCAACCGCCCTGATCGACGGCCACATCAACGATGACCGCGCCTTTGCGCATCGCTGGCAGCATGTTGCGGGTAATCAGCCAGGGCGCCCGTCCGCCGGGAATTAAAATAGCGCCAATGACCAAATCGGCAGCGGCGATAAGTTCTTCTATGACCAATTCATTGCTGATACGGGTTTGCAGTTGCCCCCGATAAAGATCATCCAAATATTTTAAGCGGGCATGGCTGATGTCCAGCACAGTGACCTGCGCGCCCAAACCGACGGCGACACGCGCAGCATTAGTGCCGACGATACCGGCGCCGAGAATGACGACATTAGCGGGGACAACGCCCGGCACCCCGCCCATTAAGACGCCACGGCCGCCATGCGATTTTTGTAAATGGGTAGCGCCAGCTTGGGTCGCCATGCGCCCGGCGACCTCGCTCATCGGCATTAATAACGGCAAACTGCCGTCTTCGGTTTGCACTGTTTCGTAGGCGATACCGGTGGTTCCACTGGCCAGCAGCGCGTCAGTCAGCGCCTTATCCGACGCCAAATGCAAGTAAGTAAACAGCAACAAACTTTGGCGCAAGAAGTGATATTCCGAGGCGACCGGTTCCTTAACCTTAACCACTAATTCTGCTGCCCAAGCATCTTCGGCGTTGGGCACGATGTCGGCACCGACAGCGCGGTATTCTTCATCCGAAATAGCGCTGCCCTCGCCTGCACCGCTTTGCACCCGCACCTGATGGCCATGGCGAGTCAAGGCTTTGACCGAACTTGGCGTCAGGCCGACACGGTATTCGTTGTCTTTAATTTCTTTGGGTAGTCCGATGAGCATGGGGCTTCTCCTGAATAGGTTAGGTTAGGTAACGCGCAAAAAACAACACCCGCCGCCCTTGTCGGAGTTTAAAGCTAGATTTCAACAGCTAAAGCCAGCTTTGGACTCCAACTATCGTGAGAATAGTGTGGAATATTTTTTGCGCGTTACTTTATGTTCAATCTGTGAATCTGTGGTGGTTTATTTTTTGCGAGTTGCCTTAGGATATGCATTAACAAAAAAATTCGTTAGCCGGTTATCATTGCCGAATAAAGGTATCGGGTCTAGGCTTGGTACAATAAAACCATCATAATAATCAGCAAACTGATTAATTTTAGGAGATCAAAAAAAATGAAAGCACTTATTTTAGGATTGGCTGGCATTTTTGCGCTGCCACCGCTTTACGCGCAAGCCGCGACACCACCAAATGCGAACAACACTATTGCCAACAAGATTAATTTATCCTCGCTGAACAATCAACCGGACTATCAAAACTTCATCGTGCATTTTGCAGCGGACAGCCCTCAGCGGCGTGATGTTGCGCAATTATTGGCCGAATTGGACGTTGTTGCCGCAGACGTGGGCGTTGGCATCCAGTTGCAACGGCAACTCGGCGTTGCCGGGGCTTTTGTCATTCACAGCGACCAGGCTTTAGCCAAAGCCGATGCGGAAAAACTGATGCGCGCATTCGCCCGCCGCCCAACAGTCAGCTATATCGAACCGGATGTCCTGCTGACCGCCAACTTCACGCCAAAGGATGCGTTATATGATTACCAATGGCATTATTTTGAGCCGACAGGCGGCCTAAACTTACCGGTCGCTTGGGACATCAGTCACGGTAACGGTGCAGTTATTGCCGTCCTAGATACCGGTTACACCGACCATCCTGATTTACTGGGCAATATTGTCGGCGGCTATGACTTCATCAGCGATACTTTTATTGCCAACGATGGCAATGGCCGCGACAGCGATGCCCGCGACCCTGGCGACTGGACAGCCAAAGATGAATGTGCCAGCGGTTCGCCTGCAACCTCGTCCAGCTGGCACGGCACTCATGTTGCAGGCACTATCGCCGCAGTGGCCAATACGACCGGCGTGGTCGGCGTGGCTTTTGGCGCAAAAGTGTTGCCGCTCAGGGTGCTAGGAAAATGCGGGGGGTATTTATCCGATATATCTGACGCGATTGTTTGGGCGGCCGGCGGCACTGTACCTGGGGTCCCAGCCAATACTTATCCGGCACGGGTCATTAATATGAGTTTGGGCGGATCCGGGCAATGCGGCGCCACTTTTCAAAATGCAATCAACGGCGCGAATCAACGCGGCGCTACTGTCGTTGCAGCCGCCGGGAACAGCAATGTTGATGCCGTCAATCACACACCGTCAAACTGTAATGGGGTTATTGCTGTTGCCGCAACCGATAAAAATGGCGCAAAAGCATCTTTTTCCAATTACGGCAATGTTGTTGACGTTGCCGCGCCTGGTGTGAGTATTGTATCAACCAGAAACGATGGCACGACAACGCCAACAACACACGGTTACTATTACATGTCAGGAACCTCCATGGCTACGCCCCATATCGCGGGATTGGCCGGACTGATGCTAAGCCAAGATCCGACATTAACACCGGCCGCCGTAGAAGCGAGCATTAAAGCCAATGCCCGCCCGTTCCCCTCTACTTGTACGCTTTGCGGCTCAGGCATAGCCGATGCGGAAGCAACTCTTTTAAGCTTGGCACAACCAGTAACTGAAATAGCGCCATTAGCGCCGTCTAACTTGACCGGGACAGCACAATCTTCCAGCCAAATTAAGCTCGATTGGCAAGATAATTCCGACAATGAAAGCCAATTCGCTATTGAACGCAGCCCCGATGCTAATGTTTGGCAGCCGTTAGCAGTTGTCACTGCGAATACCACGACCCATTTAGATGGCAACCTAACGCCCGGCAGCACTTACTTTTACCGGGTAAAAGCGGTTAATAACAGCGGCGATTCGGAGTTTTCAAATGCTATTGAAGCAGGCACATTAGAGCAGTTGGCGATACCAACAACACCTGTCGGCTTGACGGCTACCGATCTGCAAAACAGCCAGGCACAGCTCAACTGGTCTGCAGCAGATAACGCGACTCAATATCAAATACAGCGGGAAAGCTTCAACAGCAAACGGAATGCTTGGTCGAGCCTGAACTTGGTTTACGCAGGAAGCGGCACATCTTATACGGACAATTCCGGCACCGGTACCTTCCGCTACCAAATACGGGCATCGAATGATGCCGGCAATTCCACCTGGAGTGCCTGGCAAGAAGTGACCGTCACCTCCTCAGCGAGCACCTGCAAAGGCAAAAAATGTTAAGGTAAATGAATTACCCCCCACCTCGTCGCCCTTGTTTTTATAACAGGGGCGGCATCTACGCAGCAAGGCAACAGCATCAACATTTCCGTCATTATCCCCAGCTACAACCGCCGCGATTTGTTGCGGCGGGCGCTATTGTCGGTGTATGCGCAAACCTTATTACCAACCGAAATCACCGTCATTGACGACGGTTCGACCGATGGCACTGAACAGATGCTGCACCGCGAATTTCCTCAAGTGGCTTATTGCTATCAGGAAAATAACGGCGTCAGTGCGGCGCGCAATCGCGGCATAGAACAGAGCAGCGGCAACTGGCTGGCTTTTCTGGATTCTGATGATGAATGGCTACCGGAAAAACTGGCCACGCAAAAGGCGGCATTATCCGCTCATCCTGACTACAAAATTTGCCACACCGAAGAAAACTGGATACGTCATGGCGTTCAGGTTCGCGTCCCCAAAAAATATGCCAAAAGCGGCGGCTGGATATTTAACCAGTGCCTGCCGCTGTGTGCAGTATCGCCGTCGACTTTATTAATAAAGCGTTCGGTATTGCATGATATTGGCGTGTTCGACACCACCCTTCCAGCCTGCGAGGACTACGACCTGTGGCTCAGAATCGCGGCAAATTACCCGGTTTTATTGGTTGCACAGCCGCAAATAAACAAGCATGGCGGCCATGAAGACCAGTTATCAATGGCCTTCTGGGGCATGGATCGATTTCGCATCAGCGCCTTGCAAAAAATTATCGATGGCGGGCAATTGTCCGAACAGAATCAGCAGGCGGCGGTAGCGATGTTGCTAAAAAAAGCGGCGATTTATTTAAACGGCGTGAGCAAACGAGGCAAAACCGATGAGGCTGACTACTACCAGCGACTGATTGAACGCTATGAGTGAGGTTCAAAACTCAATAAATTACCTCCACCTACTTTATTTTAAAACGACAATGGCAATCGCCCTCAGCCATACACTTTAACGGCTCAACATCCTTATCCAGTAACGATGACATTAACGCCAGATCAAACGCGCAAATCTCATGATGCTGCTGTGCCAAATCGTGATAAACGCAATTAGACGCCTTAATATGCAAGTTTTCGGCATCCAACTCCACTTGCACTTGAAAGCCAAGGCCTGCCATGATCGCAACTAGCTCGTCGACACGTTCGTCCAAGCCTTTCCCGTCAAACCGCTCACGCAACTTATCGGCCAAATTGCGCCCCAGTTTTTGCATATAGGCTTTAAAACGTTCTGCGCCCATTTCCTGCTGTAAATCACCAAGAACTAACGCCGAAAACCAGGCATATTGCTTAGGAAAATAGTTGTTGCCCTTATCGGTGATGACATAAATTGTCACTGGCCGCCCGCCGGTTTTGTTGAGCATACTTTTTTTAATGTAGCCATCGCGTTCAAGCACAACAAAATGCTGCTGCACACCGGTTCTTGAAATATCCAGCGCTTTCGCCAGCTCATCGACACTCAAGCCTTTTCTGTTTTCCAGCAAGTGTTCAAGTATTTGATGCTGACGGGCACTTATTTTTTGAGGTATTTCTGGATTCATCATTTTCGTTATGGCGCTTAGTTGAGCAATAGCTAATTATGACACATATAACTTTTAAAAGTTTTATATAGCATAAATTGCTCTGTTGTTATAAACTTTCGTCCGAGCACATTTGCTTAAATAACAATAATGACCCAACACTTACTGGAGACAATAATGAGCGAATCACAAGAATCAAGCCAATCATTGTATGAAAAACTCGGTGGGGAAGCCGCCGTTAATGCCGCCGTCGATATTTTTTACCGCAAAGTATTGTCGGATTACCGCATTAACCGTTTTTTCGACAATTCCGACATGGAAAAACAAGCGGCCAAACAAAAGGCTTTTTTAACTATGGCGTTTGGCGGCCCTAATAATTACAGCGGCACAGATATGCGCACCGCTCACGCGCACCTGGTCAAAATGGGCTTAAATGATAGCCATTTCGATGCCGTTATGGAACACCTAGGCGCTACCTTAACCGAGCTGAATGTACCGGCAGACTTGATTGCCCAAGCAGCCGCCATTGCCGAAAGCACACGCAAAGACATCTTAGGCAAATAACTGAAATACCAGGTGGAGACCATGCAAAACATAACCATTGGCGAATCAACATTTTCCTGCCAACCGGATGAAACCGTACTGGAAACCCTGCTAAGGGAAAACGTGCGCATACCGAACGGTTGCCGCCAAGGTCTTTGCCAAGCCTGCATGATGCGCAGCCTTGATAACCCTCCACCTGCTCCAGCCCAAACCGGGCTGAAAGATACCCTGCAAAAGCAGAACTATTTTTTGGCGTGCATTTGCCATCCCGAACAGGATATGACGGTTGCACTGCCTAACCAACAAGGCGCCAGCATTGAAGCCGTGGTGACCCAAAAACAGCGCCTGACGCCTGACATCATAAGGCTGGTGGTCGAATACCAAACCCCGTTTAATTTTTTTGCCGGTCAGTTTGTCAATCTAAAACGGCTTGATGGCTTAACCCGCAGTTATTCGATTGCAAACATCCCGCAGCACCAAAACATCTTGGAATTTCATATCCGCCGCCTGCCGGACGGCCAATTTAGCAACTGGGTACATGACGAATTAGTCGTAGGCGAACGCTTAATGTTATCGGAAGCGCAAGGCACTTGCCATTATCTGCCCGGACGTGCGGAACAACCGTTAATGCTGGTCGGAACCGGCAGCGGCTTGGCGCCGCTTTACGGCATTCTGGCCGACGCCTTGGCGCAAGGGCATACAGGCCCCATTCATTTATTTCATGGCAGCCGCGATCTTAACGGCCTGTATTTCATCGATGAAATGCGCGAACTGGCGGAAAAATTCGCTAACGTTCACTACACGCCCTGTGTTTCAGGCGCAGACGGCGATTCAACTCATGCCCGTGGCCGCGCCCATGACATCGCGCTATCGTCTACCGAATCCTTAAGCGGATGGCGGGTTTTTCTGTGCGGGCATCCGGACATGGTCAATCAGACCAAACGCATGGCGTTTATGAAAGGCGCGTCCATGAGCGACATTTATGCCGATGCTTTTCATGTGATACAGGGTAAATAAACAGTCTTTATACCTCAATGAACCGGCAAAATCCGCCCCGCCTTTTTATTTACGCCGCCTTGCCCTGCGAAGCCAAGCCGCTAGTTACGCATTTCAAGTTAAAAAAAGACACTACGGTACAGCCGTTTGCGGTTTATCTTAATAGCGATCTTTGCCTGACCGTAACCGGGCTGGGCAAAAGCGCAATGGCGGCGGGCGTCGCTTACACCCAAGCCTTGTTTGCCGGGAGTGAGTCACCGGTGCTGCTTAATATCGGCATTGCCGGACATCAGCACCATGCGCTGGGCGCACTGTTTTTAACCGACAAAATCACCGACCTTGACAGCCAAAAAAACCATTATCCGCCGCTGGTTTTTACCCCGCCCTGCCCCACTGCCGCTATCGAAACCGCATCAAGACCGCAGCTTAGTTATCACAGTGAAGCGCTGTGCGATATGGAAGCGTCGGCCTTTTATGAAACCGCTGTGCGCTTTACCTCAGGCGAATTAGTCCAGTGCCTGAAAGTTATTTCGGATAATGCCTTGTCGCCGGCAGAAAATATCCAACCCAAACAGGTTGAAGCCTTAATCGCCGCACAGCTTGCGACGATTGAAGCCCTGCTGGGTGAATTAAGCGCGCTAGCGAAATTGATTAGTACACCGGAACCGGCACAGTTTGACGCGCTGACACGGCGCTATCATTTTACGGCCAGTGAACAGGGACAGCTAAAAAACCAGCTGTCCCGCTGGGAATTGTTAAGTGACAGCCCTGAGCTTGCATGGAATCAGCTGCAATTCCATAAGGGCAAAGATGTTTTAGTCTGGCTCGATCAACACATCAGCCAGCTTGAATTTTGTTTGTAGCGTTTTTTCAAGCCATTAAAAAAACAAAAAAGCATTCTTGCTGACCGCGACGACCGCAATATAAATAAAGCAGGCCAACGCACCGGCAAAGGCTTTCCAACGCAAATCGCCCTGGCTTTTGATCGCAACCAAACCGAGGCCGATATAACCTAACAGCGCGATTATTTTGGCGACAATCCAGCCGAATTCGCCTGACAGCCACGAACCCTGAAAAACCAAGGTAAAACCGGTAATCAATAACAGACTGTTGATGATATGCGGGCCAATTTTTATCCATTTTTGCTCGAGCATATCAGGCTTTTTTTCTGCCAGATACACCCGGCCAACAAAACTGGAAATGGACAATAAAATGAAAATCAGATGAAGCATTTTAATCATGGTGTACTCCTGAGGTTAAAAAAAAATCAAAGCTGGCGATTGCCGGTGTTGCAGCAGGATACGCCGAAAAGCCAATGGATCCTTTTGCTGGGTCAGTTCGCCCGCCCGGGGGAAATGGCGATGTTCCAGACGCGATAACCAAAAGCGCAACGCTGCCGCCCGCAGTAGCGTCGGTGCCTGTTGCTTTTCCAGCAGTGTGAGCGGCCTCAGGTTGTCATAAGCCGATAACAATGCGGTGACTTTTTCGGCATTAACCACGCCCTCATCACAGCACCAGTCGTTGACCGCGACCGCCACATCAAACAGCAAGGCATCGGTGCAGGCACTGTAAAAATCCAGCAAACCACTCAGCCTGTCCCCGTCAAACAACACATTGTCCCTGAATAAATCAGCATGAATCACGCCTTGCGGCAAATTTTCCAGACTGTTGTTTGCTTGAAAAGCCAGTTCGTCATCAAGCAACCGGCGGTCTTCGGCCGACAGATGCGCGTCGATTTTATTCCGCAGCGTTTTGTACCCGACCAAACCATTGCTGCTGTTAACCGGAAAAACGTAGCCCTGGGTACAGCGATGCAAACGCGCCAGTTGCAAACCGATTTCCCGGCACTGCGCCGTTGTTGGCGAGGCGATTGCAGCGCCGGACAGTGCATTGAACAACGCCGCCGGTTTGCCGTTCAAATGACGCAACGCATAGCCCTGTCGGTCGGCTTCAGGACGGGGACACGGCAGATTATTTTTGTGCAGGTGCGACAGCAGGTTTAAAAAATCAGGCAATTCATCGGCGCTGAGCGACTCAAACAGCGTCAAGACAAAACGGCCTTGCGTCGTGCTCACCCAATAATTGGTATTGTCTATGCCGTCGCTTATCCCCTCAAAACTGACGACAGCGCCCAAATTATAAGCACTAAAGAACTGGTCGAGTTGCGGGCGGCTTATGCAGGTAAAAACCGACACGAATTTAAACGGCTACCATTCCAGCAAGCGCCACATTTGCACATTAGAACCCCTATCGAGGTCATTGCGGCGCACATCCATTTTGCCGTCGCCATCGGTGTCGATGAAATAATAGGGCGGGCCAATAGACGGGATAACTTTTATCATATAAAGCCTGCCGCCACGGCGGAACTCCTGAATGGTATCCTTGCCTTTACGGATAATAGTAATGTCCGGCTCCATGGTTTCGCCGTTTTGTACCGGTAAAGGCGGCTCGGGCACCTCCGGCAAACCTTCAAGCGCAGGCGGCCGATCATCGACCGCATAGACAGGAAATGCCAGTAAACTTAACAGAATAAAACGGCGCATAAAGTGACTCTATTTAAAATAAGGATGAGGCTTATCTTAGGTGATTTCCGGCCAGAAATATAGCCAAAAAAGGTGTGCGATTATCCGCAACGGCTTAACTTTAGCCAGTCCCGCTGTCACATGCAGCCATCAGGCCAATACCTGCTTATCTCTTGTGGCAAACCTCTACGTCACCGGCCAGCTCCACGCCATTGCGCTTGCCTTGTTTGACCCGATAGAGCGCATCGTCCGCCCATTTCACCAATTCTTCCCAGCCCGCTTTTCCGCCCACTGAGCCTGCCACGCCAATACTGACCGTCATCGGGCGCGTCAAGGCCACACCTTGCGGCTGGTTTTCTTCAATGCAGCGGCGAATGCGTTCGGCCAGCGACAGCGCAGTGGTGCCGTCGGTGTTAGGGGCGATAATCAAAAATTCTTCACCGCCCAACCGGCAGACAATATCATTGCTGCGCGCCGTATTCCGCATCATTTTAGCGGCATGGACCAACACCTTGTCGCCAGCATCATGGCCTAGCGTGTCATTAACCGATTTAAAATAATCCAAATCCAGCATTAACACGCTCAAAGCCTGGTTATTCCGCAACGCAGTTGCCGATTCCTGCTCCAAACGATTCAACGCATAGCGCCGGTTTGGCAATCCGGTCAACACATCGGTATTCGCCATCGACTTAAGGCGGCGGTTGGCGGCCGCCAATTCAGCGGTATAACGCTGAATATCCCGGCTCTCTTTTTCCAATTCCTGCTGCAACATAATGATACGCTGCCCCGCCCGAATCCTGGCCAGCAGCACCCGCAGGCTGATCGGTTTGGTCACGTAATCGTCGATACCGGCCTCAAAGGCCTCAACCAGGGCATCCTCCTCCTCTGTCGAGGTGAGCATGATCAAATACATATTTTTGCCAAAAACCGATGCGCGCAAGGTTTTGCATAGCGCCAAGCCATCCAGCGGTTTCATGCGCCAATCGGTAATCACCAATTGCGGCCTGTGCTCAACAATATGCTTTAACGCAGACTCGCCGTCACGGCAAGCCGCCACCTGATAACCCGCAGCGGTAAGCTGCTTGGACAAACGCGCCAGCAGCATGATGTCGTCGTCAACCAACAATAAACCTAAACCGGACAAAACCGGCGGTTGCACCGGTGCCTCGGCCTCTGGCAAGGGCTGACGGACATCCGTCTTGATGTCGCACACCTTCCCCCAATCATGCCAGAGCCCAATAACCTCATTGATGAAACCGGGCAAAGAGGCCTCATCCAGCGCATGGCCAGCGGCCTCTTTTATCAAGCCCGGCAATAGCATCTCCCGCTGGGCGTCATCAGCCAGACAATAGCCGCCAAGTAGCCGGGCAAATGCCAACTGTTTGGCAAACCGCGCCGTCCGGTCAAGCCCTTCAACCTTCAGCCCAAAGCTTTGTTTCAGCGCCTCCAGAAAGACCGCTGGGAAGCCCCAGTCAGCCAACAACAGCAGCGTCAAGGCATTATGGTCGATGGAAAAATGCTCGCGCTCCAACGCCAGCAGCGATGCCCCCGTCGCCGAACCCAAACATTCGCCGTAAATGTCCGACCAGGCCGTCGCTAAAGCAAGGCTGCCGATGTCGCTAAGCAGCCCTAATGTAAACGACTCTTCCGGCACCACAGTCAGTTCCCGCGCAGTAATCGCCGCAATTGACACCGACACCGCCAAAGAACGCGACCAGTAGGCGGGGTAATCAAAACCTGGACAAAGCACCTGATTGCTGTTGTTCATCAGGGAAAGGCTCAAGGCGAAATTGCGCACGGCCTGCATGCCCATCATCATGACCGCCGTTTGCACGTCGGCAATCGGGCGCCTGGCGCCGAAAGCGGCCGAATTGGCGAAACGCAGGATACGCCCGCTCAAAGCAGGGTCTGCCTTAACCAGCTGGACTAACTGTTGCAAAGTAGCGTCACTTTCTTGCACCAGCCGCATGATCGCCAGCGCTACGCCTGAAGGCGATGGCAGACGGTCGGCCGCTTTTAGTTCGTTAAGGTTGAATTCACTCGTCATGGGACTTGTTGTGTCCTTTGCTGTAAACTCTCGACCAACCCCAAAGTTGCTTGGGCCAACTCTTCGCCCATCCGCTGAAAGTCAGCAACAGCGCCGCTACGCGCAGCTTGCTCCAGATTTACCGCGCAATTAATTGTTTTCTCGGCGCAAAAATGACCGGCCATGCCTTTGATGGCATGCGCCGAATCGGCCAGCGCAAGGACATCGCAGCGGGACAGCGCATCAGCCAATTCCGCCAATTGCACCGGTGCCGTTTCCAATAGCAAATCGACCATTTCATCGAGCAAATCAGCGTCGCCGTCCAGCCGCTTGAGTGTTGCCTCTTCATCCCAACAGGCGCTTGCTTTGGCTTCCCCCTTGACTAAAGCGGGATTATGGGGAATGTCGGGGACATAATCTTGGCCACTGCCAGGCATAGACGGCACACCCAGCCACTGCATCAACACCACCGCCAAATCGGCGCGATTGATCGGTTTGCTCAGATAATCATCCATACCCAAGGCCAGGCATTTTTCGCGCTCACCTGCGGAGGCATGGGCGGTAAGCGCGACAATCACCGTGCGCGGCTTGGCTTCGGCAATCTCCTGTTCGCGCAAAATATGGGTGGCTTCGTAGCCGTCCATGACAGGCATTTGGCAATCCATCAAAACCAAATGGTAAGCCTGGCGCGCCAACCATTCCAACGCCTCTTGCCCGTTATTGGCCAGGTCGGGTTTGAGCTGGAACTTGGCTAACTGGGACAATATCACTTTTTGATTGACTTTATTATCCTCCACCACCAGCACTCGCTTGTCGCCGTAATTGGGGAGGCCCTCTTTGCCTTTGAGCAAAGGGGTTATTTTCTGGTCTGGGAGCTGCAAGGCATCGATGACCGCATCGAAAAGCTGCGATTGCCGCACCGGTTTTAATAAGCTCTGGCTAAAACCCAAAGCGCTTCTTTCACGTTGCAAGCCGATATTGCCTGAGGATAAAAGAATGCGCGGTATGCCGGCAATGGCAGGTTTTTCGAGGATGGCCCGTGCCAAGGCGAAACCGTCCATATCCGGCATTTGCATATCCGACAGCAACAGGTCATAAGGTTCATTACGCAGTGCGGCGGCGTCAAGTTCAGCCAACGCCGCAGGGCCGTTGTCAACTTGATTCAAAACAAAGCCCCAGCTGCCCAAATAATGCGCCAAAATCATCCGGTTGGTGGCGTTATCATCGACAATCAGCGCACGCTTACCGGCAAAATTCAACTGCGGAGGCGGACTCTCGCTATCCATCGGCAACAGCGGCAGGACAAACCAAAATTTTGCCCCCTGCCCTAACGCACTGTCAACACCGATACTGCCGTTCATCAGCATCACCAAATCCTTGCTGATGGACAGACCAAGCCCGGTGCCGCCATAGCGCCGCGAAGTGGAACTGTCGGCCTGGGAAAATGCCTGGAATAATCGCGCCTGCGCTTCGGCGGCAATACCGATGCCGGTGTCGGTGACATCAAAACGCAAACCGATGCCGCCGGTTTCCGGCACGCTAACTTTGACCGAAACTTCGCCCCGTTCGGTAAATTTAACCGCATTACCGATCAGGTTGGTGAGCACTTGCCTAATGCGCGTGGGGTCACCTTGCCAGCGTAGCGGCAGATTTGCCGGTAAAAAACAGTTTAATTCCAAGCCTTTATTATGGGCGCGGCTGGACAACAACGTGCACACTTCTTCCACCAAATCCGGCAGGTTAAAGGCGATCTGTTCGACCTCTATTTTCCCCGCCTCCAGTTTGGAAAAATCCAAAATATCATTGATGATGGTGAGCAATGATTCTGCCGAATTTGCCGCGATATTTACCAAGTCCCATTGTTCACGCGACAACTGCGTATCCTGTAAAAGATCGAGCATACCCAAAACGCCGTTCATTGGGGTACGGATCTCATGGCTCATATTGGCCAAAAATTCAGTCTTACTTTGCGCAACCTGCAAGGCGGCATCACGCGCCGCCTCCAGCGAAATGTTGGCCTGCCGCTGCAACAACGCCAGCGCAATCATTTCCCCCACCTGTTTGAGCATGGCGATACGGGATTCGCTTTGCACCGGATGGGGCTCGGTGACAACCAACACCATGCCGAGAACATCCTCGCCGGAAGCAATGGGAATGGCGTAATAACCCTGCCCCCCCCGTTCATCGGAGGGGACAACGACAAGTTCTTTCGACGCCGCAACGCGTTGGCATAAGCCTTTATACAACGGCAACAGGAGCCAATCTTGGCAATTGAAATCGCTGCCGCAAGAAGCCGCAACCAACTCAAAACCATCATCGTCTTGCGTCCGCAACAAGACACTGCCATTGCGCTGCTGGCCGCAGCTTTTAAGACCGAAAATAATATCCAGCACCTGCACAAAACGCTGCTGCAAGGACAACGGCTGATGCAGCGCTTCGGAGATTGCCAGGCGTGCGGCGGCATCATCAGCCTCAATTTGTAACGCCGTCTCTTCCTCGACTTGCTTGCTGACATCATGCTGAATTTGCACATAACCCGACAGCGCGCCATCTGCGGCCAAAATCGGCGTGATATTGGTTTTGGCCCAGTATTCCACCAACCCCGCCTGTCCCGCACAGCCGCTTTCAGGCATCGCCGCAGCGGCACTACGCCGACAACCGCGTAGCCGTCCAGACCAAGCTTCGCCACGACGGAGCCGGGCTTGCATGTCATCCATAATATGCGGGTCGGTATTGGGACAGTCCAGCAAATAAGGTTTTTGCCCCAGCAAGTCCTGTTCAGCCCAGCCGGTGAACTGGCATAGTGCCGGGTTGGCATATTGAATGAAGCCATCAGCATCGGTAATCAATATCATCTCACTGCTGGCATCCAATGCCCGTTTAAGCGCAGTCAACTTCAGCTCATTGGCTTTGCGCATCGTGGTGTCGCGGCGTATCGAAATATAGTGTTTGGGCCTGCCCGCATTATCCAATACCGGCGCAATGGTGCTGTCCACCCAATACAGCTCACCATTCTTGCGGCGGTTGCAGAACTCCCCGCGCCAGACCTGCCCGCCGGCAATGGTACGCCATACCGAGCGGATGTAATCCCGGTCGTGATGACCGGAATTGACGATACGGTGATCCTGTCCGACAAGCTCATTCAGCGCAAAACCGGACACCTTGCAAAACATCTCGTTAGCGTAAACGATACGCCCCTGAACATCGGCAATGCTGACCAGAACATGATTTTCCAATGCATCGAGCAGCTCCCTGTTAGATGCGGTCTGCTCTTGGGCAAGCGGCAAAGCCAATGGCCGCAATGCCAGCAACCACAATAGCGGTGTGGCCAATGCCGCAAGCAAAGCAATGTTGGCAATAGCGCCTGCTACCGGCGATAAAACGAACCCCCACTGAACCGCCGCAATCAGCAACAGCTGGGTTAATGCTTCGGAAAGGCTGACAACCGCAACGATCATACCTAGAGAGGACAGTACATTACCTTTCAGGTAGGGTGGCGGCGATAATGGTGTTGACATAAATCTGTTATTTGACTTTATCGGCTTATCACTTAAATTGAAGGGCGGGTAACTTCCCATTACCCGCAGGCAACATTCAACATCTCAAACCAACTAAAGACCGAATGGTCATTGAAAGTATCTTATTCACCACGAAGGCCACAAAGTTTCATTTGTGGCTTTCATGCTGATTGTTATTAATGGGAAGTTACAAGAACTGGGAATAATAGCCTGATTATCAAGCTATCGCCATTCTTTTCAGGCGGCAGCAGCACACCCTTATCTCGCCAAACCAGCACCAAAAACACACGATAAACTTCCAATCGCGGCCAAGTTATCCTATCCTTTACGCCCACGCCGCGCCTGCTCCCGGCAGGTTTACGGCATCCCCCCACCCTTTGGCGATAAAAAAACAACCATGACTGAAGCAACCACCTTATTTACCGATGCCAAACGCGTCATTCCAGGCGGCGTCAACTCGCCGGTACGCTCCTTTAGCAGCGTCGGCGGCATCCCGGTTTTTATCGACCATGCGCTAGGCGCTTATATTTACGACAGTTCCGGCAACCGTTATATCGATTATGTCGGCTCCTGGGGGCCGATGATTTTAGGCCACGCCCATCCCGACGTCATCACAGAGGTCAAGCAGGCGGCGGACAAAGGCTTGAGTTTTGGCGCACCGACCGAAATTGAAACACTGATGGCCGAACGGGTTTGCGAGCTGATGCCGTCGATTGACATGGTCAGAATGGTCAGCTCCGGCACCGAAGCGACCATGAGCGCGATACGTTTAGCCCGAGGCTACACCGGCCGCGACAAAATCGTTAAATTCGAAGGCTGTTACCACGGCCATTCCGACGCCTTATTGGTCAAGGCCGGTTCCGGCGCGCTGACTTTTGGCGTACCCAGTTCGCCCGGCGTACCGGCCTCTGTTGCTGAAAACACTATCACCCTGACCTACAACGACAGCGATTCGGTTAACGCGCTATTTGCCGAGATGGGCGAGCAAATCGCCTGCATCATTGTCGAGCCGGTCGCAGGCAACATGAACTGCATCCCGCCCGAACCGGGTTTTCTGGAGTGTTTGCGCCAAGTTTGCGACCGCTATCATAGCGTGCTGATTTTCGACGAAGTGATGACCGGCTTCAGGGTAGGCCTAAATGGCGCACAGGGGCATTATGGTGTTAAGCCGGACTTGACCACGCTGGGCAAAATCATCGGCGGCGGTATGCCGGTCGGCGCATTTGGCGGTTCGCGCAAAATTATGGAACATTTGGCGCCGCTAGGCCCTGTGTACCAGGCCGGTACGCTGTCGGGCAATCCGGTCGCGATGGCCGCCGGTTTAAAAACCTTGGAACTGATAGCCCAGCCCAGCTTTTACGATATCTTAACCGCCAAAACCGAAAAGCTGACTTCAGGCCTAAAAGAACGCGCAGGTCATGCGGGTATTCCGCTGACCACTAACAGCGTCGGCGGCATGTTCGGGTTATTTTTCAGCGCCGAACCACACATAACCCGCTTTGCCCAAGTTATGCGCTGCGATCAAAACCTGTTTAAACGCTTTTTTCATGCCATGCTGGAACAGGGCATTTATTTGGCACCCTCAGCATTCGAAGCCGGTTTTGTTTCGTCAGCACACACTGATGAAGATTTGGACAAAACGTTAATGATTGCCGCTTCTGTATTCAAGCGCTTATAACAACAGTCACTTCTCATTAATGACAGGAAAAAGGAGGGCACGACGTTTCATTCTTCATGTCCCACCCTGCGGTCTTCGTGGTGCATGAAAGGGCGATCAACTTAACACGGGACAGACCTTCCAGGTTTTTAAAACCTGGAAGGTCTGCTTCGACATGCTTGTCCCACTTTAAATGGGAAGTGCATAAAAGGCTTTCAATGCCCCTATCTGGCCTGAGCTATTCTGCGGGTAATGGCCGCCAAAAACCTAAAATGTTACCTGCAAATGGTTCAGTTATCATTCACAATAATGAATTGATAATACGTCCCAAGGCAAATAAATCAATAAAACAATTGAATTTTGACGCCAAATTCCCTATGATTTCGAGGTTTGACTTTGTGCGGACTGCTGTTCCTTTACATCAACTAAAGGGCAATGGTTCTTTTTTTACCACCAAGAGGAGAGAATGATGAAAAAAACATTAACTACATTAGCGGGTATCGCATTAATCACTTTAAGCGGTTCAGTATTTGCCGACGAAGCCAGTGATGTCGGCAAAAAGATTTATGAGCGCGCTTTTGGTCGCGGTTGCGGCACTTGCCACGACATCGCGTCAAACCCACAATTATCAGCTTTAATTAAAGCCGGTTCTTTGGACAAAGCAAAATTCACTACCGTCCTGAAAGAAGGCAAAGGCGGCATGCCGAAAGCCATGGATGAGATCATGAAAAATGCAGCGGTAACTAAAGCCGGATATAGCGAAGAGCAAGCTGTTGATGCTTTATACAAATATCTGGGCGGCAACTAAGCCACACCAGCCAACATAAAAAAGCCGCCGCGCCGCCCAAGTTATGACTTGGGCGGCGCGGCGGCTTTTTTTATAGCGAAAAAACGGGGTTAGTCTTTGCCCAAATAACTCACCTTGATTTCTTTATAAGGCAAACGGTTGCGGTTTTTAATCCAGATACCGGTCACAGCCGCCAACATCAACCCGCAAGAAGCCAAGCTGACATAGATCAAATGCTTTAACTCGGACATTTCCTGCATCAGCTGCTCATTGGAAATGACTGTCTTTTCTTTCTTGGCGGGCTCCGAATAAATACGAAGCGCTTTAATGTCGCTTTTCAGGTCTTCTATGGTACTGATGGAGCTGGACATAGACCCTATCCGAATGCTTTCCTCCAGCGCATTTAATTTGCTTTCAATCGAACCACTGACCAGACCGACTAATTGCCCTTTCAGGGCGTTAATTTCTGCCGACAACACAGGATTCCTCTCGGCCGCATAGACCTCTGTCGTAGTCCTCGCTTCATAACGGTTGATAACGTTATCGCTTGGAAACAATAAAAAACCGGCACCCAAAACGACAACCATCAGGCAACAGACCACAGCCAGCAACAGCCTGTTAACATGCATTAATTCATGATGCGAAGGTATTCTTTGCAAAAAGGCGGAAACATTGCCTGGCAACGGTTCTACTACTGATTTTATCTTATCTATATCGCTCATTAATTACATCCTCTCAAATCAGAAATCTATGGCAACCAGCCATCCTGACCGACTTATTATTTTTTTAGCAATTAAGCTATATCCCGATGCTATTACTACTGAGTTCGCGATTATACAAGTTTACCGTTCAAATCCTGCATTTTTATTTAAGCAAAAAACCGGCAAAACCAGACCGGCAGACAGGGCAAAACCCTGTCTGCCAAACACATTAACTGCGTTGTTTTTTGGCCGCAGCGATACGCATTCTTAACGCATTCAGTTTGATAAAACCCTCGGCATCTTTTTGGTTATAAGCACCGGCATCGTCTTCAAAAGTCGCAATGCTTTCATCAAACAGACTGTCG
The DNA here is from genome assembly GCA_030684815.1 of Methylobacter sp. Taxonomy (GTDB): domain Bacteria; phylum Pseudomonadota; class Gammaproteobacteria; order Methylococcales; family Methylomonadaceae; genus Methylobacter_A. Next base: position 67,325 of record JAUXXQ010000140.1, on the reverse strand, counting down.
GTCTCAGAGGCACGACCCACGACGATGACATTGCCCTTATAAAGCTTCAGTCTGACCTTGCCGTTCACATTGGCCTGGGACGCATCAATCATGGTTTGCATCATTTCCCGCTCAGGACTCCACCAGTAGCCGTTATAGACCAAAGACGCATAACGCGGCATCAACTCATCCTTCAAATGCGCCACTTCGCGATCCAGCGTCAACGATTCAATCGCCCGATGCGCTTTCAGCATCACCGTACCGGCCGGTGTTTCGTAACAGCCGCGTGATTTCATGCCGACATAACGGTTTTCCACGATGTCCAAACGGCCGATGCCGTTAGCGCCCGCTATTTTGTTCAACTGTTCCATCACAGTTGCCGGTGAACACGGCACGTCGTCAATCGCGACAATATCGCCCTGACGATAAGTCAGTTCGATATAAGTGGCTTGATCGGGTGCGGCTTCCGGCGAAACCGTCCAGCGCCACATAGCTTCTTCCGGTTCCGACCACGGGTTTTCCAGAACCCGGCCTTCATAAGAGATATGCAACAAGTTGGCATCCATCGAATAAGGCGAGGTTTTGCCTTGTTTCATTTCCACCGGGATATTATGTTTTTCGGCATAATCGAGCAAGGTTTGGCGCGAGGTCAAATCCCATTCCCGCCAAGGCGCAATAACTTTAATATCGGGACGCAAGGCGTAAGCACCCAACTCAAAACGCACCTGGTCGTTACCTTTGCCGGTCGCGCCGTGGGAAATGGCATTGGCGCCGGTTTCATTGGCAATTTCAATCAGCCGTTTAGCAATTAACGGGCGCGCAATCGAGGTGCCGAGCAAATATTCGCCTTCGTAAATGGTATTGGCACGAAACATCGGAAACACATAATCACGGGCAAAATCCTCGCGCAAATCTTCGATATAAATATCCTTAATGCCCATCGCCTGCGCTTTGGCGCGCGCCGGCTCGACTTCCTCGCCCTGCCCCAAATCGGCAGTAAAAGTCACCACTTCGCACTGATAAACATCTTGTAACCACTTAAGAATCACGGAAGTATCCAAACCTCCGGAATAAGCCAAAACAACTTTATTGATTTCCGACATAACGCCTACACCCTGAGTTAAAAAATGTGGCCGATTATACCGGAAAATACGCATTTCAGCAGTAAGCTATCGTGTTGGAGCTTATCTAAAAACCGTCGACACGACCTTTCCTACTCCCAAGCGGCTAGTGCTTGACAAGCTTACTGTTGCGCTATTCATCCCTAATTTGCATAAAAATGCCGCAACTACTCAGCGAAAAAAGAAATAGAACACGGACACCAACAGTAGGCGCTTTAGGCGACACAGATTAGACGGATTTACACGGATTTTTTAAAATAGATCGTACTTTTAATCAGTGATTATCCGTTTTATCAGTGCCATCCGTGTTCCATTTAGGTATTTTTAACAACTGCTGAGTAGTTACAAAATACCTTTGTATTTTCTTCCGCATTGTTAGTAATATCACTTACCTTGTAAGATATGAATTCTAATTAAGCATTGAGGAATAATCATGACCACCGTAGCAGACCCCATCATCGGCAGTTGGTACAAAGACGTAGAAAACAACCTGAAATTTAAGATTGTCGCCGTTGATGAAACCGACGATTCCATTGAAGTCCAATACCTTAACGGCGACATTGGCGAATACGACCATGACAGCTGGTATACCTCGACTTTCGATTATATCGAGGATCCTGAGGACTGGAGCGCGCCCTTTGACGACATTGAAACCGATGACCTGGGCTATACCGACCCCGACGAACACCGCCCAAATCCCGAAGACATGGATATTGAAGATTATCTGGATTGATTAGGAACCCACCCCATGAAAATGAGTCCCCAGGAATTTCTGGACTGGAAAACCAAACGCATTACCCTGCTGGCCATGTCCGGCGCAGGCAAAACCACTTTGGCCAACAAATTGCCCAAAGCCAAATGGTTCCATTATTCCGGCGATTACCGGATAGGCACCAAATATCTGGAAGAGCCTATTCTGGACAACATTAAACGCCAGGCCATGCTGGTGCCTTTTTTGCGCGAATTGCTGCTGTCCGATTCCATCCATATCAGCAATAAAATAACCGTTGATAATCTGGCGCCGGTTTCCAGCTTTCTCGGCAAACTCGGCAACCCTGATTTAGGCGGGCTGTCGCTGCAGGAATTCAAGCGCCGACAAAAACTGCACCATCAGGCCGAAATTGCCGCCATGAGCGATGTACCTGATTTTATCGATAAAGCCCAGGATATTTATGGCTACGCACATTTCGTCAATGATGCTGGCGGCAGCGTGTGCGAGCTGGACAGCCTCGAAGTGCTGGAAACCTTGGCGCAACACACGCTGATTGTTTATATCAAAATACCGCCGACGCTGGAGCAAACCATCGTTGAGCGCGCCAAGTCCGACCCCAAACCGCTATATTACCGGGAGGCGTTCCTTGATGAAAAACTGGCTGAATTCATGCAGCTTAAAAATTATTCCCGTACCGAAGCGATACAACCGGATGATTTTGTGTCCTGGGTTTTCCCGGAATTATTCAAATCCCGCTTGCCGCGTTATCAGGCTATTGCCGACCAGTACGGCTATACTATTGACGCCAATGATGCCGCCACGGTTAAAAACGAGGATGACTTTATCAGACTCATCGCCGATGCGCTTGCGTGCCAGCACTAATTTGAATGGAGTCTGATTATGCCTTTAGTTGCCCATACTGATTTGCCCACCTTTCAACGCCTGCGCGAAGAGGGCGAAGAGATATTAGACCCGGAACGTGCGCGTAACCAAGATATACGGGAAATGCATATCGGCCTGCTGAATATGATGCCCGATGCGGCATTGGAAGCGACTGAACGGCAGTTTTTCCGCTTGGTCGGCGCCTGCAATCAGATTGTCCAATTTCATGTGCACCCCTTTACCATTGAAGGGCTACAAAGAAGCCCCGAGGCAAAAGCCCATATCGCCAAATATTACGAGCCCTTCGAGCAAATAAAACGCGATGGTTTGGATGCGCTGATTATTAGCGGCGCCAATGTCACCCGCCCGCATTTGCAGGAAGAAGATTTTTGGCAACCGTTGACCGAAGTTTTTTTCTGGGCCAAGGAAAATGTCACCTCGATATTATGCTCGTGCCTCGCCACCCATGCGGTGATCCAATACTGTTACGGCATTGAGCGCACCCGTTTGCCTGCCAAACGCTGGGGCGTGTTTTCGCACAAACTGACTGACCGCAGCCATCCGCTGGTGGCAGAAATCAACACCCGTTTCGATGTGCCACATTCGCGTTTCAATGAAATATTCCAACGCGATATGGAGCTGCACGGCGTTAAAGTATTGGCCGCCAGCCAAGAAGCCGGGGTACATCTGGCAGTCAGTCCCGATGGTTTTCGCATCGTGTTTTTCCAGGGTCATCCCGAATATGACGACATCAGCCTGCTAAAAGAATACAAGCGCGAAGTCCTGCGTTTCTACCGTGCCGAAATAAACAGCTATCCGCCCTTCCCTGAAAACTATTTTAATGACAGAGTGAAACAGGTTTTAACCGGCTATGAGCAACAGGTTAGGGCTGCCAGACAAAACGGGCAAAGGCTGGCGGAATTTCCGGAAAGCCTAGTTCTGGAACATATCGACAACACTTGGGGCGACACCGCGAAAGCGGTATTCAACAACTGGCTGGGCAAAATATACCAACTGACCCACCAGGAGCGCGGCCTGCCATTTATGGACGGCATTGACCCCAACAACCCCTTAGGTTTGTAGATGCACGAGGAATATTTGCAGCAGGCCATTGACCTGGCTTTAGAAAATGTCCGCACCGGCCAAGGCGGCCCTTATGGCGCGGTCATCGTCAAAGACAACCGGCTGGTTGCCGCCAGCGGCAACCAAGTCACCCGCAATCTGGATCCGACAGCCCATGCGGAAATCATGGCGATACGTTTGGCTTGTCAAAAACTCAGTGATTTCCAGCTGCAAGACTGCATCCTTTATTCCAGTTGCGAGCCTTGCCCGATGTGTTTAGGTGCCATTTATTGGGCGCGGCTGGCTAAAGTTTATTTCGCCTGCAGCCGCCATGATGCCGCCGCCGCCAACTTTGACGACAGTTTCATTTACGATGAAATTTCGGTGTTGCCGCATCAGCGCCGTATCGCCATGCTACATTTAAGCCTTCCCAATGCGCTGCAGCCATTTACGGCCTGGGCCGAAAAAAGCGACAAGGCGCTTTATTGAATGTCACGCGAAGAGACAACTGTCTGTTGGCCATTCCACGGCGCCACTTTAAATAAAAACAACATGCCCGGAATCGCAATCACAAAACAAAACAGAAAAAAATGTTCCCAGCCGAGCCATTCCACCAAATAACCGGTAGCCGCATTGGCAAAAGTGCGCGGCACTGCTGCCAAGCTAGTAAATAAGGCAAACTGGGTTGCTGTGTACAAAGGATGCGTAGTGTAAGCAATAAACGCGACAAAGGCCGCAGTACCCAAGCCCATCCCCAAAGCCTCGATACTAATGACAATGCCCAGCCAAAGCAGGCTGTGGCCGACAATGGCAAGCCAGACAAAACCCAAAATAGAAACAATCTGTACCAAACCAAAAATCCACAAAGCGCGGTTAATGCCGAGCTTTATCATCCAAATCCCGCCGAGCAAGCCGCCGATGACACTCGGCCACAAGCCGGCATTTTTGGCGACCAAGCCAATTTCTGTTTTGCTAAAGCCCATATCAAGATAAAACGGCGTGGCCAACGCAGTGGCCATACTGTCGCCCAATTTGTAGAAAAAAATAAAACCCAGGATTAACAGCGCTGATGTTAAGCCATTGCGGCCGATAAATTCCTGGAACGGCTCAACCACAGCCGCCCTGAGTGTTTTCGGCGCGCCCGTTCTAAGCGCAGGCTCACTGACAAAAAGCGTCATGGCAATACCCGGCAACATGAATAAAGCCGTCACAAAAAACACATAGTTCCATGGCAAAAAGTCGGCCAAAATAAGCGACAAAGACCCCGGTATTAAACTGGCAATTTTGTAAGCATTAACATGCACCGCGTTGCCCAATCCCAGCTCATTGTCCAGCAATAATTCGCGCCGATAGGCATCCACCACCACATCTTGCGACGCACTAAAAAATGCCACAGCAACCGCCAAATAAGCAATCGCCCATAAATCCAGCTCAGGATGCAGCAAGCCAAACGCCGGAACAGACAGCAACAAAGCCATTTGTGAAATAAAAAGCCAGCCTCGACGGCGGCCCAGCGGCGGAATATAGCGGTCAAATAACGGCGCCCAAAGAAACTTCCAGGTAAACGGCAGTTGAATCAGTGCGAACAAGCCGATGGCCTTTAAATCCACCCCTTCTGAGCGCAGCCACGCAGGCAGCAAGCTAATCAGAATATACAACGGCAAACCTGAACTAAAACCAGTGAAAACACAAATCAGCATACGCTTATTGAATAGCACGTGCTTAATAGGGCTATTATTCGCCACAGCTTACCCCCAGACACGCTACGATACCGCTAAGTTGTAAAATTTTATGCCCCCATGTGAACTCAAATGTAAAAATGGCCGGAAAATCATAGTAAGAAAAATCAGAAAATATCATACTCAGCCGTGGCCAACCACCCATAAAAAAGGCCGGACATCCTTTGTCCAGCCTTATCGAAAACAACAGCGCCGCACTACCCCTGCAGCACCTCAAGCAGGTTAACCATTAACCAGATAATGCACAACAATACTCGCCACATAACCACCGGCAATCGCAGGCGTCCATTTCAAGTGGCTAAAAAATGTGTATTTATGGTCAGACTGCCCCATCAAGGCCACGCCCGCTGCCGAACCGACCGACAGCATCGAACCGCCGACACCGGCCGTCAAGGTCACCAATAACCATTGATACAAATCCATATCCAGATTCATGTTCAACACCGCAAACATGACGGGAATGTTATCGACAATCGCCGAAATCACACCGACTAAAATATTCGCTGTGGTCGCGCCCAAACCGTCATACATAGCGCCTGACAACAACTCAAGATAACCGATATAGCCTAAACCGCCGACTGCAAATACCACACCGAAGAAAAACAACAAGGTATCCCATTCAGCATGACGCACTTTGTCGAAAATATCGAAATGGTCATCGCCTTCAACACTAAAAACTGTTTTTAAACGGTAGCCATACAGCATCAACACAGAAAGGCCGACCATCATGCCCATAAACGGCGGCAAATGCAGCATCTGCTTAAAACTGACTGCGGTGACGATAGTCAACAAAAATAACCCGCAAACCACCTCCGCCCCCGGTTTTAACTGTACAGCCGCTTCATCGGACGCTTTAGGCTGCTCATCAGGCACGGCAAAATACATCACGGCTGCCGGTACCGCATAGTTCACCATCGATGGGATAAACAACTTGAAAAAATCAAAGAATTCGGCATAACCCGCCTGCCAAACCATTAATGTTGTAATATCGCCAAAAGGACAAAATGCACCGCCCGCATTGGCAGCGACGACTAAATTGACAAAGCCGATACTGACAAATTTTGGGTTATCCGCACCCACCGCCATGACCACCGCGCCGACCAATAAAGCCGCCGTCAAGTTATCCGCGACTGCCGACAAGAAAAACGTAATCACACCGGTAATCAAAAACAGTTTGCGATAACCGAACTGCTTTCTCACCAACCAGGAACGCAAAGCCTCAAACACATTGCGCTCGGCCATTGAATTGATATACGTCATGGCCACCAGCAGGAATAACATCAACTCCGCATATTCTTTCAAATTGTATTCGAAAGCCTCGTGCATATCTTCAGCAGAAACGCCCGCCTGCGCCGCCAAAACAGCCGCATTCGCCCAAATAATGCCCGCAGCCAGAATAACCGGCTTGGACTTGCTTAAATGAGTAAATTCTTCCGCCATAACAAAGCCATAGGCGATAATGAAAATCAGAACGGTATAAATGCCCCGTTCCGTCCCCGTCAGCCCCAAACTTTCAAAACCGCCCGCCATTGCCGCTTCAGGCAACAACAGCATCAATAAGATAACAAACAATGACCGCACCAAAATAACCCCCTTGTTTTATAACACCAAAAATACCAAAAAATTTAACCGGCAATAGTAGCATCATACAATAACCTTTGTCATTTTATGGCCTACGGTATATGATTATTGGCCGTAATTATCCGCCTTGAACAGGTACTAAGTGCTCATTTATGTATCAGTATAACGACAACGACCAAACCCTCATTGAACAGCGGGTAGCCCAATTTAGACGGCAAACCGAAAGCTATTTAAAAGGCGACATTTCAGACGACCAATTCCGTGCCTTGCGCCTGATGAATGGTCTCTATATTCAGACTCACGCCCCGATGCTGCGGATAGCCGGCCCTTACGGCCTGTTCAATTCCAAACAGTTCCGAAAGCTCGCCCATATTGCGCGCACTTACGACAAAAATTATTGTCATTTTACCACCCGGCAAAATGTCCAATTTAACTGGCCGCAACTGGAAAAAGTGCCTGACATCCTCGAAGAATTGGCCAGCGTACAAATGCACGCGATACAAACCAGCGGCAATTGCCTGAGGAACACCTCGTCAGACCATCTGGCCGGCGTCTGTGTTGACGAAATTGAAGACCCGCGCCCTTACTGCGAAATTATCCGCCAATGGACGACGTTGCACCCTGAATTCGCCTACTTGCCGCGTAAATTCAAGATTGCAGTCAGCGGCGCCAAACATGACCGCGCCGCCACCCAATTTCACGACATCGGCCTGCATCTGGTGACAAACGAGGCCGGCGAAATCGGCTTTAAAGTGCTGGTCGGCGGCGGTTTAGGACGCACGCCGATTATCGGCCAGGTGATCAGACCGTATTTGGAAAAGAAACACCTGCTGTCTTATTTGGAAGCCATACTGCGCATTTACAACCTGTTTGGCCGCCGCGACAACAAATACAAAGCGCGCATTAAAATTCTGGTCAAAGAATCCGGCCTGGAAAAATTCGCCGAATTGGTCGAAAACGAATGGCTGTTAATCCGCGATAATCTGGAACTTGATGCCGGACGCATTGACGCCATCAAAGCCCAATTTGCACCCCCGGCTTATGAGGCCAATGCCGCGCAAGATGCCAGCTTTACGCAACATGTGGCTGACAATAAAGCCTTTGCTACGTGGGCAAAATATAACACCACCGCGCATAAAATCACCGGTTACCGTGCCGTCTTTGTCTCGTTAAAAGCGCCGGATTCGCCGCCGGGCGACATGACCGATACCCAACTCGACGCCGTTGCCGATTTGGCCGACCGCTACAGCTTTGGCGAAATCAGGAGCACGCATCGGCAGAACCTGATTCTTGCCGATGTCAAACAGGCCGAGCTGTTCCCGTTGTGGCAACAACTCGATGCACTGAAACTGGCGACGCCGAATAACGGCACCGCAACCGACATCATTTGCTGCCCCGGTCTCGATTTTTGCTCGCTGGCCAATGCCGGCACCATTGGCATCAGCAAGGAAATCAATGACGCACTGGATGACCTGGACTATCTGCATGACATCGGCGACGTAAAAATCAACATGTCCGGATGCATGAACGGCTGCGCGCACCAAAGCGTCGGCCATATCGGCATACTGGGCGTCGATAAAAAAGGCGTTGAATGGTATCAACTGACGCTGGGCGGCTCTTCGGAAAACGAAGCGGCTATCGGCGAACGGCTCGGCCCTTCCATTGCCAAGGATCAAGTCACCCAAGCTGTCACCACGATACTGGCGGTTTATCTCAACCAACGCCTGGAAGGCGAGTCTTTTCTGGACACGGTCAAGCGCGTTGGCATCACCCCTTTCAAGGAGCAAGTCTATGCAGATCATTAAGGACAAACAGATTGTTGATGACAGCTGGCATTATGTTGCCGACGAAGCCGAACTGGAAAACGGCAACATCACTATATCATTGGCCCGTTGGAAAAAAGACCGCGCACAATTGCTTAAAGCTAACGGCAAAGTCGGCGTGAGGATTGGCCCCGCCGATTCGGTCGACGAACTTGCCGCCGATTTAAAAGACCTTGCTTTAATTGAACTGGATTTCCCAGCCTTTGCTGATGGCCGGATTTTTTCCCATGCCTGGCTGCTCAGGGGCCGTTATCACTATCAAGGCGAAATCCGGGCAACCGGCAAGCTCATGGCAGACCAGGTGTATTATTTATCACGCGTCGGCGTCAATGCTTTCAGCCTTGAGAAAAGCGAAGACCTGCCTGCGGCACTGTCCACGTTGAATGATTTTAGCGTTAATTATCAAAAATCCATCTGTTAGGCAGTCCGAATAATTGCCCACGAAAGACGCGAAAAGGCACGAAATTTTCGTGCCTTTTGTGATTTTCGTGGGCCCTATTTTTCTACCGCCCCCCTCTTTTTTCGGCTTTAAAAACAACCAAAAAAAAACCCGGATTCCGGCAAACATCTTCTGCCTGCCAAAATCCGGGTTTTCAGTTTCGCTATAGCCTACGGCTTATCTTCCCATGATAGCGATGCCTTTCAACAACGTCAGCGCCTGGTGCAAAGGATAATCCTTTTCCAGCGCATCCTTGTCCTCTTTATCCTTCGCCTCACTTTTGCTCTCTTTGCCTTTACCGTTTTCTAAATGATGCGACAAATCAGCTTCCTTGACCGGCTTGAATTCGGTTGACTCCAGCGCTTCGAGCTTAACCCGCGCCAAAGTAATATCCGGCTCAATGCCTTCTGCCTGTATGGAACGACCGGAAGGCGTGTAGTATCTGGCCGTGGTCAGCTTAACCGCCGCCCCGCCGCTGGTTGGCAAGATGGTTTGCACCGAGCCTTTACCAAACGATTTCTCGCCCATAATCACCGCACGTTTTTGATCCTGCAAGGCTCCCGCAACAATCTCCGAAGCCGACGCCGAACCGGCATTAATCAACACAACAATCGGTGCGCCGTCGAGCAAGTCATTAGGTGCGGCATTAAAGCGCATTTCCGAATTCTCAATACGCCCCTCGGTATAAACAATAAGCCCACTCTTAATGAACGCATCACTCACTTCAACTGCGGCATTCAACACACCGCCCGGATTATTCCTTAAATCCAGCACCAAGCCTTTTAAATTGCCTGCATTTTCTTTTTTCAGCGCCGCCAAGGCTTCTTTAAGGCCTTCGCCGGTTCCTGACTGGAAGCTGCTGATACGCACATAACCATAGCCTTTTTCCAGCATCCGGCTTTTTACACTTTTAACTTTAATGATGTCACGGGTTAGCGTTAGCCTTAAAGGCGCTTCCATGCCTTCACGGACAACGGTGAGCACAATCTTGCTGCCCGGCTCGCCGCGCATTTTCTTCACTGCGTCCGCCAAACTCAAGCCTTTTACCGGCTCGTCATCCAGCCTGACAATAAGATCCCCGGCCTTTATCCCAGCCCTTTGGGCAGGCGTGTCATCGATAGGCGACACCACTTTAATGAAGCCGTTTTCCATCGTAACCTCGATGCCCAAACCGCCAAACTGCCCCGTTGTGCCTTCCTTTAATTCCTGGTATTCATCGGCCGCCAAATAAGCGGAATGGGGATCAAGCCCGCTCAACATGCCACGGACTGCATCCTCCAATAATTTTTTGTCCGAAACCGACTCAACATAATCCCTTTTGATACGTCCAAAAATCTCGGTAAAGGTACGCAAATCCTCATAAGGCAGGACTTCGGAATCAGATGAAAGCGCGCCATTATCCCGCTCGGCCAAAACGCTGCCGCAGATGCCCATAAAAACGCCCAACATAATCCCTAAGGACAGAATGAAAATATTTTTCTTTTTTAACATGTAGCTTAAAACTCCAAACACTTGATTTTCCAAAATATAGCCAAACAAAGCCGAATGGCCGGTTAGTTACCTTGCTTAATACCCGTTACTGCCGGCACCACTCAAGCGGATCAACCGACTTGCCTTTAAAGCGTATCCCAAAGTACAACCCGGACTGGCTACGGCCACCGCTTTGACCAACGGAAGCGATGACTTCGCCAACATCCACCCACTCACCCACTTGCCGATATAAACTTTGATTAAAGGCATAAAGGGACATATAACTTTCGCCATGATCAACAATAGTCAACAAGCCATAACCGCGCAACCAATCGGAATAAACCACTTTCCCCCGGCTAACCGCACGTATCTCCGTGCCTTCGTCGGCCTCAATTAACACGCCGTCCCAAACACCTCCCCCGCTCTCCATGCGGGCGCTGCCAAACTTATTGCCCAAACGCCCCTTAACTGGCCAGGACAACTGCCCTTTAAGCGAGGAAAACTTGCCCTGAGGTTTGGAAAACTCATTACCGGCATCGGGCAAAACTGCCGCAGCTTTGGGTGAATCATCGACAGCCTTGTGCAATTTCCTTGCTTGCTCAACTTCAAAGCTCAAGTCACTGGTTGACCTTTGCAATGAAGACACCAAGTTCTTCAGCTTATTTTCACTTTCTTTCAGACGGATTATTTGTTGCTCATTTGATGAAAAATCACTTTTTAACTGCACCAACAATTTGGCTCTGCGTTTTCTCACATCATCAGCAGCCATTTGCTCGGCCTGTTTTTGCTCAAGACTCTTCTCTAAAAGCTCCGATTCCTGCTGCTGCTGCCTATCTAAGCGCTCCAGATGCCGCATAGCTTCAGCAATACTGGTTAATTTTTCCAGGCGGGCCTTATTAAGGTAATCGTAATATACCAGCATCCGGCTGGATAATGCGGGATCTTGCTGATTGAGCAAAAGTTTCAATTTTTCCTTTTGCCCCATCACGTAGGCTGATTTTATTTGACCGGCTATTTCTTTATTCTGCTTCGCCATCTCAGCCTGAAGGCTCGCCATTTCCTGGCGGATCTTGGTCAAATTCTGGCGTTTTTGTTCAACCTGACCTTGCAATTTCTTGAGTAAAGCGGCCGTCTTGCCATAAAGCGTTTCAACCTCACTTAACTGGGCATTTAACGCATTTTTTTGCAGCTGAAGCCGCTGCATATTTTGGTTGGCCGCTTCAAGGCCGGATTGGACTTTAGTCAGCTCTTCACCCTTAATCGAGGTTTCCGCATGACCCTGATGGATAAATGCGCCCAATAAAAAACCAAGAACCCGCCTCTTTCTCATCCACAGCCTTAAGCAAACTTGATCAGTGACCGCCCGGTCATTTCAACAGGCTGCTCAACGCCCAACATGGCCAATACGGTTGGCGCCAAATCCGACAAACTGCCGCCCTCGTCCAATGGCTTATCGCCACCGACATAAACCAAAGGCACAGGGTTCGTGGTATGTGCGGTATGCGGCTGTCCGGTTGATTTATCAACCATTTGCTCAATATTGCCGTGATCGGCGGTTATCAACATTTGTCCACCGACCGAATGCAAGGCGTCGACAATACGCTGCAATGACGCATCCACAGCCTCTACCGCCAAAATAGACGCATCAACGATGCCGGTATGGCCGACCATATCGCAATTGGCGTAATTACAGATGATGACATCGTATTTGCCGCCGGTAATGGCCGCGACCAAATGGTCTGTGACTTCCGCCGCATTCATTTCCGGCTGCAAATCGTAGGTTCTGACTTGGGGTGATGGCACCAATATCCGGTCTTCTCCAGGAAAAGCGGTATCTTGTCCGCCATTCAGGAAAAAGGTGACATGGGCGTATTTTTCAGTTTCTGCCAGCCGCAATTGGCTCATACCCAATGCGGACAAATACTCGCCCAAACAGTTTTTCAGATCGGTCGGCGGAAAAGCCACGTCATAATCGAAATCCTGCTGGTATTCGGTCAGCGTACAATAATAACCGGAGTGCGGCGCACGCCCCCTATCAAAGGCATCGAACGCTGGCGAGGTGATCGCCAGAGAAATCTCGCGGGCGCGGTCTGCCCGGAAATTCATAAATACCACAGAATCTTCCGGATCAAGCGTTGCAACGCGCTGTTCGGCATCCAAAACAGCGGTCGGCAACACAAACTCATCGGTTTCGCCACGCTCATAAGCCGCCGCCAAACCGTCCAGCGCCGAAGCCACAGTAAATGCCGCCTCGCCTTTGGTAATCAGATCATAGCCCTGCTTGACCCTATCCCAGCGGTTATCCCTATCCATCGCATAAAAACGACCGACAATCGAAGCGATACGGCCGACACCTAAGGCCGCAAATTTGGCATCCAGCAATTCCAGCGAGGCCTTTGCGCTTTGGGGCGGCACATCGCGGCCATCCAAAAAGGCATGTAGATAAATCTTGTCGAGACCGCGTTTTGCCGCCAACTCGACCATCGCCATAATCTGTTCTTCATGGCTGTGTACGCCGCCGGGCGACAACAAGCCCATAATATGCAGCGCTTTATTTTTTTCCTTGGCCAAATCGACAGCGCGGCACAGCACCGGATTAGTATAAAAACTGCCGTCAACGATGGCATCATTAACCTTGGAAAAATCCTGGGGCACATAACGGCCGGTGCCAATATGCACATGACCGACTTCAGAGTTACCCATTTGCCCGCCCGGCAAGCCGACGGAAGCGCCGGAACAGCTCAGCAACGTCATAGGGCAATCTTGTTGCAAGGTGTCCCAACAAGGGGTATTCGCCATGGCAATGGCATTGTATTCTTTGTCCACGGTGTAACCGAACCCATCAAGGATCAGCAATACCACAGGCTTTGGCCGATTCAACATAGTTATCTCTATTTTCTGATATTAAAAAATTTTTGTGCCATTAATTTTCCTGCAAAATAAATGCCTTGGCATAGCATTTTATTCTTCATCTTTTTATCTTGCTGGTTGAAACCTGACCCCTTATAACGCTTTTTTAAAATTTGACCACCCTGCGTTATCGCAGTATCGTCAACAGTAACCTCTTCGTTCACGCAGAGGGTTAAGCCACAGACCTCTATCCGTCAAATGTGGTTGTCGTTCGACGGATGAGGTCGAACGTGGATTGAAACATTACCCAAAATGGCCGTAGTGATGTATTATTTTGCCAGATTTACTGTTTTTTTGTAGGCTGGTTTGCACCAAACCACCTAAATTAAATAGTCATTATCGATCATTATATTAATACACGTTGACAAAAGTTGTATAAATAATTATTCATTAGGTTCTTTCTAATCAAATTCAAAAACTAGAAACATTAAACAGACCTATGGAAATTAAAGAGCCGCACATAAATACAGACGACGCCAATATAGCCAAGGCTGCGCATTGCTTAAAAGCCATGTCACATCCATTGCGCTTAAAAATATTGTGCATCCTCGGCAGTGATTCAGTCTGCGTACAAGACATTGTCGATCAGGTTGGCACCAGCCAAAGCAACATTTCCCAGCACCTGGCCATTCTTAAAAAGAAAAATATTCTCGGCTCCAAAAAACAGGCGAACCGTGTTTATTACTTTATCGACGATACCCGTATGCTGCAACTGATTAAAATGATGCGGGACATCTTTTGCCCCAACACTTAATTCATCCTTCCACTTAATTTTACACACCTACCCATGGATCGTTATCTAGAATTTATTTTAAACCACTACATCTTATCCCTTGCCCTGGCCGTCGTTACCTACCTATTAATCCAAGAACTGTTCGATGTTGCCCTGAAAAAATTCGGCTCCATTTCGCCGTTGTTGGCGGTCGCCAAAATGAACGACAGCGACACCGTCGTGATTGATGTGCGCGAAGCGGACGATTTTCTTAAAGGCCATATTGAAAATGCCATCAATACCCCGCTGGGCAACCTGGCCACCCACTTGCCCAAACTTGAAGCACACAAAAACAAGCCGATTCTGATCGCCTGCCAAACCGGCACCCGTTCTGCCTCAGCCGGCAAGCTATTAACCAAAGCCGGATTCGAACAGGTTTTCGTTATTACCGGCGGTATGCAAGCCTGGGAAACCGATTATAAATTGCCGATCAAATCAGCCGGCAAGCAAAAACACTAAAACCTTAATTTCCATCAACCTACATCATAAAAAAGTCATCATGAGCGAAGAAATCAACGCAGTAGAAAAACAATTTTCCATCCAAAAGATTTATACGAAAGATATGTCTTTCGAGACCCCGAACTCGCCCAAAGTATTCACCGAAAAATGGGAACCTAGCGTCGACTTTAACCTAGGAACCCATGTATTGCCTCTGGAAAACTCAATGTTCGAGGTCGCCCTGACCGTCACCATCACCGTCAAAAACGGCGATGTGACAGCCTATCTGGTCGAAGTCAACCAAGCCGGTATTTTCTTGCTCGGCGGCTTTAACGACGCGGAAATGGGCCCTATGCTCGGCAGTTTTTGCCCCAACATTTTGTTCCCTTACGCACGCGAAGCCATTTCCGACCTCGTCACCAAAGGCGGCTTTCCGCAAATGCTGTTAGCCCCAGTCAATTTTGACGCCTTATACGCGCAACACCTGCAACAAGTACAACAGGCACCCGGTTCCGATGCCATCAACTAAGCAGTCCTGAGCTTACCCAAGGATTCAATGGATGAATAAAAAAATCGCCGTCCTGGGCGCAGGTTCTTGGGGGACAGCGCTGGCAATTCTGGCGGCCAGAAATGGCTGCCAGACGCTGTTATGGGGACATAATCCGCAACATATCGCCGCGCTGGCGCAAGACCGGGAAAACAAACGCTATTTGCCCGGCCCCACCTTCCCCGAACTGCTGACGGTAACTTCCGACTTAACCGAGATTGGCCGCTTTTGTAAGCTGATCTTAGTTTCCGTACCCAGCCACGCATTTAAGGACACCTTGCTCCAGCTCAAACCGTATTTGTCCGATGACGTACAAATAGCTTGGGCAACCAAAGGCTTTAATCCCGATAACGGCTCCTTGCTGCATGAAGTGGTTGCCGATATTTTTTCCGCAGAAACCCCGGCCGCCTTGCTTTCAGGGCCCAGCTTTGCCAGAGAAGTCGCGGCAGAACTGCCGACCGCCATCACCATCGCCTCATTCCAGCCGAATTTTGCCAACCTCTTAGCCGACATCCTGCACAGCGCACGTTTTCGGACTTACACCAACCCCGACCTGATTGGCGTTGAAGTCGGCGGTGCCGTCAAAAATGTCATGGCGATAGCCGCCGGTATTGCCGACGGCCTTGGCTTTGGCGCAAACACCCGTGCCGCACTGATTACGCGTGGATTGAACGAAATGATTCGTCTCGGTGTCAAGCTGGGCGGCAAACAGGAAACCTTCATGGGACTGGCCGGTTTGGGCGACCTTATTTTGACCTGTACCGACAACCAGTCCAGAAACCGGCGTTTCGGTTTAGCCTTAGGACAAGGCAAAGACCCGATAATCGCGACAGCAGAAATCGCCCAAGAAATAGAAGGCGTTTCCGCCGCTAAAGAAACCTTTTTATTAGCCAAAAAATACGGCGTAGACATGCCCATCACCGAACAAACCTACAAGGTTTTATACGAAGGCTTGGCCCCGCTAGCCGCTGTACAAAATCTATTGGCGCGGGAACAAAAAGCGGAGTCGTAATTTAGAATCATAAATTAACAGTGATAATCAGGTTTTTTCAAACTTCTTCAAATAATCCCCAATCTGAAAATTTTCTTTAACCTCATCATGCGGGATTAACAAATATTTCCATGGTTTACCGCCGTTTTTCAATAAGTACTCGCTAGCATTTTGACACCATTTAGAAGCGGCATCGGCTTTTGCTTGTACGATGGCATCGGTCATTTCCGCTTGCGACTTGGTTTCTACCATTAGTACGCAATCGTTGATTTCAGCAACAAAGTCAGGCACATATTCAGGATGCTCTACACCATCACGATAGTAAATTTTAAATTGACCTTTTGCAGGCTTAAACCACTTCTGCACATCGCGCTCTAAGATCACAGCAAAGCGACGTTCGGTATCGGAATCAAACTTCTGTAAGGGATATAGGCACTTGCTGAAACCACCAAACAGCATCTGTTTGATTTTTACTTTCTCGGTGACGGTATCGCGATAAGAATTAACAGCTTGTCCGGCTGCAATGGTGTACGCGCAACTCTTTAACGGTGTAAAGCCGCTACGTACCTCTACCTCATAGGAATCGGCTTTTTCCCAAAAGTGCGCAGCCATTTGCGTGTAGATGACTTTGGCAATTAGCGGGCGATGGTTGCTTAGTACATTGTTGATTTCTTCATCAGACAACGTCTTATCTTTGAGATGCTGCACCACTTGGCTCGATAAGTCGTACAACAAATCAGCATGGTCATCGTAGCTTATGTCGTCATAATCAATCAGCGCATGAACGATGTAGTTTTCCGGCCTGTCTTCCGTTAAACCAATCTGAGAAACCATGAAAACCTGCTCGTTGGTTTGCAGGCTCTGAATCATTATGTCGCGTTCTGATGGTTGAAGATTCAAACCGCTTAAATCCAGCGTAAAGGCTTTATAGCCATAACTGACTTCGCCTTTCGGTACGACGATCACACGCGGAATATCTATCGTATGCTGCACCAATAATTCAGTCGTTTTAGCCACAATGTCAGCGACATCAAGCGGATTTTCCAAATCAAACAGCAATTGTTGTCCGCTTGCCAACTGTTCAGTTACCGCCTGTATCACTGATTGCTGCACTTCCGTCTTGAATAAGGCTTTGCTAGTCGCCACTGTTTGAGGCGCGTGTTGCAGCTTGTTTAATTCAGCAATAGCAAATTGTGCAACAGTTTGTTCGGCAATGCCGTTGAATACAGGTGATTTATTTTCAGTTGATGGATAAGTAAGGCTTTGCTGTTTACCGCTGATCAAGTTGTCCAGATTAGAACTGACAGACACGCTTTCAGTTTTGTCATCCGATGAAGGCGCATCCAGTATCACTTGTTTCAAACGCAAAGGATTTTCCGGATTATTCGCTTCATCCACAATCTGCTGAAATCGATCGTGCGCAACGATATTCAATCTATCTACCGCAGCAACACCGGTACGCTTACCATACGGTAAACGAAGGCCACGGCCGATAGATTGCTCTATCAAAGTTCTGGCATTAGCGGCACGTAACGGCACTATCGTATACAAGTTGGTAACGTCCCAACCTTCTTTAAGCATGTTGACGTGGATAACAATTTCAGTCGGTTCGTCATGACTTTCTACCGCCAATAACCTGGAAATCATTTCCTCCTCAGCCGCACCGGATTTACTGCTATCCACCTGAATAATTTTGCCTTGATAGCGGCCATCAAAAAACGCCAACGATTCCATCAACTCTAACAATTGCGCTGCGTGTGTCGTGTCTCTGGCAATCACTAACATAAACGGCTTAACCACTGCCAAATCATTTTCGTGCGCATAAGTCAGCAGTTCAACTTTAGTCGCTTCATGCAAACGAATACCGTCCATCAGTTTGATACGCTCAATATCCGCTGCGGAATGCTGCGAAGGATCAAAGTTGCGTTGCGTAACTACAGCAGGCTCTTTAACAAAACCATCGTCCATCGCTCGCGCTAACGGATAGTCAACAACCACATTTTTAAACGGTACTGGCCCTTTGTTGGATTCGGTAAACGGCGTTGCAGTCAGTTCCAAACCCAATAACGGCTTTAATTCATTCAACGCACGTACACCCGCATCAGCACGGTAACGATGCGACTCATCCATCAACAGCACTAAATCCGGCAACTGCGCCAAATAATTGAAATAGCTATCACCTAAATATTCGGATAAGCGTTTGATGCGAGGGGCTTTACCACCACGCACCTCTGAATTGATTTTGGAAATGTTAAAAATGTTGATGGAAATAGACGCAAAGACATCCAGCGCACGACCTTTCACTTCATAGTCGTCGCCAGTAATGATTTTCGGTGAATTAACCGCAAACTCCGCAATGCCTTTAAACACATACTTGGGTGTATTAGGTGTAAAGTCCGCGATTAGCTTGTTGTAGATGGTTAAATTGGGCGCTAAAACAAAAAAATTGCTGATGTCATGCGCCAGATGCAAATAGCTGATGAAAGCACCCATCAAGCGGGTTTTACCCACACCGGTTGCCAAAGCAAAACACAATGATGGAAACTCGCGTTCAAAATCCGAAAGTTTTGGAAATTCAGATTTTAGAATGTCCAGTATGGCCACAGTATCCCGTTTCGGATGCAATATGTCCGGTGTCGCAGCAATCGCTTGTTGTAACGCTTCCAATGATTCCCGTTGCGGCGCGCGTAAGCTCAAGCGTCCAGACACGGTTTGTAAGACTTTCTGACTCATGGATTAACCCGCAACTTCAATTCTTCAGCAGACACCCTGCACAACTTGCCATCCTTAACAATCACAATTCCGGTATTAGTTGCAATGGCGGTTTGTCTTGCCAACTCAGCAGCACGTTTCATCGCTATAACAGACGCAATCAAGTCTGGATTTTTAGCCTTTTCCAATTCGGATGCATTCATGTATTTTCTCCCCATTCCTTTAAAACTGGCTCTTCACCGGCGTTGTCATATAGTGCCCAATCGTTAACCATAGGCCGATAGTATTTTGCAAAATTATTCAGCCCCGCAGTAAATCGACGCCGAATAACTACTTCAGGAATATGATGCCCACCTTGTTGCACTCTAAAGGCAACTCGTTCAATAGCCACCTCAACGTTAGGCAAGCTCAAAAAATACAAACTCACTTGATAACCCTGTTCTTGCCAATATTGGATATGCCGTAAATAGGCCAATCCAGATAAAGTAGTTTCAAAGGCAAATGAATGTTGATGCATTACGCAATCTGCAATTTCTTTCAGCATCAAGCGACCCGCTTTGATCGCCATAATTTCCGGTGCAAAAGGTGATAACCCCGCAGCGATTAAATCCGCATTAATAAAACGCTGACATTGCGCTTCCTGCGGTAAAAAAGCGCGGGCAAAAGTCGTTTTTCCTGCGCCATTGGGTCCCGCAATAATAAGGATTCTTTGATTCATTCGTCTGTACCAAATAGATCACCTTGTGCATGATTCACCTGCCTAGCACTGGCTTTGCTTGGTCTTGCTTGACGTTCAGCACTAGGTTCAGGTTCCGCCAGCGGCAAATTCGCCACATTCAAGCTGTAGTCGTCATGCGCCCATTCACAGCGCGATAACACCATCTTGGGAATTTTCTTTAAGGTCAGGTTAGCAAACTGATCCACTTTACCGCGAAACGCTGCACAGCAGACTAACAAGGAGCGATCACCGCCCACTTCTAAGGACAGCTCTTCCAGCTGTTGATGTGACAAGTTTTGCGTGGTGACGTAGATAAAATCCTGTTCAGACGAATAGCCATGATTCCACCATTGCAAATCAGACGGCGCATAAGTAAAACCTTCCAGCTTACATAAGGCTTCAGCCAACATCGCTGGATTGTAATTTTTATTCACCACCCAGTTACCCCAACGATCTTGTTCCATTAAAGACGACGCCAAGGAGTAATAACGAAATCCGCCGCCGCCTTGCCAGTTGACGGCTTTGCTTATACCGCCCTGATCTTCGCCGTCTATGACTTTTTGCAGGCGTGGGATGATATGGGTTTGGCAATGATCGCCCAGTTCAATCATAATCCAGCGACGCCCCATTTTGTGAGCAACTGCTCCAGTAGTTCCTGAACCAGCAAACGAATCTAGGACAATATCTCCGGGATTGGTAGCTAAATGCAAAACACGGAAAAGAAGGCGCTCTGGCTTCGGTGTATCAAAAACCGAATCAAAATCTAGTTTTAGGATTTCTCGCTTCGCTTCTTGATTGTTTCCAACCTCATCATGAAACCAAAGGGTTTGAGGTGTTAATCCGCCATCCATTTCCGTTAGATATTTCTTTAGGCGAGGCATGCGATCTCCATTCGGGCCGAACCACAAGAGCCCTTGCTCCTTTAACTTCTCAATATTCTCTTTCGGCCTACTCCAACTTCTTCCTTTTGCAGGAAACACTTCTTTTCCTGATGGGGTAATTAGCCCCCAATAGTCCCTATCCCTGTGCTCCGCACGAGTAATATCAGTTGACGCCCAAGACCCCTTTGGATCGTTATCAGGATTTTTATAGCGATCATCCATAGTTTGGGATCTTGGCAATTGATTGGGAAACCAGGATGATTTATTAATCGCGTAGCAGAGAATGTGGTCGTGGCTATTGCTAATCCACTTCGCGTCATTTTGGGGGGAGAATTTTTTTTGCCAAATCACATTCGCAATGAAATTTGCTCTTCCAAAAATTTCATCACACATCACTTTCAAATAATGGGCTTCATTATCGTCAATCGTGATCCACAGCGAACCATCATCCGCCAATAACTCACGGATAATCTCCAAACGATCCCGCATCAACGACAACCAAATGGAATGCTCCAAACCATCGTCATAATGGGTAAAGGCGCTACCGGTATTATAAGGCGGGTCAATAAAGACACATTTCACCTTGCCTCTATATTCCTGTTCTAGGGCTTTTAACGCCAATAGGTTATCGCCAAATATCAACTTATTATCAAACTGATCGTTATCACTGACGCGATGTTTAGCGTGATACGACAAACTCGGGTCTTCTAATAATATGCGCGGCTCCAGCTTCGGCCTTTTATCCTTGCCAATCCAGGTTAATTCCAGTTTAGTTTTACTCATTAGAAAAATTCCGAAAATCGCACACTATCGCCATTTTTAACGCAAAACTTTTTAGGTGAGGAAGGCGAATTAGCATCATTAGGGCTGAAACGAGTTCTAGTTTTTGTTCCATATCGCTTTGCATCGCTTGAGTCAGTATGAAATACAACATATCGCTCACGAATAATCTTTAATGGTTGTTGGCATAATTTGTCAGATAAAGCACAAACATAACCAATAAAACATTGGGTGCTTTTGAATTGACCTTCAAATCCAGAAGGAGAATCTGATTTTAAATCAACATAGCAAACTTGATAGCCATCGTCTGACTTTCGGATGAAAACTGCATCACAGGCCCTATTTTGATCATACTTACCATCATCAGAAAATAAAGGTGACATACAAGCTACTTGATTACGCTTCCTTCCTTCGTCAGTGGCTAGTACTACAACATTTGAATCCAGATCAGAAATTGTTAATTTTTTTAACTTTGCCTTTGGGTCTTTTTCCTCAAGAATAACATGCGATACTTGAGAACCATCCGCTTGCAAACAACTCGTTAGTGCTTTAATTGCATCTAATCCATTAGTTAAGGCCATAATAGATAGCCTCCTGCACAGAATTCATATCATCTATGGTTTCATCAAAACTTATTGCTTCAATTCCCAGTGTTTTGCTAATTTCAGCTTTAACCAGTGTCCGTGCCTTAGTTTTTCTTTTTCCACCTGGACGCAAAATATATTCTTCTTTTGCCATATAAACCGCAACACAACTTGCATCAAGCTTATCTTCGGAAGTGTAATCTTTAAGTTTATCAAGAATTCCTGCTATTTTCGGAGAGTCTTGATTTAGCATAATCAAAGTATTAAATTCTTTGATTATATAATCACTGTGCGTCGTAAGAAAAACCTTAACACCTTCTTTAATTAAAGCAGCAATAAACCTAGCTAATCTCCGTTGATTAGAAGGATGTAAATTTAATTCCGGCTCATCTAGCATTAACATGTCGCCTTTCTTTGCAAAAAACTTTAGCCAATACCAAACAATTAGAAGTGAACGAACGGAGCTAGAAGCTTCTCCCAAACCAAGCTTTAGATTTGAACCTCTAGGTTTGAATTGAGTAACACCTTCATTATTCGTTACATAAGTTCCGCCAACGATTCTTTCAAATATATCAAGTAAATTAGGTGATGACTTTAATAGCTCCCCTTCTTCTGCGCTTGTATTCGGCAACTGATTTATAAAGTCAACATTATGTTTTACCGCTAGCGCGTAATCTCTTTTACCATAGACTGTTTCAAATAGCTGATGAGGGGTTAAGCTATCAGCTCCTTGTTTGTGAACTTGGCTTAATAAGTCAACAAGATTACTGGTAGCAAGATTTAACTGCTTCCTAAATATGGTCGCTCCTGTTCGCTCCGTGCTCCCAATAAACACATTAGGTATGCTCTCATGAAGCATTAACTCTAATAATTTATCTTCAATAAAATCACCAAACGCATGAGAAACCAAAGATTCTGACTCAGGGGCAGCAAACTCTACAATACTTGAATTTTCTAGTTTATTTATTGTTATTAAAAGATTACCAGTACTACTGCGCAATTCATCTTTGTAGCTTTTTGTTTTCCATTGCGTACCTAAGGGAATGTCAACACTCAGCTTAAGCTTGCTGAATAAATTGCTATTTGATGCCAACATTTCCGGGAATTGCTCCTCAAACTTTACAAGCGCTTGAGCACAAATTTCCTGCCAAGAGCTTGCTACATTTTCTTGCAGGTCAATTTTTGCGACACCTTTTTTATGTAACTCTCGCAGTATTCCATTGAGGTTAATATCTACAAAATGCTTCCAGGTTTTTAGCAGACAATAAACAAGGTAAGTAACATAGGTCTTGCCTGTATTATTTTCCCCGCATATCACAGTAAGTTGAGAAATTTCTATTTCCCCGAATTCTATCGCCCCTAAATTTTCAAATGTAATCTTTGTCATTTTTATATATGCCTATAAAACTTAATGGAAGCTGATCTAATATTGCCTTTAATATTCGCACTATTTCAGGCTCCAATGAACAATAAACAAATCTTCAATAGCAGTGCTTTGATTGAGCTTGCTTTCTAACTGTCCAATCAACGTCTCCCGCCGTTCGTCTATTTCATCTTGACGATCAAATAACTCTTTACGCTGTTTATTGCGCGTGCGCTCTAACTCATGCTGTTGCTTCTGGAGTGCTAATTTTTCTTCCAACGTTGGCGCTATCTTAGCGTTACGTCGGACATCCTTGATTTGCTGATCGGTATCTTTAATACTTTGCTCGAGTCCAAACTTCAAATCATCCGCCCAGTGATCCAGTTTGCTGACTTCTTCTTCAAAGAACGTCAAATTACGGTTGTTGACCAACTTGATGATGTCGTTTTGCGCATTGGACAGTGATTGCTCAATCTACTGATTGTCGCTGACGATGCTTGGCTTGCAATCCGACGCTGGTAATTGCATTATTTTTTGTGCCGTCTCAGCAGGCAGTATTTGCCCGTTTTCGGTTACTGCGGCAAACAACAGATGATCTTCGCTACGATCCAATGCCTCAATGCTAAAAAGCTGTAGCTTCAATACACCCGATTTACCTAATAAGGATTCAATGACGCTGACTTTGGCACCATGCGCGGTATAGTCAAAAGTAATGTGTGCTGAAGGTGTTACTTTATTTTTTGCTGTCTCCAAAACCCATTCACCGAGTGGATGGTTAAGCCGGTAGACATGCGCATTGACGCTAGCAGGATTTTGTTTTTGACTACGTGCAATGAGTTGATAGACGCCTAGCGGTGCTTCGTTAATGACATTGTGCTGAAGCTGAAAGCGGTGCTGTTGTTCGTCAAACTGCGCGTAGGATTTGAGTTGGTGTTGCGTGACAGCCCAGAACCAGCGACTGATTTTATCCAAGCGTTGTTCTGCTTGATCCAGCTGAAGTTTTAGCAGGTCGTGAATGTCTTCATCAAAGTTTTCCAGCAGTTGTTGCCGGGTTTCTTGCATCTGCTTGCTGATGTCCACTTCCATTTCTTTTTGCAGCGTGGCAAAAGCGGCTTCTATTTGTTCGGTACTGCGACAGGTTTCATAAATCGCTTGTATGCGTTTTTCAAAATCTATTCCCGATTCAATAGAGCCTAAGACATCATCGGATGCACCAAACACACCATCAAACAAATGGAATTTATCGGTTAATAGTTCCAGTACGCGTTGATCGGCATAGTTGCTTTGATTGAGAAAGTTGATAACGACGACATCAAATTTTTGCCCGTAACGATGGCAACGGCCAATGCGCTGTTCAACCCGTTGCGGATTCCAAGGTAAGTCGTAGTTGATGAGTAACGAACAGAATTGCAGGTTGACACCTTCCGCACCGGCTTCAGTGGCAATCATGATTTCCGCATGCTGTTGGAAGTGGTCAATCAGCGCGGTTCTTCTATCTATTTGCGGTGAACCGGTAATTTTGTCGGTGCCTTGATATTCCGCTAGCCATTGCTGATAGATCAGTGTGGTTTCGGGACTGTTGTTTGTACCGCTAAAGGTGACTAACTGGCCGTCGTAATGATTGGCAGCTAGATAGCGTTGTAAATATTCCTGAGTGCGCTTTGATTCTGTAAAGATGACGGCTTTACGTGGCGCACCCATTGCCGCCATTTGTTCAAAGCCTTGGTTTAAGGCAATGAGTAAGGCTTTGGCTTTACTGTCGTCGCTGATTTTTTCGGCTTGTTCAATCAATAGCGTCAGTTCAACGATTTCCTGATTCAGCTGCTCTTTGTCGATGACCTGTTCGGTATCGTCAATGATGTCGGTATCCAGCTCTTCCAGATAATCCGTTTCCAAATCATCGTTTTCAATCAACTCCGCAACAATGTCGGTGTCGTCTGCTTGATCTGCTTTTAACGCTTCCAAACGGCGGTTGATGGTAATCAGTGTGTTGTGAACCGCGTGGGTACTGGACGCTAACAGTTTGCGCAGTATTAGTCCTGTCAAATGACGTTGACGTTTCGGTAAGGCGTAACTGTCTTCACGTTCTAACAATGCTGTTAGGCCGTAAAGCTCTAACAGCGAATTTTGTAATGGTGTTGCCGTGAGCAGTAATTTTTGACGTCCATACAAGGCCCGTTTTAACGCTTGCCCCATTTTGTTATTGGGACGATAGGCGTTGCGCAATTTATGCGCTTCATCCATGACCACAAGATGCCAAGGTTCAATCACTAACGATTCTTCTAATCGCGCCGCAAAGTGATAAGACAGAATGTTGATGCAATGATTGTTGAACGGATTGTAGACACCTTGTTTCTTTAACTGCCGCCAGGTGTTGGCATCCAGAATTTGCGAAGGCAGATTGAATTTGTCGCGCAACTCTTGCGCCCATTGTTTACGCAAAGAAGCAGGACAGATAATCAGCAAATTGCGTTTGCGTTCTGCCCAGTACTGACAGAGCACTAAACCGGCTTCAATGGTTTTACCTAAACCGACTTCGTCAGCAAGAATAACGCCTTTGTTTAACGGATTATTAAGCGCGAATAATGCCGCGTTGATTTGATGCGGGTTAAGATCAACAGTCGCATCAAATAACGATTGCGAGAGTCTATCAACATCACCGCCAGCACATTGACGGGTTAGCTCGTAAGCATAGTATTTTGCGTGGTAATCGGTTATCACTATCCGCCTGTCCGTTGATTTGATTGTTGCTCAATTCACTGTTCCAAAGTGTCTTTGCGGAAGCGCCAAGAACCACCTACCTTAAACGCAGGAATATCGCCGCTTGCGGCTAGTCTATAAACTGTTCGCTCGTTTATCTTGAGGTAGGCAGCTACTTCTTTAATGGTGAGAATCGTGTCATCCGCGTTCTATTTCCTACCACAAATGATTATTTAATCACCGCCCCCGAAAAATCCAACTGCCGCCATGCCTCGTACAAAACGATAGCCACGGTATTGGACAAGTTCAGGCTGCGGCTGGCGGCCTGCATCGGCAAATACACGCACTGTTCAGCACCTAACTCAGCCAACACCTCCGCAGGCAAGCCTCGCGTTTCGGGGCCGAACAGCAACGCATCCCCAGACTGAAAACTCACCTCACTGTAAAGCTTCCTGCCTTTGGTACTCAGGGCAAATAGCCGCCCCGGCTTAATGCTGCTGGTAAAATCGGCCAATGAGTCATGCTCTTTGACCGCTACCCATTCATGATAATCCAGCCCTGCCCGGCGCAATTTCTTGTCATCCAAATCAAAACCCAAGGGCTTGATCAGATGCAAGTGCATCCCTGCATTTGCACATAAGCGGATGATATTCCCGGTGTTAGCGGGAATTTCAGGCTCGTATAAAACAATATGCAACATGTTCAACGCTTATTTGTCATTAATTTTGACGGGCGCCAGCTTCCAGATCTCGTTGTTATAATCGGTGATAGTCCGGTCGGTAGAAAATTTGCCGCTGGCGGCACAGTTCAAAATGCTCATTTTAGTCCAAAGATCCCGGTCCTGATAAGCCGCCTCCACCCGTTTTTGCGCATCGATAAAGCTACGGAAATCGGCAGCGGTCATCCAAGGGTCTTGAGGGCTTCTGATTGAGGCCATAATGTCGTCAAACAGCCCCGGCTCAAATTGGTTAAAATGCCCGCACTCAAGCAGCCTCATCACCCGTTGCAAATCCTCATCCTGATCAATGATGGCATTAGGGTCGTAATGACGGCTCATATCTTCAACCTGCCCTTCAGTCAAACCGAACAGGAAGAAATTTTCATCGCCGACTTCTTCGCGGATTTCAATATTGGCACCGTCGAGCGTGCCAATGGTCATCGCGCCGTTCATCATAAACTTCATATTGCCGGTGCCGGAGGCTTCTTTGCCGGCAGTGGAAATTTGCTCGGAAAGATCAGCGCCCGGACAGATTTTTTCCATCGCGGAAACCCGGTAATTCGGCAAAAACACCAGCTTCAATTTTCTGCCCACATCGGGGTCGGAATTAATGACACTGGACACATTATTGATCAGCTTGATGATCTTTTTTGCCATGTAATAGCCCGGTGCGGCCTTGCCGCCGATCAATACACAACGGTCTGTCCAGTTCCCCGTGTCGCCGCGCTTAATGCGGTCATACAGATGAATCACATGCAATACATTTAACAACTGCCGTTTATATTCATGGACGCGTTTCACCTGCACGTCAAAAATAGCGTCAACATTAAAATCAACATCGTGTTCAAGCTTCTTGTAATCAATCAGTTTTTGCTTGGCGCTCTGCTTGATGTCATGCCATTGTTGACGGAACGCCTTATCTTCGGCATAAGGTTTCAGCTTATTTAACAACGACAAGTCGGTCAACCAGCCATCGCCTATGGTTGCCGTGATCAGTTCGGCCAATTCGGGGTTACATGCCGCCAGCCAACGGCGTGGCGTCACACCATTGGTTTTATTATTGAATTTTTCCGGCCAGAACTCGTAAAAATCACGGAACAAACCTTGTTGCAACAATTTTGAATGCAGCGCGGCAACGCCATTAACCGAATAGCTGCCGACAATAGCCAAATAAGCCATCCTGACATGTTGCTCATAACCTTCTTCAATAATCGACATGCGACTTAGCCGGTCGGTGTCGCCCGGCCAGTGTGCCGACACTTCGGCCATAAAATGGGCATTAATATCGAAAATAATTTCCATCAACCTTGGTAACAACTGCTTGAACAGGTTAACCGACCACCGCTCCAACGCCTCCGGCAACAAGGTGTGGTTGGTGTAGGCCATGGTCTTGCGGGTAATCGCCCAAGCCTCGTCCCAAACCACGCCGTGAACATCCAGCAGCAGCCGCATCAATTCGGCAACCGCGATACTCGGATGGGTATCGTTCAACTGAAAGGTATTCTTGGCGGCAAACTCGGAAAAATTATTGCCATGGCGGCCGACCCAGCTGCCGATCACATCCTGCAAACTGGCAGACGCCAACAAATATTGCTGGCGCAAGCGCAATGCCTTGCCGTTTTCATTGGCGTCATTCGGGTACAGCACCATCGTTATATTTTCGGCGGTATTCTTTGCCGCGACCGATTCCGCGTAATCCCCGGCATTAAATTCCTGTAAATTAAACTCTTCGGTCGCCGCAGCTTTCCATAAGCGCAAGGTATTCACGGTACCGTTCTGGTATCCCGGAATCGGCGTATCGTAAGGCACCGCGAGTACGTCCTGCGTCTCCACCCAGCTGGTTCGCTTATTGCCAAACTCATCAATATGCGATTTGGTGCGCCCGCCAAATTTAATCCGGTGTGTATATTCGGGGCGCTCAATCTCCCAGACATTGCCGTTACGCAGCCAATGATCCGGTTTTTCTACCTGCTCGCCATTGACAATATCCTGCGAAAACATGCCATATTCATAACGCAGGCCGTAGCCGGTCACCGGTAGCTGCAAGGTGGCACAGCTGTCGATAAAACAGGCCGCCAAACGTCCTAAACCGCCGTTGCCCAAACCCGCATCGGGCTCACTATCAATCAATTCTTCAATCTCAAGCCCCAAATCATACATGGCTTGTTCAACCGCTTCGGTGATGCCCAGGTTCAACATGGCATTACTTAAAGTGCGTCCCATTAAAAATTCCATCGACAAATAGTAGGCGCGCTTACAATCGGTTTTTCTATAGGTATTGTAGGTTTTTTTCCAGCGCTCTATCAGCCGGTCGCTGATCGCCATTGACAGGGCTTCATAAGCATAATGCGGTGACCTGCAATTTTCATCGCGGCCTAGGCGGTGGCTGTAATAGCGCTTAAAATCGGCGACAAAGTCGCGTTCCTCCAAACCCAATTTCGGCAGTATGGTAATGGTGGATTTCGGTTTGCTGGTTTTAAAACTTTTATGTGGCATATTTTTAAGGGGAGTGAAGTTGATAATGAAATGGATGTTAACCAGTTTTTGTTATTAAACCAAAAATATTCTGTTGGCCGTTAAAAAATAAAACGCTGATGACGCCGATTTGAGTTTGACTGGTAAAATAAGCCAAGCCTGCAACTTTAGAGCACCTTTGGCCTTGCGGTTACTGCCAAACGAATATTTTTTATTTATCCTGGAGCATTTATGAGCCTTGAACCACTGAGCACCATCGAAATACCCGCAAAAGCAAAGCACCTTTATTCCATAATATGGTTGCATGGCTTGGGCGCCGACGGCCATGATTTTGAAAACCTTGCCCCTGAATTACAGTTAACGGCTAGAGCCAATATCCGTTTTATTTTCCCTAATGCACCTGTCCAGCCAGTCACCATCAATGGCGGCACGCCGATGCGTTCCTGGTACGACATTTTATCGATGACCGAGGAACACGAGGTTAATACAGATGACATTAACCAATCTGCCGAGCTGATTGAATCGCTGATACAAAAAGAAGTTGCTAAAGGTATTGCCCCGGAAAATATTTTATTGGCCGGATTTTCCCAAGGCGGCGTCATTGCGCTGCATACCGGATTAAAATACCCGCTGCCCTTGGCCGGCATTGTTGCCTTGTCGACTTATTTGCCAACAATTGAACAATTAAAAAACGAGCGGTCAGCGGCCAACCAGTCGCTACCGATATTTATCGCCCATGGCATTATAGATCCCATCGTAGCAGTCGAGGCAGGCAAAGCCGCTTCTGACGCGCTGCAGGCAATGGGCTATAACGTTGAATGGCACGACTACCTGATGGAACACAGCCTATGCGTCGAAGAAATCGAACACATTTCAGCTTTCATTAACTTGATTTTTAAATGACACCAACGCACTAACGACAGCAGGGGGCACAAAGAATGATTTTCGTAACCCCTGCCTTTCCTAAATAACTAAACCATCAGCCCCGTTTTATATGCTGCGGCGGCACATCACGCGGGGTTGCGCCGGTATAAAGCTGCCTAGGGCGCCCTATCCTTTGCTCCGGATCGGCTATCATTTCATCCCAATGGGCAATCCAGCCGACCGTCCGCCCCATCGCGAACATGGCGGTAAACATGTTGCTGGGTATGCCTAAAGCATGCAGTACGATGCCGGAATAATAATCCACATTCGGGTAGAGTTTTTTCTCGACAAAATAGTCGTCTTCAAGGGCAATACGCTCCAGCTCCAGCGCCAGTTTAAACAGCTTGTCATCATGCAAACCCAGCTCTGTCAGCACCTCATGACAGGTTTCGCGCATTAATTTAGCGCGCGGGTCATAATTTTTATACACCCGATGACCAAAGCCCATCAGCCTGAACGGGTCGCTTTTATCTTTGGCCTTGTTGATAAATTTGGCAATATTGGACACATCGCCTATCTCTTCCAACATCGCCAATACCGCCTCATTGGCACCGCCATGGGCCGCGCCCCAAAGACAAGCAATTCCGGCAGTAATGCAGGCATAGGGATTAGCACCGCTGGAACCCGCCAAACGGACGGTTGAGGTCGACGCATTTTGTTCATGGTCGGCATGAAGGATCAGTATCCTGTCCAGCGCCCTGACCAATGTCGGGTTGGGCACGAAGTCGTCGCAAGGCGTGCCCTGCATCATGCGCATAAAGTTTTCCACATAGCTCAACTTGTTTTGCGGATACATAAACGGCAATCCAGTGCTGTATTTATGGCACATCGCCACGATGGTCGGCACTTTGGCAATCAAACGGATGGCGCTCAGGTCGCGGTCTTTTTTGGAATTGATGTCCAGCGCATCATGATAAAACGCCGACAGCGCACCGACCGCAGCCACCATAATAGCCATCGGATGGGCATCGCGGCGGAAGCCTTTAAAGAAATTAGTCAACTGGTCATGCACCATCGTGTGCAGGGTCACTTTATTTTCAAACGTCTCTATTTCGTCGGTGCTGGGTAATTCGCCGTTCAGCAACAAATAACAAACTTCCAGGAAAGTGCAATGTTCTGCAAGTTGCTCGATAGGGTAACCGCGATACAGCAGCACCCCTTTTTCGCCGTCGATATAGGTTATCGATGAGCTGCAACTGGCGGTTGAAGTAAAGCCGGGGTCATAGGTGAACATGCCGGTCTGTTGATACAGAGATTGGATATCGACTACATCGGGGCCAATAGTTCCAGATAAAACAGGCAACTCAGACAACAATTGAGTTTTCTCATTTAAGGTAACACTGCGCAGTTTAGTCATAGTTTTTCTCAGTTTTGTAACAGGATTTGTAGCATCGTCAAAAGACGCGGTAAATCAAAAAAACCGCAGTTTACCATGCCTTTTGTGTGATCAGTCGTAACTACTCAGCGAAAGTATAAATAGAACACGGATGAAACGGATAGGACAGATTTACACAGATTTTTTTAAAATGGGCTGTACTTTTAATCAGTGATTATCCGTTTAATCAGTGTTATCCGAGTTCAATTTAGTCATTTTTAACGCTTCCTGAGTAGTTACGGTCAGTCTTTAAAGGGCGCTTTCTTCTAAAGCAACAAAATTCGGAAAATATTTATGCGGCTTTGCTAAATCATCAAGCCGAAACCGCCCTGTCTATCGCCTGTTTGGCCAATTCAGTCACCTTGGCCCAGTTTTTTGCCTGCACCACATCCGTAGGCGCCAGCCATGAACCACCAACGCAGGCGACATTAGATAAGGCCAAGTAATTGTTGTAATTTTCCGGTGAAATGCCGCCGGTCGGGCAAAAAGTCACCTGCGGGACGGGCCCTGCAATAGATTTTAGCATCGGTATGCCGCCCGCCGCTTCCGCCGGGAAGAATTTGAAATGATCCAGGCCGTATTCCATGCCCATCATCAGCTCCGACAACGTCGCTATGCCCGGTATTAGCGCAATATTTCCGGCTTGGGCTGCCGCCAACAACTTCGGCGTGAGCCCTGGGCTAATCGCAAACACTGCGCCCGCCTCTTCCGCCGCTTGTAATTGTTCCGGCGTAGTAATGGTGCCTGCGCCAACAATCGCACCTTCGACTTGCTGGCTAATTAGCCTGATCGCATCCAATGCTACCGGGGTGCGCAAAGTGATTTCCAGCACCTTAATGCCGCCCGCAACCAAGGCCTGCGCCAGAGGTACGGCATCATCCAGATTTTGTATCACCATCACCGGCATTACCGGGCAGGTATTTAAAATAATATGAGGTTGGATTTTCCAGTTATGTTGAGTCATGGTATTACCAAATTGTTATAGTTTTATTAATCGACGGGAAACAGGTTGCTGGCGCCGGTTTCAGCAGAAGATGCGCCCAGACGGAAACCACCGAACAATTCGCGCCCCATGCCGAAATGATGGCCTTTAGCGCTATTGGCAGCCGGAATTCTGGCGGCAAATTCAGCAGCATCGACCAACACGTTGACCTCGCCGGTTTGGGTATTCAGATGAATAATGTCGCCGTCATGCACTTTCGCTAGCGGCCCGCCCTCTTCACATTCTGGGCACATATGGATGGCCGACGGCACTTTGCCCGAAGCGCCGGACATCCGGCCGTCAGTTACCAGCGCCACCTTAAAACCCTTGTCCTGCAACACGCCCAGCGGCGGCGTCAACTTGTGCAATTCGGGCATACCGTTGGATTTTGGCCCTTGAAAACGCAACACGACAATGACATCTTTGTTCATTTCGCCACGTTTGAAGGCCGCTACCACGTCATCCTGATCATCAAACACCATCGCAGGCGCTTCAACGATCTGGTGCTGTTCCGCCACCGCAGACACTTTGGAGATGCCTCGCCCCAAATTGCCGTGCATCACATGCAATCCGCCGCCGACGGCAAAAGGTTTGGCGACAGAACTGATAACCTCCACGTCCAGCGAGGCTTCAGGGCAAGGCTGCCAAACCAGCTGGCCGTCGACCAGTTTGGGTTCCTGATGATACTGGCTCATGCCGGGCCGGTCGGCGACCGTCAAAATGTCCCCATGCAACAGGCCGTTCTGCAACAGCTCGGCGATTAACACGCCCATGCCGCCTGCAGCCTGGAAATGGTTGATGTCGGCCTGGCCGTTCGGATAAATGCGCGTCAACGACGGCACCGCTCTGGACAAGGTGTCAAAATCGTCCCAGTTGATGATAATACCCGCCGCCCGTGCAATCGCGACCAAATGGATAGTGTGGTTAGTGGAACCGCCGGTTGCCAATAGGCCGACAATCGCATTCACTATCGCTTTTTCGTCAATCATCCGGCCAATCGGGCGGAAATCATCGCCCAATGCAGTAAATTTCAGCACCTGTCTGGCGGCAGCTTTGGTTAGCTCATCGCGCAACGGCGTGTAAGGGTTGATGAAGGAACTGCCCGGCAAATGCAGCCCCATGATTTCAACCATCATCTGGTTGCTGTTGGCGGTGCCGTAAAAGGTGCAGGTACCTGCGCTGTGATAGGACGCCGATTCGGATTCCAGCAGTTCCTTACGGCCGATTTTGCCTTCCGCATAAAGCTGGCGGATACGTACTTTTTCCTTGTTGGCCAAGCCACTGGGCATAGGCCCTGCCGGTACGAACACGGCGGGCAAATGGCCGAAACTCAACGCGCCGATTAACAAACCCGGCACAATCTTGTCGCAAACCCCCAAATATAACGCGCCGTCAAACATGTTGTGGCTTAAACCAATGGCGGTTGACATCGCAATCACATCACGGCTGAACAACGACAATTCCATGCCGGGGCGGCCCTGGGTGACACCATCGCACATCGCCGGTACGCCGCCTGCAAACTGGGCGACGCCACCCGCTTCCTTGATCGCCGCCTTGATCAACGCGGGCGCATCTTTGTACGGTTCATGCGCCGACAGCATATCGTTATAAGCAGAAATAATCGCAATATTGGCTTTTTTATGGCCGGTCAAATCGCTTTTTTCACCGGCACCGCAAGCGGCAAAGGCATGAGCCAAATTACCGCAAGCCAGCTCGGCACGGTGCGGCTCGTTTTTCACCGCCGCATCAATACGCGCCAAATAAGCAGTGCGCGTTTCGCGGCTGCGTTCAATAATCTCGTTGGTGACTTTTTCTAATACAGGGTGCATAAAGATTCCTTTTAGCTCATTAATAATTGGTAATTACTCAGCAACGGGTAACAATCATAAAACGGAACACGGATGACACGGGTTAAACGGATAATCACTGATTAAAAGCACAGTCTATTTTAAAAAATCCGTCCTATCCGTGTTCTATTTCTTCTTTCGCTGAGTAGTTACAATAATTGTTTTTATTCTTCCCAAGTCCTGCCGTCTCTGGCAATTAATTCGTCGGCGGCATCAGGCCCCCAGGTGCCGGCGGGATAAGGCACCGGCGCGGTATTGGTGTGCGCCCAGGCATCCTGTATCGAGTCAATCCAGGTCCAGGCCTGCTCAATTTCCTCGCGGCTCAGGAACAAAGTGGGATTGCCGCGCATCGCTTCCAGCACCAATTTTTCATAGCCGCCGAAAATTTTGCTGTTCTTGAACGTCTCGGAAAAACTCAAGTCGAGCTTGGTTTTTTGCAGCTTAATATTTTCATCAATGCCCGGTATTTTATTGAGCACCTGGATTTCCACGCCCTCATTCGGCTGCAAATGAATAATCAGCTTGTTTGACGGCAAGTCCTCAAAACTCTCTTTAAAAATGTTATGCGGCAATTGCTTGAAGTTCACCACGATTTCGGTGCGCTTGTATTTCATGCGTTTGCCGGTACGCAAATAAAACGGCACGCCGGCCCAGCGCCAGTTATCCACCGCCACTTTCAACGCGACAAAACTTTCCGTGGTGCTTTGGGTATTGGCGCCCTCCTCTTCCAGATAACCCGGCACCGCTACGCCTTTAATCGCGCCCGCAGAATACAGCCCGCGCACAGTTTTGATGTCGGCGTTTTCTTTGGTAATCGGCCGCAAGGCCGCCAGCACTTTTATTTTTTCATTGTGTATACTATGCGCCTCCAGATTAACCGGCGGCTCCATCGCAACAAAGGTCAGAATCTGCAGCAAGTGGTTTTGCAGCATATCGCGCAACTGGCCGGTCTTATCGAAATAATCCCAACGCCCTTCAATACCCACTTCCTCGGCCACCGTAATCTGGATATGATCAATAGTATTGTGATTCCAGTTGGTGGTAAAAATGGAATTGGCAAAACGCAGCGCCAATAAGTTAAGCACCGTTTCCTTGCCCAGATAATGGTCGATACGGTAAACCTGATCTTCGTTGAACACCTCGGCGACCGCATCGTTAATCGCTTTTGACGATTGCAGGTCGTGACCAATCGGTTTTTCCATCACCATGCGAGATTCCGCGTTTAACACCCCGCATTGGGCCAGCCCTTGGCAAATATTGGTAAACAAAAAAGGCGACACCGCAAAATAATTCACCATCACCCGGTCTTGCCCGCTGATCACCGTATTCAACAACTGGTATTGGTCCAGCTGGGTCAAGTCGATTTTCAGATAGGCAAAGCGCGCCGAAAACCGCGCCCAAACTTCTTCATCAAGCGGTTCGTTTAAAAATTCCTGCAAGCTGTTATGAATAATCTCAACAAATTGCGCATTATCGTTTTCGTATTGATCGATACCGGTAATGCGGGTATCGGCTTCAATCAAATCCGCTTTTTCGAGCCGATACAGGGAAATAAGCAATTTGCGCCGGGATAAATCGCCCAAAGCGCCAAAAATGACCAGGTCACACGGTTTAAATGTTGTTGTTTCGTTCATAGCTACGTTGTTGATTGGATAAGTGTCACCGGCCATTTAGGCCGATTTCTGCGCGTTATTATCGCAGAGTTTGATGCAGGATGCAGTTTTGGATGCGCAAATGAGCTAGTGATTGGGCCTGTAAAGCGCGATAGGACAGCGATAAAAGCCTAGTTTTCTGTGAATAATCGTGGAAATAACAGCTCCAGCGAGTCACTGCCAAAATGCAGCGACACCGCGCCTTTCGGCGTTTCCATGAATCAAGCTTGACAGCACCGTGCTTCCATGGATAACGACATGCCGATCTTCTACAGTGATAAAAAATTGTTTTTAAAAGCACATTTCATTATTTATGGTGAATTTTTGCCGCTTATTCTGCCGGTCACAAAATTAACTTAACAGATTGTTTTTACTGATGTTTAACTACCAACAACAGGGGATTCATGCCGGTTTTAATTACAACCCAAGACGCTACTTAATCGCCCGCAATAAATTCCCGCAATACAAAGCCTTACCGGTTTTTGTCGGCAGCCAGAGTTGTTTTATATCCATGCGCTTGGCGGCAAAATATTGCCCAGCCAATGTTGCCAAATCTGCCGGTTCGACTTTTGGCGAATAGGTATTGACAACTAGAAAAGCCCCCGGGTTCATCAACCCATGCGCGGTTTCAATAAGCTCAGACAGGTGGTTTTCCAGCTTCCATTGTTCGCCTTTAGCGCCTAAGCCCCAGGCTGGCGGATCCATAATAATGCCATCGTAGCCCTTACCCCGCTTCAGTTCGCGCCGGGCAAATTTTAACGCATCCTCAAGCACCCATTTGATGTCGGAAAGGTGGCTAAGTTCCCGATTTTCATTTGCCCATGTCAGCATCTGTTTGACCGAATCCACATGCACCACCTCGGCACCGCTGTCGCGGGCAACCAATGAGGCGGCGCCGGTGTAAGCAAATAAATTTAATATTTTGTGCCCGACACCAACGTGTTCCTTAATAAAACGCCAATTTGCCTGCTGCTCGGGGAATAACCCCAAATGTTTGAACTGGGTCAATTTCAACACGAACCTTAAATTGCCGTAGGTGATGGGCCATTGCCCAGGCGCATCCGGCTTAATGGCGATCCAGCGGCCTGACCGTGATGACTGCTCTTCAAACTGCCAATGCGCCGTAGATTGCCACTGCGCCCAAGGCCATGCAGGCTTGAAATCGGCTTGAATGTCGGGCCGGATGGTGACAACCGCACCCCAACGTTCCAGCTTGTTGCCGTCACCGGCATCAAGCAATTCGTAATCAGCCCAGGCTGACCCATATTCGTGCGGAATTGTTTCGTAGGACATTGAGTACCTTATTTTTAGCCCAACAGGCCAACCCTAAAAGAAAGTGCCCGGGAGTTTAATTGAGGCTTGAAATTTATCAAGTTTTTTCACTTTATAGCAGAAGGAAACGGCTTTGTTACGGCCAATAGACTCTAAACACACAGCTTGTTATGATAGCGGCGGCTATTGTTCCATTAATTTTTTTCCTTTACAAAGGAGCCTAACATGAACCGCTTTTTTTTAATCCTCGCCTTATTTATCAGCCACACCTTTATCAACCCGGCTTTCGCCCAAACGGCAAGCTTCACGACACAAGATAACCTGCTGACATTGCCTGCCGTACAGGTCAGCGACAATACCCGTTTCGAAAATGTCGTTGTGCGGATAACCTCTTTTGGGACTATTGCCACCGACGATCCGGCAGTGGGCAGCGACATCGAATTCAATCTTGCCGCCAACGCCTTATA
This sequence comes from Methylobacter sp., assembly GCA_030684815.1. GTDB lineage: Bacteria > Pseudomonadota > Gammaproteobacteria > Methylococcales > Methylomonadaceae > Methylobacter_A. The sequence continues at coordinate 29,409 of JAUXXQ010000140.1, read as the reverse complement.
CCTTCCTCAGGTCACCGTCGATGGCGTACTTTATTCGCGGATAAGTTTGACCGGCTTAAACTTCGTTGTTGTGAGCTTAGATGGCATTAGCGTTGATAGCGGCGAAGCCGGAAATCACGCACTGGATATCGTTGTAACGGCATTAGGCAACACCCTTCCGCCCATCCGAGTCGACAACGTCCCCAAACCTGAAACCCAAAACGAATTCTGCTCTGATGAAGTCTATAACCAATTTCAACAGTCCGTAGAAGGGTTTACAGGCACATGGCAAATTACCACTTGCTCATTCAACGGCACAAACGGCCTGATCGATGCAATCTTGACAATAACCAGCCCCATGTCCATGACAGTGCCTTATTCAGTGCAATACACCTATGTAACCCAATAAACCTTAGGAAGCGCGCAGGGGCACGAAAAATGGAACCTTGTGCCCTGCGCCGGAAATTACCCTATAACCTGTTCATAGACTCATAAACCAGATTTAGCAGCATCACTTGGCTGGTCGGTTCAAGGTCATGAAACAGAACGCCGTGCGCCACTTTAGCTGGAGCGTCTTTTTTCTTACTGGGCAATTGTTGGATGCTGCGAATGGTTGCACTGGTATCGACATGCGCATTCTGGTTGGTTGGTTTTATCGGAAAATCGAAGGAGAGTGACGCCTCTTCATTCAGCTCACCCAGCACCTTATCGGCGATAATGCCCGCACCGGTAACGCTGATGTTGGTAATGACGCCAGCCCCGGCAACGCCATTAACGTTCACCGGCAAATTCACCTTGGCCCGGGCGGCATCGCGAAAAGTCATAACCTTGACGTCTTTAGGGAAACTCAGGTGCATATAATAATACGGCGACCTAAAAATGGTTTTTATCGTGCAGTTCAAAGTGACCACATCCACCCTCGACAGTATCCGCAGGGTAACTGACTGATCGACTGTCATCTGTACCGACAGCCCATTTTCGAACGGCGTTTTTATGATCAGATATTCGCCGTCGACATAACCGATAAATTCAGTGTAATAAACGGCGCCATGCGGCAGGGTTAATTGTAGGCGTGTACCGACTTGCAAATTAATATCTTTAAGCCTGGCCATAGTGTTTTCGCCAGAAAGCGTTAATACAGCCCCAACTGCAATTGGGCCACTTCCGACATCATCTCCCGCGACCAAGGCGGGTCAAGCACCACTTCGACATTAACGCGGTCGACACCGGGCAAGGCGCGGATACATTTTTCCACGTCGCTTTGAATGACCGGCCCCATGCCGCAACCCGGCGCAGTCAGCGTCATCATCACATGAACGTCGTTCAGCCCGTCATCAACCTGCGTCACTTTGCACTGGTACACCAGGCCGAGATCGACAATATTGACTGGAATTTCGGGGTCATAAACAGTCTTCATCACTTCCCAGCAATTTTTTTCCACTGCCGCTGTATCGGTCTCCGACACCAAGGTCTGCAGCGTATGCGGCTCCTTGCCCAGCGCATCGGCATCGACTCCGGCAATGCGCACCATGTGTCCGTGTTCGGTAACCACGGTATAGTTATCGCCCAGTGCCTGATGGATGGTGACAATCTGGCCTTGACTTAAAATGCCGGTATTTCCGTCGGGAATGGTGACAATGTTGACATCACGGGTTAAAACAACATCTTCTCTTTCTGCCATAATAATTCGGTTATAAATAGAAGGTTCGGGCATCGATAGCCTGGCCGGTGATGCCAATGCTTTCTGCACCGAATAAATACTGATAAATGGGCGCCAGTGATTTCATCGTCGGCAACTTGCTTTTATCTTCCGCCGGATAGGCGCGTTTTCTTAACGGCGAATCAACCGGCCCCGGTATCAAGGTATTGACGCGGATTTTACCGGACGCTTCGTGTTCTTCGGCCAGTATTTTGGCCAAGCCTTCCAGCGCTATTTTCGACACGCCGTAAGCGCCGGCATAAGCCGGGGCTTTTCTAGCCGAAGAATCGGAAGTAAACACAATGGAGGCGTATTCGCTCTTTTGCAGAACCGGCAACAATACCCGGCACAACAAAAAAGGCGCATTCAAATTGACATTCAACGTATGCCCCCAGTCCTTAGTCTTATGCGTGGCAATTGGCGAAAAGGCGCTAAACTCGACTGCCGAATGCAAAATGCCCTGCAACGAACCGTATTCCTTGTCAATTTTGTCGGCCAATTCCTGATATTCGTTTTCATTGGCACCGGCCAAATCGAACGGATACATGATGGGTTCGGGCGCTTTGATCGCCAGAATCGCATCGTAAACCGCTTCCAGTTTGGCAATATTTTTATCCAGCAAAATGATGTGCGCGCCGTGTTTGGCCAAGGCCAAAGCAGCTTCGCTACCTAAGCCGCCACCGGCGCCGGTGATTAAAATGACATGATTTGTTAGCGGCATGACTGTTCAGCTATCCAGATTGACAAGTGCTTGGGCGACTCGATTAACGCATCGGCGCCCCAGGTTTCCGGCGCATCACCGGGTTTAAGGTAGCCGTACACAGCGGCCAGGGTTTTCATCTGTGCGTTCTTTCCGGCGCTAATGTCATGTAAAGCATCGCCAATATAGACGCACTGTTTCGGGTCGACGTCGGCCTGTTTGCACGCCAACAGCATCGGTTCCGGGTGCGGTTTGGGGTTCGCCGTGGTGTCGCCGCTAACGATACAAGCCGCACGTTCGGTTAGTTTTAACGCAGTCATCAGCGGATCGGTGAAACGCTTACGCTTATTGGTGACTACGCCCCATTTCAGCCCTTGCGCTTCAATCGCCGCCAGCGTGTCGGCCATACCCGCAAAGAAAACCGTGTGTTCGGCGATATTATGCTGATAATGATTGAGCATGGCGTCCAAAATCTCCGCCTTTAACGCCTCGTCAAGCGTCGGCTGACTGGCGTTGATCATCGCCGCCGCACCGTAGGAAATAAACGGCTTGACGGCCTCAGTCGCCGCCGCTGCAAAGCCGTGGATATTAAGCGCCCGGTTCAGGCATGAAAGCAAATCCGGCGCGGTATCGACCAAAGTGCCGTCCAAATCGAACAATACGCAGGCTAAGGTGAAATCGGCGGCCATGTTAATCGGGACGCTTAAAGGCGGCGATATAATTGACGTCTATATCTTTACCCAGACTGAACTGCTTGCTGAACGGGTTGTATTCAATGCCGACCATGCCTTGCAACTCAAGGCCTGCAGCGCGCGCCGCCTGGCACAGTTCCGACGGCTTGATAAAGGTCTTAAAATCATGGGTACCTTTAGGCAGCATTTTCAGCACATATTCAGCGGCAAAAATAGCCAGCAAATAGGCTTTAGGTTTGCGGTTTAGCGTTGAGAAAAACACCATGCCGCCGGGTTTGACCATTTTGGCGCAGGCGGAAATGATTGAGCCGGGATCGGGCACGTGTTCGAGCATTTCCATGCAGGTCACATGGTCGAAGCTTTCCGGTTGTTCTGCAGCCAAGTCTTCGGCGCTGATTTTTTGATAATGCGCATTAACGCCGGACTCCAGCCCATGCAGGTCGGCAATGTCAATCAGGTCTTCACTCAGGTCGATGCCTAAAGCGTCCGCGCCGTGTTTGGCCAGACCTTCGGTTAAAATACCGCCGCCACAGCCGACATCAACGATACGTTTACCGGCCATATCCGCATAACGCTGGATAAACTGAATGCGGAGCGGGTTAATGTCGTGCAGGGTTTTAAATTCGCCTTGAAGATCCCACCAGCGTTCGGCCATGGAGCCGAATTTATGGATTTCGTGCGCGTGTACGTTATTTGATGCTGTCATGGTGCTTAAGCCGTAAGGTGATGTTGCGATAGTCTACTATATTAGTGGGTTATTCGTCATGTGTTGTTGCCTCAGCGCTTGTCCGATTAAAGAATATACCTACATTAATTGCCTACGAAAGATACCAAACGCACGAAAACAAGACCAACAACTTGAGCCGGGGCAAAATGGCCTGTAAGGTTTTAAAAACCTCATCTGTCCCGCGTAGATTGGGTAGCCACTAAAGAGCAATCCTGCCCCATTAAAACACGAAAACACGCAGGCGGTTTTCCCGCATATCGGGCGCAAAAAAAAGGCCGATGGTTCAGCATCGGCCTTTTTTAGTTAGCGAATCGGTTTACAGCGAATTAACCGCGTTCAATTCCTGAAACGCTTGTTCCAAACGAGTCACCATGCCGACTTCACCGGCACGTTGCCAAACGCGTGGATCGTAGTATTTTTTGTTAGGTTTATCGTCACCGTCCGGGTTGCCGATTTGGCCTTGCAAATAACCTTCGTTTTGTTTGTAGTAGTTCATGATACCTTCCCAAGTTGCCCATTGGGTATCGGTATCGATGTTCATCTTGATCACGCCGTAGCTGATAGATTCCTTAATTTCTGAAGCAGAGGAGCCTGATCCGCCGTGGAATACGAAGTTCAGCGTATTGCTTGGCACGCCGAATTTTTCAGAAACGTGTTTTTGCGAATTAGCCAAAATGCTCGGCGTCAATTTAACGTTGCCTGGTTTGTAAACGCCGTGTACGTTGCCGAATGAAGCCGCAATCGTGAAACGATGGCTTATTTTACTTAACTCGTCATAAGCATAGGCCACATCTTCAGGCTGGGTGTACAGCATGGAATGATCCATATCGCTGTTGTCAACGCCGTCTTCTTCGCCACCAGTGCAGCCTAATTCGATTTCCAAGGTCATGCCCATTTTGGACATGCGCGCCAGATATTGGCCACAAATTTCGATGTTTTCTTGCAGACTTTCTTCAGACAAATCCAGCATGTGCGAGCTGAATAAAGGTTTTCCGGTTGCGGCAAAATGCTTTTCACCAGCATCTAACAAGCCGTCGATCCAAGGCAGCAATTTTTTAGCCGCATGGTCGGTGTGCAAAATAACCGGTACGCCGTAAGCTTCAGCCATCGCGTGTACGTGTTGAGCGCCCGAGATAGCGCCTAAAATAGCCGGTGTTTGGCCTTCCGCTTTCAAGCCTTTACCGGCAACAAATGCCGCGCCGCCATTGGAAAACTGGATTACGATAGCCGATTTTACTTTCGCCGCCGCTTCTAACGCTGCATTAATCGAATCGGTGTTAATGACATTGACCGCAGGCAAAGCAAAATTATTTTCTTTGCAGATTGCAAATATTTTTTGTACGTCATCGCCAGTGACAACGCCGGGTTTTACTACATCTAAAATTTTCTGTGACATTAAGAGTTCCTGTTTCAATCTGTTACGTTGAGGGGATGAAGACGAAAGCCATTGGGGTTGAAATCTAATTAACAAGCCAATGCTACCGTGTGCATATTATAAAGAGTGTTCATGCAATAGGCTACCCTTGCACTTTTCGGGTTTGGATGTGAGCTGCGGCTGTTTTGTCCATTTCAGCGCTGCTTTTGCCAATAGGCGGGGCATATTATTTCATTTGGGCGAAAGCCAATCATGCCTGCTTTCATGTTGTTTAATACGATAAGTTTTAACCGTTGAAACCGAACCGTCAAAGTAGGCGCTGTCGGTGTATCAAACCGACGGGTGTCGTTCTACATATTCCAGCGCAGCTTTCGCTAACAGGCCGGAACGGCTGTCGCCAAAACGGGTCGCTGCTTGATCGATAGCGGTCAAAACCAACTCCGGCAAGGTGATATTCACACGCCTAGCTTTGCCCGACAATTTGGATAAGTCCACATCCACGACTGCCCAAATCCAGCCGACAAACTCAGGATCAGCCTGATGTTTGGCAATGGGGGCGGCTTCTGGAATAGACTCGTCGTCCTCAATAACCGATTCCATCCACAATTCGATGGCTTCCCTAGCGTTGCCGATAGCCTCATCCAAACTATCGCCTGCCGAAAAGCAGCCCGGCAGATCGGGCACAACGACGCCATACGCATGGGTTTCATCGCCTGATTCAATTGCAATCGGGTATCTCATTTCAAATCCGCCTGTTTCAATAGTTTGTTTACCAGCCCGACCCCCAAATTCTTGCGCGGGTGCGGTACACTGATATGGCCCGGCTTGGCTGGGTGTGTAAACACATGATGCCAACCTTTAACACCTCGCAGCATCCATCCGTCATTTTGTAAGCGCTTGATGAGTTCCGCGCTATTCATGGTGTGTATTATACATACTTTAGTCTGGGTCAAAATTGTTGGGCTTGGTTGCTAGCCCTCCGCAGGAAGCGCCACCTACAACACCTCCAATTGTACATAAGCCAATATCAGCCATTTGCTGCCGACCTGCTTGAAGTTGATTTGCACGCGCTCCTGCACGCCTTCGCCTTCCATTTGCAACACTACGCCTTCGCCGAATTTGGCGTGACTGACGCGCTGTCCCGGCTTGTATTTCCCCGGTATTTGCAACGACGGCGTTTTCGCCTTGACCGAGCTTACCGGGCGGGTAACGGCGGCGCGCATCCTGACTTCCTGAATATGTTCGGCCGGAATTTCGCGCAGAAAGCGCGATGGCCGGGGGTAGGTTTCGCGGCCATACAAACGCCGTGATTCGGCATAAGTCAGATACAGTTGCTGCATGGCGCGGGTGATGCCGACGTAACAAAGTCGGCGCTCTTCTTCCAGCCGCCCGACATCATCGACCGATTGCTGCGACGGGAACAAACCTTCTTCCATGCCGACCAAAAACACCAATTTGAACTCCAGCCCCTTGGCCGAATGCAGCGTCATCAGCTGCACACAATCGTCAAAATCATCGCCCTGCATGTCGCCGGATTCCAACGCCGCATGAGCCAAAAACATATCCAGTTCGCCCAAGGGTTCTTCATCTTCCTGGGCGCCAATCACGGTCGCATCAAATAGTCGCGCCGCGTTGACCAGCTCTTCCAGGTTTTCTACTTTTTCTTCGCCTTTGTCGGCCTTATCTTTTTGGTACAATTCTTTCAGGCCGCTTTTTTCAACCACCAGCTTGACCTTTTCATACAGTTCCAGCCCTTCCGATTCGGCGGCAAAACGTTTAATCAATTCCATAAAGCCGATTAGGGCATTGCTTGCCCGCGCCGACAAACTGCGCTGATTTATCAGCACGATGGCCGACGCCCATAAGGACAAGTCCTGCTGCCGCGCTATGCTGCGAATATCGTCGATGGTTTTGGTGCCGATGCCGCGCGTTGGCGTGTTGATGACCCGCTCAAACGAGGCATCGTCATGGCGGTTGGACATCAGCCGCAAATAGGCCAGTGCGTTTTTAATTTCCATCCGTTCAAAAAAGCGCAGGCCGCCATAAACCCGGTACGGCGTGCCGGTGGTCATCAAGCGTTCTTCAAACTGCCGGGATTGGGCGTTGGAGCGGTACAAAATGGCGACATCACTGCGCAGGCCGCCCTCGTTCACCCACGCCCTGATGCGATCGACGACAAAATGCGCTTCGTCCTGTTCGTTAAAGGCCGCGTACAATGAAATTAGCTCGCCGTCACCGGCCTCCGTCCATAATTCCTTGCCCATGCGGCCGTCATTGGCGCTGATTACTTTGTTGGCGGCTTTCAGGATATGGCCGGTGGAGCGGTAATTTTGTTCCAGTTTGATAACCTGATGATTGGGATAATGGCGTTGAAAACTGTAGATATTTTCAATTTTCGCACCGCGCCAGCCGTAAATGGACTGGTCGTCATCGCCCACGACAAAGATGTTGTCCCGGCCGTCAGTCAACAGCCGCAACCAGGCATATTGTATGGTGTTGGTGTCCTGAAATTCGTCAACATGAACCTGCCGGAAACGCTGCTGATAATGCTCCAGCACATCGGGGTTGTCGCGCAGCAATTCATGCGCACGCAGCAACAACTCGGCAAAATCGACCAAGCCAGAGCGGTCGCACAATTCCTCGTAGGCTTTATAAATGGTCAGCATTTGGCGCTGATAAAGATCGTGGGTTTCCAGCGTATGCCGGGCGCGGATGCCTTCGTCTTTTTGCGCGTTGATATGCCATTGCACCTGGCGCGGCGGCCATTTGTCGGCATCGAGATTCAGCGCCGCCAGCAGCCGTTTGATCACCCGCAATTGATCGCCGGAATCCATCACCTGAAAGGTTTCCGGCAATTTGGCCTGCCTGGCGTGGCGCCTTAACAAACGGTGCGCGACGCCGTGAAAAGTGCCTATCCACATCGATTGTGCGGACATTTTCAGCAAATCTTCAATCCTGCCGCGCATTTCCCTGGCCGCCTTGTTGGTAAAAGTGACCGCCAGAATGCTGTGCGCGGATACGCCTTCGACCTGAATCTGCCAGGCGATGCGATGCACTAAAACGCGGGTTTTTCCGCTACCGGCGCCAGCCAACACCAGCATGGCGTGAGAGGGCGCAGTAACGGCCTGACGCTGGGCGTCGTTTAAGGGGTCGATTATTGATGTAACATCCATTAACTAAGGTACCTGCTGATTGGCGTTTTTTTTCGCTTGCACATTTTTTGGAGCTGTGTATATTGCATCAGGTTCAATAATGACGAACTGAACCGTTGCTTTGTCAAAGATAATAATAACTACACACAGAGGATTTTAAGATGAATTTTGATTTTAAACGTATGCTTAAGTTTGAACACAATGTTGGCGAACAGGAAAAGAAATACCGCTTGTACGGGGGATCGGCACTGCTGCTTATTTCGCTGTTCGTTCCCGGCGGTGAAGTGCTTTTGTTATTAGTGGGTCTGGTTTTGGTTGCCACCGGTTATTCCGGCTGGTGTCCGGTTTACTCAGGGCTTAACAAAAACACCTGCGGAACTGAAAGCAGCTCTTCAGAAAGCAATTCTTCAGAAGGCTAAACTAAAAAGGCACAAGACAAAAACCGGAATTTAGTCTTGCGCCTTTTACCTTAAATATTTTACCTTGCCTTACTCCTCCTTACGAAACTCCCCTTCCAACACATTCTTATCTGCCGTTGCCGCCTGCTGAAAAGGCGCGCCAGCCTGAACCAGCTGATTTTCAATCACATATTGGGCAATTCTTCTGCGTAGTGAGGGAATTAAACAGGCAAAACCGATCATGTCGGTAATAAAACCGGGCGTCAGTAATAACACCCCGCCGACCAAAATAATCGGGCCTTCGATCATTTCATAAGCCGGAATCACGCCTTGCGCCAAATTTGCCTGAAAACGCTGAAAGGTTGCAAAACCCTGCTGCCTCAATAGCCAAGTACCCAACGCGGCGGTAAACACCACCAGAAAAATGGTTGGAAATACGCCGACAATGCCGCCTATTTGCAACAGTAAATAAATCTCCGCAAATGGGACAATCAGAATAACCAGAAATAGTATTTGAATTTTTTTCATCTAAAGCGCTCATATTGTAATCATTGTCGTTATGACAATATAAGGGCAATTTGGCTTAATTTCTAGGATAATATCCGTCGTTCCCGATTTGTAACCTGCTCAGCCAACTAAAAATGATTAAATGGAACACCGATGGCACTGATAAAACGGATAATCACTGATTAAAAGCACGGTCTATTTAAAAAAAATCCGTGTAAATCCGTCCAATCTGTGCCATCCGAGTTCTATTTCTTAGTTATCCTGTTTTTATGTAAGTAGGCAAGCCTATTTCTTTTAATCTTTACATTGGAGTCCAATAGCTTTAGCTATTGGCGGTAAAACAGCTAAAGCTGTTTTACTCCCAACTTGTTTGTTAAAAAACTTTTGAATGACTACTTAATCTCATGCCTGCCAACCATCAAATAATTTTCTGCACCTGTCCTGATAAAGATACCGCGACCACACTCGCCCGCTTATTGGTTGAAAGCCGTCAGGCGGCCTGCGTGAACATTATGCCCGGCCTCACCTCGGTTTATAGCTGGCAGGGGCAAATTGAATCCGCCGAGGAACACCTGCTGCTGATTAAGGCGCATAAAGACCATTATCAGGCCATCGAAACCACGTTGCGCACCCACCATCCTTACCAACTGCCTGAAATAATTGCCGTCAACATTGAGCGCGGCTTACCTGACTACCTGCACTGGATAGATTCATGCCATTTAAAATAATTTTTCTCTGCTTACTGTCGCTGTTTAGCTCATCGGCCTTCGCGCTGGGCGCTGAGAACCTGCTGCCTGCCGAGCAGGCATTTAAAGTATCCGCCAAAGCGCTGAGTGCCGACCGGGTTGAAATCACCTGGGACATTGCCGACGGCTATTATCTGTACCGCGACAAAATGCGTTTTGACTCCAACAGCGAACACATTCGCCTGGCCGAACCCGCTTTTCCGCCCGGCGAAAACAAGCATGACGAGAACTTTGGCGACGTGGTGGTTTACCGCCATGCCCTGACCGTGCCGATTGCCTTGGCCATCGAAAACGGCACATCTTCGCTGCAACTGTCAGTCAAATATCACGGCTGCTCCGACCAAGGCGTTTGTTATCCGCCGCAAAAAGCCACGTTCGATTTAGCGTTGCCCGCGCCAGTTGCCAAAGCTGATCCGGTTAAAGCTGAGTTGAGCAGCTCGTCTGCTCAAACGAAACTTATGCCCTCTGGGTATAAACAACTATTAAGCGGTTTTCAAGGCTTGAAACTGAATTTATTTGAAGACGAACTGCTGCCGCCGGAGCAGGCTTTCCAGTTTTTTGCCAATGTCAAAGACGCGCAGACCGTCCATGTGAACTGGCAAATTGCCGGCGGTTATTACCTGTACCGGGAAAAAATCCAATTCGAATTAGTGAATGCCAACGGCGTAGAAATCGGCACTTATACCATCCCCCGGGGCACACCCAAACAGGATGAAGCATTCGGCCAAGTAGAAGTTTTTCACAACGAACTCGGCTTTGACCTGCCGCTTATCCGTGCCAGCCTGCCCGCGCAAACGATTACCCTGCAAGCCAAATATCAGGGCTGCGCCGACCGTGGCGTGTGTTACCCGCCAATGAGCAAAAATGTCGATTTGGCGCTGCCGGTGGCTATGCAAACAAGCGTGGCGCCACCGACCGGCATGGACAGCACTGAACTTTCCGAACAAGATCAAATCGTACAATCTCTGCATCAAGACAGCTTCCCGCTCACCTTACTCAGCTTTTTCGGTTTCGGCCTGCTGCTGTCACTGACCCCGTGCATTTTCCCGATGATCCCGATCTTATCCGGCATTATCGTCGGCCACGGCAACCGCATCACCACCGGCCGCGCCTTTTTGTTGTCGCTCAGTTACGTGGTCGCCTCGGCGCTGACTTACACCCTATTCGGCATCCTCGCCGCGCTGTTTGGCAGCAACCTGCAAACCACGTTTCAGCAACCCTGGATTATCGCCCTGTTCAGCGGCATTTTCGTGTTGCTGTCGCTGTCGATGTTCGGCTTTTATCATCTGGAACTGCCCAAATCGTTACAAGCCAAACTGCATAATTCCAGCGAAATACACCGCGACGGCTCGCTGTTGGGCGCTGCCATCATGGGCGCATTGTCATCGCTGATCGTCGGCCCTTGCGTCGCCGCACCCTTAGCTGGCGCGCTGATTTTTATCGGCCAGACCGGCGACGTAATATTAGGCGGCAGCGCCTTATTTATGTTGGGCTTGGGCATGGGCGTACCCTTGCTGCTGTTGGGCGCATCCGCCGGAAAATTATTGCCCAAAGCCGGCAACTGGCTAAATTCCACCAAAGCCGTGTTCGGCGTGATCATGCTGGCGGTTGCGGTGTGGATGCTCAGCCGCATTTTGCCGGGCGAAGTGATTATGCTGCTGTGGGCCATGTTGCTGATATTCCCCGCCATTTATCTCAGCGCGGTCGATCCGCTACCTGAAAACAGCAGCGGCTGGCGCAAATTATGGAAAGGCTTAGGCTTAATGATGCTGGCTTACGGCCTGTTATTGCTGATTGGTTTTAGTCTGGGTAACAGCAACCCGCTAAAGCCCTTGCAAGGCCTCGGCTTGACCACCGCGCAAGCCGCAGAACCCCAAGGTTTAGTCTTTGAAAGAGTCAGTTCAGCGGCGCTGGACAATCGGATTAAACAAACCAACGCCAATAATCAAATGGTCATGCTCGACTTTTACGCCGACTGGTGCATCTCGTGTAAAGAAATGGACGCCTACACCTTTAGCGACCCACGCGTTAAACAGGCGCTCAACAACTTTGTCCTGCTGCAAGTCGATGTCACCGACAATACCTCTGACGACAAAGCCTTGCTGGCAAAATTCAAGTTGATCGGGCCGCCTGCGATTTTGTTTTTCAGCGCAGATAATCAGGAAAAAACCGCCAACCGTGTCATCGGTTATCAAGATGCCGACACTTTTCTTAAATCACTGCAACGTATAAAACCATGAAACAAACCGCCCTCATTATCCTCGCCGCGCTGATTGCGTTGGCTTTAGGCATCAGTGTTCGCCAGTTGTCGTTAAACGCCGATAACAATGAACCCAGCCCTTTACCCGAATTTAGCCTACCCGACCTGATCGGCCATCAACGCAGCATTTCCGAATGGCGGGGTAAAGTGTTAGTGATTAATTTCTGGGCGACGTGGTGCCCGCCTTGCCGCAAAGAAATCCCCGATTTTATCGCCCTGCAACAGCGCTATAACGATCAAGGCGTACAATTTATCGGCATCGCTTTGGAAGACCAAAAACCGGTCATCGAATACCTCGCTGAACATCCAATCAATTACCCGATTTTACTTGGCGGCAATAACGGCATAGCCCTGGCCCGCCAACTGGGCAACCGCGTTGATGCCGTACCCTACACGGTCGTTGTCGATAAACAAGGGCAAATCATCCACCGGCATCCGGGCGAATTTGACAAAGAACAGCTAGCGAACATGATTACGCCATTGCTGAATTGAAAAGATTATCACCACGAAGGCCACGGAGATCACGAAGAATAAAACTTCGTGATCTCCGTGGCCTTCGTGGTGAATCCGCCAAATACTTTTCAGTGTTTAGGTTTGATGCTGGAACTATCAGCCTTAAAACCGATAGCCCTTAACATTAAGCGATGCTTGTCGTTGCGCCGCCGGTAATGGTTACCAAGGTATCAACGCCACTCAACTGAATCAGCTGGTCATCGGCATTGCCGGCCGCAGTGCCTGCGTAATAAACATAGGTGTTGCCGCTGTCAACAAACATCCCGATTGAGCCCGCCACATCGAGTTGAATATCTGCTTGGATGGCAGCAATCTTCAGTGCTAACGTATTGTCATTAGCATGGAAAACAATCACACCGCCTGCCGTGGTTTGCACGTTCGAACCTGCAACCAGCGCCGTATTGTCGACAGCCAAAACCGTTGTAGCGCCGCCAAAGGTCAGGATATCCGCACCGCCGAAGTTAAAGTCGGTGATGATATCCATCGACGTACCGATAATCGAACCGTTACTGCCGAATGCAAAGGTATTAACACCACCACCCCCGGTCATTTGATCCGCGCCAGTGCCGCCGGTAATCAAGTCATTACCCAACCCCGCCACAATGGTATCGTTGCCTGCACCGGCGCTAATGGTGTTGGTGGTGCCAGCCGCTGACGTTGCGGTAATGGTATCGTTGCCCGCCCCTGTGGTAATCAGCTGTATGCCCGAAGACGATAGTGCGGTTACCGTTGCATTCGCGGTACTGGTGCTGATAATAGTTTGCGTACCTGAACTGGCGGTGGCATGGACAGACGTCAAATTGGCGCCACTGCCACCGGCATCGCCAATGGTCTGCGCACCGGCACCGGTAGTGGTGGCTATTACCGTGGCAAGACCCACGCCTTTGATATCCAAAGCACCGGCATCGGAGACTGCAGTAACAGAGGTCACGCCAGAGCCGGTCACAATAACCTGCGCACCGGCAGTCGATGTCGTTGTCAGAACCGCCGTGCCGGTAAAAGTACTCAGATTCATGGTAATGGCACCGGTACCCGATGTCGTTGTTTTAAAATCGACACCATTGGCACCGAAGGCCGCTTGGAAATTAGCGCCCGTGGTAATCGTTTGGGCGCCATTACCTGTTGTATTAAGCACCACTTTTTCGATATTGCTAATCCCCGTCCACAGCGAGTCAGGCGGGGTAATGGCAACATCGGCAAAATGGTCGATGTTCAGCGTATCAATACCGCCAAGACCATTGACACTGTCACCGGCGCTTAATGTATCTGTCGCTATACCGCCATCATAAGTCGCGTTAAAAGTATCATTGCCTTCCGTTCCAACCGCCGTATCGTTAGAGGTAGTCAATAGAATAGGGGTAGAACCGCCTGAAACTACAGTTGAACTATTGGTCACCGTTGCCAAGGTTTGCGTAACGGCATTATTTGCCGGACTGGCCGCATCCTTGATTGAATTGACAACGCCCGCCTCAGCGTTATAAACCAGATTGCTCACTGTAACACCGCTGTTAATGGTGTTCGACAGCGTCAAAGTGACTTTGTTGGCATTGACACCAATGCCAATGGCGGCGGCGGTTGCTGTAACAGCACCCGAACTGAGGGTAAATGCGTAATCACCCGCTTCAGCGCTACCGGTCAACGGTTCAGAATAGGTAATGACTAAGCTATTGCCATCAGCGGAAACTGCCGCCGAAACCATCACGGGTGGGGTGGTGTCAGTAGGCACAACAGTCACGGTTGAGCTGTTAACCACTGTCGCCAAGATTTGCGACGGCGCATTGTTGGGCACAGTAGCTGTATCCTTGATTGAATTGGCGGTGCCCGCCGCTGCGTCATAAGCCAGATTACTCACGGTGGTGGTGCTATTGATGGTATCCGATAAGGTCAAGGTGACTTTATTGGCATTTGCGCCGGTACCAATAACGGCAGCGGTTACTGTCGCACTGCCCGAACTCAAGGTCAGCGCGTAATCGCCCGCTTCAGCCGTACCGGTCAACGGTTCGGAGTAGGTAATGACCAGCTTAGTGCCATCGGCGGAGACTGCCGCCGAAAGCATCGTGGGGGGGGTGGTATCGGCAGGTGCGGCAGTCAAGGTCGAGCCGTTGGTCACCGTAGATAAGGTTTGCGTGGGTGCATTGTTGGGTACAGTGGCCGCATCCTTAATTGAATTCGGTGTGCCCTCTGTAGCGGTATAGATCAGATTGCTCACTGTAGTGGTGCTAAGGATAGCGAGCGACAAGTCCAGCGTCACTTTGTTCGCATCAATGCCAGTGCCAATGGTCGCTGATGTTGCTGAGGTGAGGTTACCTGAACTCAGGGTAACGCCATAGTCACCCGCTTCGGCCGTGCCTGTTAGCGGCTCCGAATAGGTGATGACCAGCTTAGTGCCATCGGTAGAAACGAGCGCCGAAACCATCACGGGCGCGGTGGTGTCTGTTGGCGTTGGTGTTAGTGTTGCCGCCACCGCATTACTCGCGGCTATGGCTGCATCATCGACGCTACTGTTGGGATCAATATCGCCAATAATCGCCCGATCGGTTTTGGCATCGAAAGCATCGTCGGTAAATCCGGGCAGAAGGGAGCTTAAATTACCGGTTTCCGCAGCAACCAACAGCTGTTCAGACATAATGCCCTGGGCCACCACTTCGGCTTGGGCAATATTGACCAGTATCGCGGCAATATCACCACCAGCAGCGATGGCATTATCAATATGAGTTGCGGACACCGCCATGATGGCTGCGAAGTCGCTTGCCATAGCAGCGATTTTGCCAGTTGCGGCCATCATGTTTGAATTGTGGCACAGCAACGTAGCGCTATCGATTAAAATGCTTCTCAACATCGCTTGGTCGCTAAAGTTGATGACGCCATCGCTATCGGCATTAATGGCGTTGGCCAGTGCTTTTAAAACCGCTTGTTCGGCGCTAATCAGATAAAGCTTGTCTTCGCCACCGGCTGCACCTTGTAGCGTGCGGCCTGCTGCCACCATTAAATTGGCAACCTTGGCGGCGGCGGCGCGTAGTTGCAAACCTAGCGCCTGCTCGCCAACGGACGCATTAACATTCAACGCAGTAGGCACCGGATCAAAATGAATGAAATCAAAGCGGCTGGCATCAGCCCCCAGCGCTTTGGCCAGGATGAGTTCAGCCGTGGCAATGCCCTGCCCTTGCTCGATGAAAACCTGTAACAACGTCGTTAGCGGGCCGACCACGGTCGCTCCGGCCGGCGCGGTAAATGCGCCGTTAAACGGTAGCAGCGTGGTAATGTCGGTACCGCCGGTCGCAACAATCTGACCAAAGGCACCGGACGGAAAAGTAAAATTGCCGTGGCTATCCGTGGTCACTTGAACTTCGTCAAGGCTTCGGACACGATCGCCGTTCAGGTCAATAAACAACGTGGCGCCAGCAAGATAGCCATCCTGGGCAACACCGGCCAACAGGCTTTCAAATTGATTTTTAGCAATGGCAATACTGCCAACGTTCGTGGTAACCGGTGCCAGAACCTGTTGCAAAGTGCCGACGTCGACAGCAGTGCCGGCCTTGTCGACAGAGTAATAATGGGACACGTCAATGCGGTTGTCGAACAGGACTGCCGCATTGCCCCAAACGCCATCAGCATGATCCGCGCCATCAAGGGCGGTAATGGCCCACTCAATCATCTGGCCTGTATTTTTTCCGTTTGCCATTCCCCAAACAATATAGTCGATGGCGTCGGTTTTAGCCGCTGCGCTGGTGGAATCGCCGATCAGATTATCAACAATTTTTGTTGCAATACGGATATTGTATTGCGTCGCGGCAACGCCCCAACTGGCATCGTCCGGGTGAACCGCAGAAAGCGCCTGCGTCAGTTCTGAGATGATGCCGCTCTGGGTAAGCCCAGCTGACATTCTGTCGATAATGTAATTCGTCGCCCATAATTTGTCTGCGGCGGACGCATGGTTACCAGCCAGTTCGTTGACAAAGGCATTGGCAAAGTCGGCGGTGCTAACGCAGTCATAATAGGTTTTACCCAAAAACGCCTCGGTACCCGACAAGCTTTGGGCCAAATCGGCTATTGAAGAGCCGAATGACAAATAAGCGCTAAACTCGGACAGATAATTTGCGCCCGGCGCTGCATTAAACATCGCTTGTCCGATCTGTAAAACTTGTTTTTGTTGCTGTGCGGTAATGGTCATAATAGTTTCTCGTTAAGGCATGGCTGCCTTTTAATAATAGGGTTGTAAGCCCGTATCTAACTTAGGTACATTTAGCGTGGCACGATATTGCCGTCCACATCGGACAGGATAATTTCCACACGCCGGTTCAATTGACGACCGCCTGCGTTGTTATTGCTGGCAACAGGAAAGCCCTCGCCATAACCCCGGGTACCGATACGCGCATTGGCAATACCGGCTTCCACCAACACAGCGCGTACCGCATTAGCACGGCGCTCGGACAACACCTGGTTATTCCCGTCACTACCGACGCTATCGGTATGGCCTTCGACTAAAACCTTGTAGCTTGGATATTTGTTGAGAAAATCGGCCAGCTTATACACATTGCGCACACCGCCGGATTTCAGCTGCGCCTTACCGGTGCTAAATAACACGTCGCCCAAAGTAATCATCAGTCCGCGTTCGGTTTTCTTGGCATTCAGCTCTTGCAGCAGCAGGTCTTGTTGCGCAATCAGCTCTTGGTCACGTGCGGCATTGGCGTTGGCAACGGCCAATTCGGTGGCTTGCCAATTGGCGTTTTCTTTCAGCAGTTCCACCTGATAATTAGCCTCATCAGCTTCAGCCGTTCTGGCCT
The DNA here is from genome assembly GCA_030684815.1 of Methylobacter sp. Lineage (GTDB taxonomy): Bacteria > Pseudomonadota > Gammaproteobacteria > Methylococcales > Methylomonadaceae > Methylobacter_A. Next base: position 11,877 of record JAUXXQ010000140.1, on the reverse strand, counting down.
CAAGGCGGACTTGGTCACGTTTGGCACCGGCAGTGGTGACGGCCATTTCAGCGGTCTTTTTTTGCGCTGTCACCAAGGCAATTTCAGTTTGCTGCCGGGCAATGTAGGCCAAATGATCAATGACGTTGTCATCTTCATCCTCGCTTAAAGCGTACTCGGCCTTATTCAGCGAATCGCCGGCCCGCTTTAATTCCAGCGCTGCCAAATTAGCAACTTCGGGGTTGGTGCGGACTTCGCTGTAACGGCTGCGCGCGTCCAGCAAAGATTGGGTCGGCACGGCACTGCAGCCGGAAACAATCGCCGCAGTGATCAGGGTAAGCGGTAAATAGCGTTTATTTTGCATGATAAATTCCATAGGATGGTTACTGGGCGTTACGGTCGATTTCCTGGCGCAACACACGAATGCCTTCACGCAGTGCGCCTGCTGCTTTCTGTGCCTTGGCTGAGCGCGCCATCACGGAGGCCAATTCAGCATCGACTTGCGCTTGTTCCGCCAGTTGCCGGGCGTTTAGATAATCTTCCTTAGCCATGGCGCGTTCCGCCGCATCCATCTTGTCCAGCGCCGATTTAAGCTGCAACGGCGCAAACTCACTGCCTCCGGCGCTGCCGGCATTGCTCACCGTCAGTTTGGACATGGCCATTTGTTCGGTAGGCGGCGGGAGGCTTGCGCAGCCGACGGTGACTGCGGCGACTGCCACAGTCAAACCGATGCCACGGATGAGTTGGATCTGCCTGAAGCGATATGAATTTTTCATGATGTCGAATCCTGTATAAATGGGCGGTTGACTTAATTGTTGCAACGATGGGGCATTGCGGCTTTAGCTATTGTTACTGAGCCAATTGCCAACAAGGGTTAATGTAATTGAGTAAAAGGAAAGCCATTGCGGCTGCAACAATGCCTGCATTGACTAAGCCGCAACCGGAAATTAATTGAAAAAGAAACGTTTTTTTAGGGCTATTGCAGTCGATTAAACACCTTCCTGCAAATCATCACAGTGCGCTAGCGAACATAAGTGAGGCGAAATTGGGCTATCGTGTTATAACGGCACTCGCAATAAGCACTTACTGTCTTGATCGATCCACATTGTTGAGCCCATTTTTTAATGTTTACCTGACAGTCCGCCCTCTTCCGAGACAATCAAATGACCGCCATTGCCTCTGCCCCACCTGGCCCCAAACAAAACCATCTGCTTGCTGCGTTGCCTGTAGACGTCTTCGCACGCCTATTGCCCGCCCTGGAACCGATCTCGATGCGGCTCGGCGATGTGCTCTACGAGTCCGGCGGTCAATTGTCTTATGTCTATTTTCCAACCTCAGCCATCGTGTCGATACACCATGTCATGGAGAATGGCGCTTCCGCCGAAATTGCCGGGGTCGGCAATGAAGGGGTGCTCGGTATTTCGCTGTTCATGGGCGGCAATAACATGCCCAACTTGGCTACCGTGCAGACGGCCGGACAGGGTTACCGGCTGAAAGGGACGTTAATGATGGCTGAATTTAACCGCGCCGGACCGATGATGCGCTTGCTGCTGCGTTACACTCAGGCGTTAATGACACAAATGTCGCAAACGGCAGTCTGCAACCGGCATCATTCGGTGGAACAACAACTGTGCCGCTGGCTGCTGTTAACCCTTGACCGCTTGCCTTCAAATGAACTGATCATGACCCAGGAGCTGATTGCCGGCATGATCGGGGTGCGCCGCGAAGGCATCACCGAAGCCGCTGGCAACCTGCAGCGCGCCGGATTGATTAGCTATCGCCGTGGCCATATCACGGTACTTGATAGGACTGGACTGGAACAGCTCACTTGCGAATGCTACAACGTAGTCAAAAAAGAATTTCAGCGTTTACTCCGTGACGTGGACACTATTATTTAATTTAAACAGCATGGTCTCCGTTGCCAGTGGCCACTCCCGCAACAAACACCCCAACAGATAAAACTTGCAACCAGAGTGAAACTATATGCAGCATGTCACCCAAAAAAAGTTCTATACTGATGCCTCATTGCAACAGCAGTCATTTCACCCGCGTCGTTATAGCGACCTCATTGATATTTTTTATGGCAACCAGTAGCTTACTGCGACACCAGATCATTAAAAGCCTCACGGCACAGCACAGTGAAAACGTTGCCGATGCCGCGCTTGACTTATGGACACAAATGGCGACCCAAATCATTTCGATTATCGGCGAAAGCGGTTTTGATTCGCTGTATGCACGCAGTGTCTTCCTGACCCAGTCAATCTATCCCTGGCTCGCGACCGTTTCACCGTTATCATCTAGTCAACGCTTTGCGCCCTTAAAAACCTGCTTAGAACAACAAACGCCTGCGCAAGCCAGCGAAGCCAACCATCTGCTGCTCATGACTTTTACCGACATTCTGGTCTCGTTAATTGGCGAACTGCTAACGACCCGTATTTTACGCTCGGCCTGGGGCGTTGACGCTTCGGACAAGTCCGGCAAGGAGTTCAAAATTGACTGAAAAAGTAACTATACGTCGCCTGAAAACGGGTGTGCCGGGTTTGGACAACTTGCTTGGCGGCGGCTTGCCGGAATTCTCGTTTAACCTGATTGCCGGCACACCGGGCAGTGGTAAAACCACACTCGCGCACCAGATTATGTTCGCGCTGGCAAGCCCCGATAACCGGGCGCTGTTTTTCACCGTACTGGGCGAACCGGCGTTGAAAATGCTCCGTTATCAACAGCAGTTTCCGTTTTTCGACATTGATAAAGTCAACAACGCCATCCGCTTCGTCAATTTGTCTGCCGACCTGCTCGAAGGCGATTTTGACCGCGCCTTGTCGCGTATTACCGAAGAAGTCAAAGCCTATTCGCCCAGCTTGGTCTTTGTCGATTCGTTCCGTTCCGTGGTGCAGTCCGCACAACAGAAAGAACAAGGCGCGTCACAGCTACAGCAGTTTGTGCAACAACTCGGCATGCAAATGACCAGCTGGCAGGCGACCACCTTTTTAATCGGTGAATATTTGTTGCCGGAAGCCGAATCCAGTCCGGTGTTTACCGTGGCGGACGGCATCTTATGGCTGTCGCAGAATTTGCACCGCAACTCCATGATGCGCAAAATGCAAGTAGTGAAAATGCGCGGTCAAGCACAGGCCTCCGGTTTGCATACTTTCCGCATTAATGATGAAGGCATCCGGGTGTTCCCTCGCGCCATCGTCAAACAAGGTGCAGCGACTGAGACCTTCAAAGCATCCACGGGCGTCGAACGCGTGGCTATGGGCATCGCCGGTCTCGACGACATGCTCGGCGGCGGCTTGCCGGTGGGTTATTCATTGCTGGTGGTCGGCCCCTCCGGTTCGGGCAAAACCATTTTGGCGACCGAATTTCTCGCCGAAGGCGTCCGTCGCGGCGAGCCCGGCGTGATTGCGGCCTTTGAAAAAAGCCCCAGTCAATTGATCGGCAATAAGCGCTTGTATCCGCTAGTTCAGTCGGGACAAATCGGCGTGATTGATACCCGCTCGCTGGACTTGTCGATTGACGAAACCTTGCATGATTTAATCGAAATGATTAATAAGATGCAGGCAAAGCGCGTCGTGATTGATTCCCTGTCTGGATTCGAGCTGGCGCTGGCACCGGAATTTAGCGAAGATTTTCGCGGCTCCTTGTACCGCATGGTTGCCGAGCTGACCGATATGGGCGTGACCATTCTCATGACCTCGGAACTGGAAGACCGCTACACCGACTTGCGTTTTAGCCCGTTTGGTAGCGCTTTTCTCGCTGACGCCATTATCGTACAACGCTACATCGAAATCGCCGGCCAATTAAAACGCGCTTTCTCGGTCATCAAAGTGCGTGGCAGTGAACACGACAAGGACATCCGCTTATTTGACATTACCGAAGACGGCATCATCATTGGCGAAACCTTGTCGGATTACGCGGGCATCATGACCGGCAACCCGATGTTCAAACCCGTTATGGAAGGTGGCGGCCGTGGACAATCCTGACCCTAAAAGCACAACCAATACTGATGACCCCGGCCAATTGGACATGTCAATTTGGGATCACGTAAAATTACGGGAAATTTTTGAAAAAAACATCAAGCGCCGCGAATGGGCGGTCATCGACGATGAAGCAGCCGTTTTAATCCGCGAGAATTTGGTCACAGCACGGGAAAAAGCGGCGTATTTGCGTGGCACCGCAGCCGATTTACGCGAAGACGCGATGGATCTGCGCGAAGGCGATGCCACGTTCCGCGAGCTGGAAAAACACACGGCAGAAACGCTACAGATAGCCTCCGACAATCACATCATTATTTTGCAGCAAGCTAATGCCCACCTGGTCATGGCCATCCTTGAAGCACAAGAACTGGCCGAACAAGTGCAAATGGCTAAGGCTCAATTACAAAAGGCCAAAGTGGTGGCGGAAAAAGCCAATCTTGCCAAGTCCGATTTCCTGTCCAGCATGAGCCATGAACTGCGCACCCCGCTCAATGCCATTCTTGGCTTTGCCCAATTATTGGAAATGGGCTCACCCACACCGATCCAGCTGGCAAGGTTACATCAGATTACCAAGGCGGGCTGGTATCTGCTCGATTTGATTAACGAAATCCTTGACCTGGCCGTCATTGAGTCCGGTAAGCTGTCGCTATCACAGGAACCGGTGTCGCTGATTGAAGTGATGCACGAATGTCAGGCCATGATCGAACCACAGGCACAACAACGCAGCATAGCATTGAACTTTATCGCCTTCGACAACAGCTGGTTTGCCAATGCCGACCGCACACGGGTCAAACAAGTGCTGATCAACCTGTTGTCCAACGCGATCAAGTACAACTGCGAACTGGGCACGGTCGAGGTCAAATGCAGCGCAACGCCAGAACGCATACGCATCACTATCAAGGACAACGGCGCAGGCTTATCGCCTACAAAAATGGCTCAGCTGTTCCAGCCGTTCAATCGCCTGGGCCAAGAAACCGGCGTTGAGGAAGGCACCGGCATCGGCTTGGTCGTGACCAAGCAACTGGTGGAGCTGATGGGTGGCAGCATCGGCGTGGAAAGCGAGGTTGATGTCGGCAGCGAATTCTGGATTGAACTACTCCGCGACCACTATACGCAGCAAGCCGGTGAACAGGTCATACCCGCAGAACTGAAGCCGCTGGCGCACCATAATAAGGAACTGCGCATCTTGCTCTATGTCGAGGACAATCCGGCTAACCTGATGCTGGTCGAGCAAATCATCGAAGAGCATCCGCAGTTACGCATGCTCAGCGCACGCGACGGTAACCATGGCGTAGCGCTAGCGCGTGAGCATCTGCCCGACATCATCTTAATGGACATCAACCTGCCGGGCATTAGCGGCATACAAGCACTGAAAATCTTACGCAAAGATCCGATAACCGCGCATATTCCTATCATTGCCCTCAGTGCCAATGCCATACCCCGCGATATTGAAAAAGGCCTGCAAGCCGGATTTTTCCGCTATCTGACCAAACCCATCAAAATTAATGAATTCATGATCGCCTTGACCGACACCCTAAAATTTTCTGAAACAGAACGAGCCAATAACGATGAAAGCGAGCAAATACAATGATTAGCGAGCAAGAAATCCACAACGCCAGCATTTTGATTGTCGATGACCAGCAAGCCAATGTGCAGTTACTCGAAGAAATATTGACCGATACCGGTTATGCCTGCATCACCTCAACCAAAGACCCCTACGCCGTTTGCAGGCTGCACCGCGAAACCCCTTTCGACCTGATTTTGCTCGACCTGCAAATGCCCGGCATGGACGGCTTTGAGGTCATGGAAGCGCTTAAAGACATCGAAACCGACAGCTACCTGCCGGTGCTGGTCATCACCGCCCAACCGGGGCACAAATTACGGGCACTGGCCGCTGGCGCGAAAGACTTTATCAGCAAACCGTTCGACCTGATTGAAGTGCAAACGCGGATTCATAACATGCTGGAAGTGCGGCTGTTGTACAAAAAACTCGAACAGCACAACCAACTCCTCGAACAAACCGTGCTGACACGCACAGCCGAATTGCGTGAAAGCGAAGCGCGTTTTCGCCGCCTGACCGAATTGTCATCCGATTGGTATTGGGAGCAGGATGAAAACGGCCATTTCACCAAAATTTTCGGCCCGGTGCTGGAAATGCTGGGCATACGGGTTGATGACGCTTTGGGCAAAATCAGGGATGACGATGGTGCCCGTTGGGATGAAACTGAACGGAAAATACTGGAAGCGAACCTAGCATCCAGACGCCCGTTCCTCGATTTTGTCTACCGCCGGACTAATCCCGATAATTCACATCAATACTTAATGGTCAGCGGCGAACCGATGTTCGACCCTTCCGGCCGCTTTACCGGCTACCGTGGCATCGGCAAAGACGTGACCGACACGATATGCGCCGGTGATGAAACGTCTAGCAATTAGGGAAATGATTTAAACCTAAGGTGATGTTGCCCACCCTTTAGCACGCATCGTTGAAGCGCTGGCCATGCCTTAGGAATGAAAATAAAACAACTTGAACAATTGCGCCTGTAGGCTATCAACTTAACGCGGGACAGACCTTCCAGGTTTTACGACTGCCATGGATGGCGGAAGTGCTGGAGCCGTCGGGAGCGGCTCCAGTAAAAACCTGGAAGGTCTACTTCGGCATGCTTGTCCCGCTTTAAATTGGGGGATCGAACTGGGCTACCCACTTAAGCCGGGATAGTTTTAAGCAATCGGCTGGGAACGCCAAGCCCCAGCTTGGCGAGTACCCTCAATGATCGATGCTGCCGAGCTAGGGCTCGGCGTTCCCGGTTATTTGTCAATTGTCCCGGCTTAGGTGGGTAGCCATAAGTTGTAAGTAAAACAGCTTTATCTGTTTTAACGCCAATAGCTAAAGCTATTGGACTCCAATGCAAGGCAGTCGTGCAACCTGGAAGGTCTACTTCGACATGCTTGTCTCACTTCAAATGGGAAGCCCGCCTGTAAAGCCAGAGACCAATCCTAATGCGTTCCTTTTTGTACAAGTTAATAAATTTTCATTCCTTAATGTCCATGAAGCGTTAGACGGAATAAGTCTGTTGAATTATTTTAGTGGGCAACAGGCGGATGCAATCGCAGAAATTCAAAAAGAAATTGCCAACACAAAAGCCTTATTGTTTTTTAACAGACGGAAGCCCGCCAAACAAAACCCAAAATAAAGCCAAGATTAAGCGCGATGCTCGGTGACGGTAAGGCTAAGCTTAATGGTCAGATTAAAGGTAAGCTAACAAATTCTTCGGCGGCAGTCGGATGGATGCCGATTGTTGAATCAAAGAGGGCTTTGGTGGCACCGGCCCGAACCGCAACCGCCATGCCTTGGATAATTTCAGGCGCATCAGGGCCCACCATGTGCAAACCCACCACCCTATCAGTGCTGCGCACCACAATCATTTTCATCAACGTTTTTTCATCCTGGCCTGAAAGGGCGCTTTTCATCGGTGTAAACCGGGTTTGGTAAATGTCGATGTCCGGGTATTGTTCACGCGCCTGCGCTTCGGTCAGGCCGACGCTGGCAATATTCGGCTGGCTAAAAACAGCGGTGGGGATATTGTCATAATCAACCGGGCGCGGCTGCTTGGCATACAAATTGTTGACCAGAGCCATGCTTTCGGCGATGGCAACCGGTGTCAAGTTAACCCGATTAGTCACATCACCTAGCGCATAAATTGACGGCACATTGGTTTGATAGTCGTCATTCACTTTAATGGCGCCGTCACCGTCCAATTCGATGCCTACGGCTTCCAGTCCAAAACCGGTTGAATTCGGTGTTCTGCCAGTGGCGTATAACACCAGATCGACGGTCATCTTAGTGCCGTCAAAAAGCCGGACGGCAAACGCATCATCGGCTCTTTCTATCGCTTCAATATCGGTATTAAACAAAATGCTAATGCCTTTTCTCGCCATATTAACAGCGAGGAAATCGCGAACATCCTCATCAAAGCCCCGAAGTAACTTGTCGCCACGATGACAAAGGGTGGTATCAACACCCAAGCCGTGCAGAATCCCGGCAAATTCCACGGCGATGTAACCGCCGCCGACAATAATGATGCGCTTGGGCAATTGCTCAAGAAAAAACATGTCGTCCGAGGTGACAACGTGTTGTTTGCCGGGAATATTGGGTACAGACGGCCAGCCGCCGGTCGCAACCACTATGCGTTCGGCGGTGTATTGCACCGTATCGACGGCGACAGTATGCGCATCAAGCACCTTGGCCCGCCCCGTGATGACACGGACACCCGATTGTTGCAAACGGCTGCGATAAATCGCCTGCAGCCGTTTTATCTCCTGATTTTTGCTGACGATCAGGCTAGTCCAGTCAAATGAGGGCGGTTCTAGTGTCCAGCCAAAACCTTCAGCTGCTTGGAATTGCTCTTGAAATTGTGCCGCATAAACCAGCAGTTTTTTCGGCACACAACCGACGTTGACGCAAGTGCCGCCTATATGGCGCTGCTCGGCAATGGCAACGTTAACGCCCAGACCTGCCGCCATATTGGCGGCACGCACGCCGCCGGAGCCTGCGCCAATTACGAACAGGTCATAGTCATAGTGGGTCATTGGCAGTTCTCGTAAGAATAAAAAAAGGGGGGCAAATAGAACACGGATAGCACAGATGAGACGGATTTACACGGGATGGTTAAAATATGTTGTGCTTTTATCAGTGATAATCCGTTTAATCCACCGACTGCATGGATGCAGGAGGTAGAGCACCAAAATTAGGCGCTTTAGGCGATGCAGGAGCAATTGCCGAGTTCTATTTTTTTCGCTGAGCAATTATTATTTGTGCTGCTGCAAATAGGCCAACAGCGTATCAACGCCGCTGACGGTAAACGGGTCATCAGGGCAATTGTCCATTTGGCCGGGTTCGCTAAATAGCTTGATAATCTTTTTGTCCTCGACAATCATCGAATAACGCCATGAGCGGCTGCCAAATCCGATATTTTCCTTTTTCACCAGCATACCCATGGCACGGGTAAAGTCGCCGTTGCCGTCGGGCAACATTTTTACATCAGTGACATCAAGATACTTGCCCCATTGAAACATCACAAAAGCATCATTAACACTCAGGCAATAGACTTCATCAATGCCCTGATCAAGCAGTTGCTGATAATGCGCCTCATAACCCGGCAAATGCTTGTTTGAACAGGTCGGGGTAAAAGCGCCGGGCAAAGCCAAAACCACGATTTTTTTGCCCTTGAAAATAGCGTCGGTGCTGACATCCTGCCAGCGAAACGGATTTTCGCCGCCGATACTTTCGTCACGGACACGGGTATTGAAAATAACATCAGGTACAGTGGTAAGCATAGTGGAGCTCCTTAAAATTGACCTGCGCCAAAATTGAAGCAGGTTGGCCATAGCCGACCTTCCAGTTTTTTAAAACCTGGAAGGCCTGACTTGCAACATCTTAGCGGACGAACAACGCGATCAGAATGATGATCGGGATGGGGATGCCGATAAGGTACAACAGTATTGAACGCATGATTTATCTCCTGAGCAGGTTAAAAGGTGAGTTCATGAAAGATCACGTTGCTGGCCGCCGACGGTGGCCATGAAGCTGGCAACGAAGGCGCCAATAAGCAACGAAATGAACAGCCACAATGCCGCATAAGCAGAGGTTTCCCGTCCTTTGTCAGCCGTTTCTTTGGCTGCAATTTCGGCATTACGCAAGTGGGTCTGCGCACGGACAGAAGTCTCAATGACTCGCTGCTCCGCCTCCGATTGAGACAAACCGGTGTACGCTGAGACCAGTCGAGCGACATAGCGAATGTCTTGTGCAGGCAGGGCCTCAGCGGTACGCATGGCATGGGCAAAAATCAGCGTCACTTCGGGTACGAATCCGGCAGTCGTGGGCTCAAGATTCCGTCCTGGCGCAACAGCGCTTTCGTCTACATTATTCTTACGAAACAGCGAATCCACGAAGTAACCTAGTGAGTCGCTGTTGGCCACAGTCTGTCCAGCCACGGTCGCCCCAACCTGAACACCGCCGCTGACAATAGCGCTTATCACCGATGTCAATAACGCGGCGGTTGCAAGCGCAGCAACCGCCCACGACAAAAAACCGTGTACGGTGTCACGAAAATAGACCTCGTCTGGATCCACTGCAAGCCATCGCGTCCGAAGCCTCCCGGCCACATACCCGCCTATGCCGGAAGCAACTAGTTGGGTGAAGGTCAACCATAAGATCGTCGATACACCGAAGGTCGTAGCGCTAACGCCGCTGTACGCCCAGGGTGATACTGAAGACAAGCCAAGCCCCGTTCCCAGCATCAACAGAATGAGCGCCAAAGCGGCAGCAGCAGCGGCTCCGGCGATAATGGCTCCCCACGACGCGGCGCTGGCCTGGGTCTGATAGAGGGTACTGTCATCCGCGCCGGATATGTTAGAAAAAGCCATGAGAAGACTCCAAAAAATTAGCTAGTGATAAATGCCTGGACAAGTCGCCGCCCTCATTTGCTGAGCGCAGACGCCTTGTTCTCTGATTAAATCCTATTAAACCGACGCTTCCCCAGTTGAGGAAATATCTTCGGCATGAGCCTGTTCGAAGATTTCTTTCACTTTAGCCACTGCATCGCTGCTGGTCGTATGCACTGAAATCAAGGCATTGCCGCCCTGGATTTTTCCTTCATAGCGTTTGGCTTCATACTCTGGAATACCCAAACCGATTAAACCACCCGCCAAGCCGCCGGTAGCTGCACCGACAGCCGCGCCGCTTAGCGCACCCATAATAGGGCCTGCCGCGATTAACGGGCCTACGCCAGGAATAGCCAGCGCACCAATCCCGGCCAACAAGCCGATGACAGCGCCCGTGCCCAAACCTACGCTGCCGCCAATCGCCGCGCCTTCAGGCGCTTTAGTGTTTTTTTCATGGGCAAAATCCTTGGTTGTGGATTTGTCGGGAAACAGCACCGATATATCATTGGTTGAAAAACCTGCGGACATCAGGTTATTAACAATAACCTCTGCTTGATCGATATTTTGGGTAATACAAAAAACTGCTTTGGTCATGACATTATCCTTCGCCGTTATGGCGCTTTAATTTCAAGTTGGTTATCTATACGTACAACACCGCGTATTTTCTTGGCGATTTTTTGTATTCTCTTGCTTTCTTTTTTAGTATTAACAGGGCCGCGCAAGGTCACCACCCCATTACGGGTAATGATTTTTACATTCTGCGCATTGACCGATAAGTGCTTATCCCTAATGATTTTTTTACGTATGGCAGCGGTGATGTCAATATCAGCCTTGTTTTCCTTTTGATCTATCGGCGTTAAGGTGGTGCTGTCCTTGTCGCGGGCATTAAGTTCGGTATTTTCCAATTCCGACTCTGCCGCCAAATAGAGTGCGGTATTTTGTTCGGCTTGAGCCGTACCGGCCATCATTATCAGGCTGCCGGTTAAGCCGAACATAATTAACAGTAATCGTTTATACATAGTGATCTCCATAAAGTGAGGGGGTCTTTTTCAAGAACAGTAAAGGGCATCCCTGCCGGTTTTTTGTTGCGGCAACGCATGAATACATCTAACGCAACAACTCAGCGAAAAAAGAAATAAAACGCGGAAAACACAAATCAGACAGATTTACACGGATTTTTTAAAATAGGCTGTGCCTTTAATCAGTGGTTATCCGTTTTATCAGTGCCCTCCGCGTTCTAATCCATTATTTTTAAGGCTTCCCATTTAAAGCGGGACAAACATGACGAAGTAGACCTTCCAGGTTTTACGACTGCCATGGATGGCGGAAGTGCTGGAGCCGTCGGGAGCGGCTCCAGTACGACTGCCATGGATGGCGGAAGTGCTGGAGCCGTCGGGAGCGGCTCCAGTACGACTGCCATGGATGGCGGAAGTGCTGGAGCCGTCGGGAGCGGCTCCAGTAAAAACCTGGAAGGTCT
>JAUXXQ010000136.1 GCA_030684815.1 Methylobacter sp. | reverse complement strand
AGGTAACGGCTTCGGGCCAACGCAGGGCACGAACAGTTTCAAAGCATTTGGCATTATCTAATAGCTGATGTATTGTAATCATCCGCCCTATCTGGGGATTGTAGGCTTCAAATTCAACAGGGTCTAACGTGTCTCTGCTAGCTCCCCGGAATCCAGTAAGAGAATAAACTTTAAGTAAATCAATTAGTTAATGTTTTTCATTATTTAAAGTCAACCCCCCTATTTCTTTTTCCGCTGAGTAGTTATATGGGTTTTACAATACTCGTGGATACAACCGATAGCGATGGGGAGCGGTGAAAACTAGCATTATTGCCAATAGCGACTAAACTTGAGGCCTTATAAAATTACTGGTATTGAGGCTTAGGCGGATGGTTGGTGATTATATGTATTGTTTGTAATGGCCTGGGCCTGCGTAAGCTGAGCGCTTGGATTTTCGTCTTTTACCGCTTTTTGGCAAGTAGGTCTTGCGTGATTATTATTTTAAAAAACATACCCGGACATACAGAAAAACAACAGATAGAAGATTTTATCAGCCCTGCGATCAAAGGCGGCTTGTTACGGAAAAGCGGATCTATAGATAAAATTGCAATCCAACTGCAAAAAGATAGCGTAAAGCACACGGTTGAATATCATGCGTTGGTGACCATCACACCCGATTCCGCCGCCATCAAAGCCATCAAAAAACTTAACAAGAAGCGCATCAACGGTCGGCATATCCTCGTAGCCGAGTACCATATAAGAACTTGGCATAATGATCCTAGAATTAACCGGGAGCCTAACCACGAGGTGGTTGAGCAGCGTAAAGGCGACCGTAGACGGCGAAATTTGGAGACACAGTTGAAAGCTGAACAAAGGGCGACTCATCAGCTATTCCAAGGCGATAAAAAGTTCAGCAGAAAGCTGCATGATGATTGACGGCACTCCCCGTCACCCCGGTAGGCAGCCTGTATAAGCAATAATCTGGATTAAACGCTATAATCACGCATACATTTTACAGCCGGTTAATGGGAAGACAGTGGATATTAAACAATACATGAACACGCTGGGCCAGCAGGCCAGGACAGCGGGGCGGGAAATCAGCCGTACCGAGTCGGGCCAAAAGAATCTGGCGTTGCTAAAGATTGCCGAAGCGATTGAAAACAGCCAGGCGCTGTTGGTTGCGGAAAATCGTAAGGATTTGGAGGCAGGCGAGAACAACGGTCTGGATGCGGCATCACTGGATCGGCTGGCGCTTAAACCGGCAGCTATTCAGGCGATGATTGAAGGTTTGAAGCAGGTTGCCGCGCTGCCCGATCCGGTCGGCGAAATCAGCGATTTAAGCTACCGACCCAGCGGCATACAGGTCGGCCAGATGCGTGTGCCGTTGGGCGTGATCGGCATTATTTACGAATCCCGGCCCAATGTGACGGTCGATGCGGCGGCTTTGTGCCTTAAATCGGGCAATGCCTGTATTTTAAGGGGCGGCTCGGAAGCCATCCATTCCAATCAGGCGATTGCCGCCTGCATTACTCAAGGCCTGCAGGCAGCCGGTTTGCCGGTGGACGCGGTGCAAATTGTGGCGACCGCAGACCGTGCGGCGGTGGGCGAGTTAATCACGATGAACCAATACGTCGATGTGATCGTCCCGCGCGGCGGCAAGAGCCTGATCGAGCGGATTGCTAAAGACGCTACGATTCCGGTGATCAAGCATCTGGACGGCATTTGCCATGTTTATATCGACGACAGCGCCGACATAGACAAGGCGGTCAGGATTGCGGTTAATGCCAAAACCCATCGCTACGGTGTGTGTAATGCGATGGAAACCTTGCTGGTGGCCGAGAGCATTGCCGCCAAGGTGTTGCCGCTGTTGGCTGAACAATACCGCGAAAAAGGCGTCGAATTGCGCGGTTGCCTTAAAACCTGTTCGCTGATTCCAGGCTGCATCAGGGCAATTGAGGAAGACTGGGACACCGAATATCTGGCGCCGATTTTGTCTATTCATATTGTCGAGGGCATCGATCAAGCAATGGCGCATATCAACCAGCACAGTTCCGGCCATACCGAAGCCATTGTCACCGAAGACTACAGCCTGGCGCGCCGTTTCCTGCGCGAAGTGGATTCCAGTTCGGTGATGGTGAATGCCTCGACCCGCTTTGCCGACGGCTTTGAATACGGGCTGGGTGCGGAAATCGGCATCAGCACCGACAAGCTGCATGCACGCGGCCCTGTGGGTTTAAAGGGGCTGACTTCGTTAAAATTTATCGTGCTCGGTGACGGCCATATCCGGCAATAAATGATCGGCATTTTCGGCGGCACTTTCGATCCCGTTCATTTTGGGCATTTACGTTCGGCGCTTGAAGTTAAGGACATCTTCGGGCTGGATGAAGTCCGTTTGATTCCCTGCGCCAGGCCGCCGCACCGCGAGAACCCCGCCGTCACGGCAGCCATGCGTCTACAAATGTTGGCATTGGCGATAAAAAACCAGCCGGGGCTGACAATCGATACCCGTGAACTGGACCGGTATCAGCTGCAACAAATGCCATCGTATATGGTCGATACGCTGGAATCGTTGCGCCAAGAATTCCCTAATGAAACCTTGCTGTTGTTTATCGGCACTGATGCGTTCGAGCACTTAACCGGCTGGCATCAATGGCAGCAGTTATTCGATTATGCGCATATTGTGGTGCTGACCAGGCCAGGCTTTGCCATACAGCAACTTATCGCCAAGGATGGTGTGTATGCCGCAAGTCCGCCGGGAGCGGACGCGGCGATCGCCAAGGATGGTGTGTATGCCATAAGCCCGCCGGGAGCGGGCGCGGCGGATGATTTTTTTAAGCTCAGGCTGGCTGGCGATATTACTGAGTTGGCGCAGACCACAGCGGGGAAATTATATTTTCAGCAAATCACCCAATTGGACATTTCGGCGACTGCCATTAGGCACATAATTGCGCAAAAACAAAATCCGGGTTTTTTATTACCCGATGCTGTCATAGAATACATCAAGCAACACCAGCTTTACGGGACACATTGATCCCATTTTTTACACTAGGAATTTGAATGCAAGCAGAACACATATTGAAAATTGTCCAGGACGTGTTGGACGAACGCAAAGGGCAACACATCACGACACTTGATGTCCGGGGCAAAACCAGTTTTACCGATTATATGGTGGTCGTGACCGGCACGTCAGACCGGCATTTGAAGTCTTTGTGCGAATACGTCTCTGAGAAGTTAAAGGAAAGCGGCGTTAAACCCTTAGGCATGGAGGGCGATTTAGGCTCGGATTGGGTGTTGCTGGACATAGGCGATGTGATTGTTCATGCGATGAACGCCCAAGCGCGCGAGTTTTATCAGCTGGAAAAATTATGGTCGGTTGAGGGCGTTAAGGAAGGCGAGCTGAAAGCGGGCTAAACGGATAGAAAGGCAAAAGGCGAAGAAAATCATTTTTCGCCTTGTGTCGCGGTTTTAATTTTTGTTATTCAACAAAGATTTCAAGTCTGCAAAGGGGTTGTGCGTGGCGGTAGCGGCGCTTGATTTACCGGTTGCAGCGCTATCAAAGCGGGTTTCTTCGTATCTTGAATGTTCATTGTCATGGCAATAAAGGCACAATAATTCCCAGTTGCTGCCGTCGGACGGATTGTCATCATGGTTGTGGTTTTTATGATGTACAGTCAATTCGGTCAAGTTTTTATGATCAAATTCACGCGCACAACGGCCGCAGACCCATGGGTATAATTTAAGCGCCTGGCCGCGATAAGACTGTTCCCTGAGTTCCTGGTTGCGCCGTGCGTCGGTGACGATTTGATCCAGCTTGGTTTTATCGGGTTGGGTTTTTTTGATGGTCATAACAATGTCTTCTATTAAGGTGCGGAAAAATGACGCTTATGCGTTTAAGCCGGGCTAAATTTTAACAGAAAAATAGCAAAGGTTGGGTCAACCTTGTTACAGGTGATGAGTGGACAAACGAACATTTACCAATCGGCTGGTGGTTCTCGATACCGAAACGACCGGTTTAAACCCGCAGGAAGGACATCGGATTATTGAAATCGGCTGCGTCGAGCTGGTTAATCGCCGCCTGACCGGCAAGCGTTTTCATGTCTATATTAATCCTGAGCGGACGATTGATGCCGGGGCTATTGAGGTGCATGGCATCACCAATCAGTTTTTGGACGATAAGCCGGTTTTTGCCGGTATTGTTGACGATTTTATTGCCTTTATTAAAGGCGCCGAGTTGATCATTCATAATGCGCCGTTTGATGTCGGCTTTATTAATTATGAGTTTTCGCGGCTGAATAACCAGCCTGGAACGGTTACCGATTACAGCCAGGTGTTTGACACGCTGACTTACGCCAGAAAAAAACATCCGGGGCAGCGCAACAGCCTGGATGCGTTGTGTAAGCGGTATAGCATCGACAACAGCCATCGTGATCTGCATGGCGCGTTGCTGGATGCTGAAATTCTGGCTGATGTGTTTTTGTTGATGACCGGCGGCCAGTCTTCATTGCTGGATGAGGGGCAGGAAAGGCCGGAACAGTCGGTGGTGAGCAGCGAGGTTAGCTATTTGTCGGCAGACCGCCCTGCATTGAACGTCATTCGTTGTAGCGAACAGGAATTAAATGAACATCAACAGCGGCTGGCGGCGATTGAAAAAGCGGCAGGCAGCTGTCTTTGGAATCAACTAAACGCCTAAGAAATAAATAGAACACTGATGAAACGGATAATCACTGATTAAAAGCATGGCATATTTTAAAAAAACCGTGTAAATCCGTCTTATCCGTGCCATCCGTGTTCAATTTAATTGTGGCTGAGCAGTTACAAGACATGAAGATGATACTTGTCTTTGTGTCTTCGAGTTTGACTGATTTATTGGCCGTGAAATATGCCGATACGCAGACCTTCCAGGTTTTTAAAACCGGAAGGTCTAACTTGCAGAGCCCTGCGTGGGAGCTATTAAGGGTGTTATTTTGTGCGAGTTGCCTTATTCATCCTTCGGTTTTGCCCGTCTTGAGGTTGAACCGACTCGTTTTTTAGTTTTATCAACAACTTTTTTGCCGCTATCGTCGGCTTTGGCTGCTTTTTTAGCCGCCTCACCCATTTTCGATATGTTAAGTTGCTGGCCTGCGACTCTGACTTTTTTCAATTCTTCAAACAATTCTTTCGGTATGCCGGCGGGCAACTCAACGGTACTGTAGTCGTCCTGGATTTTAATGCGGGCGATATGGTCGCCATCAATGCCGGTTTCATTGGCTATGGCGCCGACGATATTGCCGGGTTTTACGCCGTGGGCGTGGCCGACTTCAATTCGGTAGGTTTCCATTTCAATGTCCGCGCCGCCGCTGCCGAATGTGCGTTTCGGTTTGCGGTCTTTTTGCGGGCGGTCGCGGTCGGATCGTGATGAACGGTCATCCCGGGACGGCCTGTCGTCGCGGCTGTCTTTCGCCCTTTTCGGCAGGTTTTGCATCAATAACGGCGTGTCGCCTTGAACCAGTTTTGCCAGTGCCGCAGCTATTTCCAGCGCAGTGACATTGTGCTCTTGTTGGTATTGCTCCAGCAGTTGGCTGAAAAAACTCAGTTCTTCGGCAGCCAGCGTGTCGGTGATATTTTGTTTAAAGCGGGAGATACGTTTGTTGTTAATGACCTCAGTTGAAGGCAGTCCCATTTCCTCAACTTTTTGCTTGGTCGCTTTTTCAATATTGTTCAGCAAGTTCCTTTCCCGGGGCGCAATAAACAAAATAGCGTCGCCGGTGCGTCCTGCACGGCCTGTCCTGCCGATACGATGCACATAAGATTCAGTATCGTAAGGCACGTCGTAGTTGACAACGTGGGTGATACGGTCGACATCGAGTCCGCGCGCGGCAACGTCGGTTGCGATCAAAATATCCAGCTTGCCGTTTTTCAGGTGGGCAATGGCGCGTTCGCGTAAGGCTTGCGACATATCGCCGTTAATCGCGGCGGCGGAATATCCGCGTGCTTCCAGTTTTTCTGCCAGTTCAACGGTCGCCGTTTTGGTTCTAACGAAGATGATCATGCCGTCAAAGGTTTCGGCTTCCAGAATGCGGGTTAGCGCATCGAGTTTGTGTACGCCGCTGACCATCCAATAGCGTTGGCGGATGTTTTCAGCCGATGCCGTCGTAACTTTAATAGTGATGTGCTCAGGTTCGTGCAGGTATTCCTGGGCAATTTTGCGGATGACAGACGGCATGGTTGCCGAAAATAAGGCGATTTGCCGTTGTTCCGGGATTTGTTCCAAAATCCATTCCACATCGTCAATAAAGCCCATGCGTAACATTTCATCGGCTTCATCAAGTACCAGGTAAGTGAGGCCTTTTAAGTTAAGCGTGCCTTTACGCATGTGATCCATGACGCGGCCCGGGGTGCCGACCACGACATGGGCGCCGCGTTTTAGCTGGCGTAATTGCGAGGTATAGTCTTGGCCGCCGTAAATAGGCAGCACATGAAAACCTTTTAAATGAGTGGCATAACGTTGAAACGCTTCGGCCACCTGAATCGCCAGTTCGCGGGTAGGTGCCAGTACCAGGACTTGCGGGTCTTTTTGCTTGAGGTCGATGCGCGACAAAATTGGTAATGCAAAGGCGGCGGTTTTGCCGGTGCCTGTTTGTGCTTGCCCCAGAACGTCTTTGCCTTGCAGAAGGAGCGGGATGGTTTGTGCTTGTATGGGTGAAGGTGTTTCATAGCCGACATCTTTCAGTGCTCTTAGCACCGGTTCGATCAGGGCTAAATCACTAAAAGAGGGAAATGTTGAAACATCATTGGACATGGATTTACCTGTTGGAAATATAGAATGCGCGAAAGCGCGGGGAAATGTGTTTGTTTATCAGCCTATTGTAACTGACTAAATTAATATTTGCAGAAAAATAACAGCGCAAAGAACAGAATAAAGCGCCCGCTGAAGGGCGTTTTGCCTTTTGCAACTTACTTTAGTCAGAGGGAGGCTGAAAATTACTGTGCGCTTGCTGCTATTTTTTTTAATGGTCAGTGCGCGTCGATAGGCGCAGAAAAAATGACGTTTAGGAATGAAAATAAAACAACTTGAACAATTGCGCCTGTAGGCTATCAACTTAACGCTGGACAGACCTTCCAGGTTTTAAAAACCTGGAAGGTCTACTTCGGCATGCTTGTCCTGCTTTAAATGGGAAGCAGTGGTGGATAAAATGTATTGGCTGAGTCGCTGTCGCTGTTTACGAACAAAACGCCTCAGTTTGTGCAAGGATGCCTTGGACATCAAGTCCGCATAGCCCCAGCAGTTCCTCCCGTGTACCTTGTTCGACAAAGCTATCCGGCAAGCCGATATTCAGCACCGGCATTAGGATTTGTTGCGCTTGCAGGAAGTCGTTGACGGCACTGCCTGCGCCACCGGCGAGGACATTTTCTTCGACGGTGACCAATACGTCGTGGCTCTTGGCCAATTCCAGCAGCAGCTCGGTGTCGATAGGTTTGACAAAACGCATGTTGACGACGGTGGCGCCCAGCTGTTTGCCCGCATCCAATGCCGGGGTGACCATGCTGCCCCAAGCCAAGATAGCAATACGGCCACCCTGATGGCGCAGTTCGGCTTTACCTATTGGCAGCGCGGTCATGGTTTTGTTGACCGCGACGCCAGGGCCTTTGCCGCGTGGGTAACGCACGGAAGCGGGGCCTTCGTGCAGAAAGCCGGTGTAGAGCATTTGTCGGCATTCGTTTTCATCGGCAGGCGCCATCACCAGCATGTTGGGGATGCAGCGCATGTAGCTGTAATCGAAACTGCCGGCGTGGGTCGGGCCGTCGGGGCCGACCAATCCGGCACGGTCCAGCGCGAACAGCACATCCAGGTTTTGGATGGCGACATCGTGAATCATCTGGTCGTAAGCGCGTTGCAAAAAGGTCGAATAAATCGCTACCACCGGTTTTGCGCCTTGGCAGGCTTGCCCTGCAGCCAGCGTTACCGCGTGTTGTTCGGCTATCGCGACATCGAAATAACGTTTTGGATAACACTCGGAAAATTTGACCAGTCCTGAACCTTCGCGCATGGCAGGCGTAATGCCCAATAAGCGTTCGTCAATGGCTGCCATATCGCAGAGCCAGTCGCCGAACACTTCGGTGTAAGTCGGGTGCGGGGAGGGCGCTGATTTGGGCAGGCAGTCCTTGCTCGGATCGAAGGCCGGTACGCCGTGATAGGCCAAGGGGTCTTTTTCAGCCGGCGGGTAACCTTTGCCTTTTTGGGTGACGATGTGCAAGAAACGCGGCCCGGAAATATTTTTTAGGTTTTCCAGCGTCGATACCAGCATGTCCATATCATGCCCATCTATCGGGCCGATATAATTAAAGCCCAGTTCTTCAAATAAAGTACCGGGCACCACCATGCCTTTCATGTGTTCTTCGGTACGCCGTGCCAATTCCCAAACGCTGGGCATACTGCTCAAGGCCTTTTTGCTGCCTTCACGCATTGATGAATAGAACTTGCTCGATAAAATCTTGGTCAGGTAATTGTTCATCGCGCCGACCGGGGGCGAAATCGACATATCGTTATCGTTCAGGATCACCAATAAATTGGCATCCAGGGCGCCGGCATGGTTCATGGCCTCAAAGGCCATGCCGCCGGTGATGCTGCCGTCGCCGATGATGGCGACCATTTTCTTGTCCTCGCCTTTTAATTCCGAGGCAATCGCCATGCCTAATGCCGCGCTGATTGAGGTGCTGGAATGGCCGACACCGAACGCATCGTACTCGCTCTCGGCGCGGTTGGGGAAGGCTGACACACCGTCACGGGTGCGGATGGTGGTCATCCGGTCTTTGCGGCCGGTCAATATCTTGTGCGGATAGGCCTGATGACCGACATCCCAAACCAGCTGGTCGGACGGCGTGTCGAACACGTAATGCAGGGCTATGGTCAGTTCAACAGTACCCAAACCGGCAGAGAAATGGCCGCCGGAGATGCTCACGGTATGGGTCAAATAGTCGCGCAGTTCTTTGGCCAACGCTTTCAGCTGGTTTTTCGGCAACTTGCGCACATCGGCTGGGATATTGATGTCTTTAAGCAATGGGTAGTTATGTAATGTATTCATATTAATAGAGGGGTTCGCGATAGAACATCAGGATGATGCCAATCTGAAACAGGGCGGCAACAGAAATAAAACCGGCAATGTCCTTGCCTGGTCGGTCTAGTTTTAATTCCAGCCAGCGGCCGCAAGCCAGAATGAGGGAAAAGATGCCCATTGTGGTGTGGCCGACCTGGATAAGGAAAGCGCTTTTGGCCTGAAAGCCGACATGGGAGTGGGTCAGCAGCATTAGGCCGCCGAATGCTGCCAGCAACGGAAATACAAAGGGCAGTTTGCTGTCCGGATTTTGGGTCATTCTGGCGGCGAGTTCCATGATGCCGAGCACAAACACCAATAAGGTTGCAATCCGGTGCTGCAGCACTTCGCCGTTGTTAAACGTGCTTTCCCAAAAACCTATCGGGCCTAAGGGCCAGGTTTCGGCATCGCTACGGAAAAACAGGAAAATGCCCAGTCCGACAAAGCCCAATGGCCAGTATTTTAATGGGCTGAATGCCGGATATTTTACATAAGACAGCATCGCAAAGAAACTCATCACCGTCAGAAAAATACCGGCAATATTGTGATTGTAGTTCGACCATTCGGTGGCGGCGAGTGAGGGCGTTTGGCCGACAATGGCCACACGTCCGGCTTCACCGGCAATCAGGTCGCTATGCGTGGGTGAACTTGTTTGCGGGATTTGCGGGCTAAAGGTGTTCAGGACTTCCTGCCAGCTTGCGGTCAGGTCTGGGATGTCGATAGCCGGAGGTTGCGAGGCCAGGCTGGCGGCGGTAAATAACAAGGTCACCAAAACAAAGGTTTCGGCCTCGATGTAATAAGGCACGCGGTTATTCAAGGCATAATTGTTGCCGGACAGGCCATAGTCCGCAACTGCGCTTTTATTAAGCCAGGCAAAACCTAAAGCGATAGCCATCAAGGTGATTTTTACCAGCAATAAATTGCCGTAACCGGTGCCGATCAGGCCGTTCCAGCTATCAATGTATTGCAAGGCAATCGGCAAGCCCGAAACCAGTATCATCGCGACTGAGGCAATGCCAAAGGGCGTGAAGCGCTTTAGCAATAAAGGCCATAAGCCGCCGTCAAGCTCATGGCTATTGCGTAACAACCACAGATTGACCAACTGGAATACGCCGCCGATCCAGGCTGCTGCGGCCAGTTGATGAAGGACTGTCAGCGACATCAGCAAAACCTGATTTTCAAAACGGCCGGCGCCATGCACCAGCCATGCACCGGAAACGATCATCGGCAGCGCCACTAGGGCGGCGGTTATCCAGTGTTGTTTGGAAAAAGGGTGCTTACGCAGTGCGTGGTAGCCGTAAGCGGCCAAAACCAGCGTCAATAGTGTGCGTATGATGCCGCCGATGAATTGCGTGGTGCCGCCAAATTCGGGGAACGGCCAGCGCTCAAGCACGGCGGTCATCAGCCATATTTTAAGTATGATTTTGAACAGCTGGGCGGCGGCGAGCCAGAAAGCGCCTTTATAAAGCAGGGCGACGGTTTTTTGCAGCAACAGCGCAGGATATGGGGCCTGGTTATGCCACGGACGCAACACAAAAAGCCCCCAAAACAGGCTGCCGATTGCCAATGAATAACAAATCAGGTCAAACCCGCCAATCAGGGAATCGAGAAAATCAGCTATGCCAGCCATTGTCAGCCTCTACTCGGAAACAGAAAAATGAATGACGTCTTCGGTCAAATGGCCGTCGGCGGCGAAGACTTTAAAGCGGAGCGCATAATCGCCGGCTTCCAGTGGCGGGACATGGATGATGATCTGGCCTTGTTTGCTGCCGTTGTCGGCCTGTAACAGCGTATGTTTGTCGCCGATACTGACCAGGAAAATCTGCGACAAACCCAGTTCGATTTTAGAGTTAAACGACAACTCGACTTGCGCCGCACTGTTGGCGCGAATAGGCGTAATTTTTAGCGAATAATCAGTGATCACTGCATGGGCGCCCACCCATTGTGACGGATACACGGTTAACAATAATAAACAGATTGGAATGATTTTTTTCATTACTTTTCCAGGTTGTAACTATTTGTAGCTGATAACTAAGGTTATTTCCGGGAAATAATGTCCCTTGATAATCATGGTTTGTAAAAAATAGAGTCCACGAAAGGCACGAAAACCACGAAAACCACGAAATTTTCGTGTTTTTTCGTGCCTTTCGTGGACACTTTTCAGGAAATCACCTGATAAGTAGTCATTCAAAAGTTTCTTAACAAACAAGTTGGGAGTAAAACAGCTTTAGCTGTTTTACCGCCAATAGCTAAAGCTATTGGACTCCAATGTAAATGTTAAAAGAAATAGGCTTACCTACTTAATGGAACGTGGATTAGACGGATGTAAACGGATTTTTCCGTGTTTATCGGCTACATCCGTGGCATCTGTGTTCTATATTTTTAACCCTTACTTTTTGCCTTTTAACGCATGCCCCGCCAGATTCTTGCCTAAATCCCAAATCGAGCCGGGAATTTGGTGGGTATCGGAGATGGCTTTATCGAATGAATTGACGATAGTGTCGCGGTCTTTTTGCGTCAGGTTCAATGGCGGCAATAGCTTAACTACGTTCATGCCGTGCCCGGCAACTTGGGTCAAAATATGATGTTCTTTAAATAACGGAATGGTGATCATTTGGCAGAACAAGCCTTTGTTGGCCGCTTCCAACATTGCCCAAGCGGCTTTCAGTTTCAAGCTCTTGGGCGATTGAAACTCAATCGCGATCATCATGCCTTTGCCGCGCGCTTCCTTCAGGAATTCATATTTTCCGGCCATTGCGTTCAGGCTGTCGATGATGTCGGTGCCGACTTTCAGGCTGTTTTCGACCAGTTTTTCTTCTGCCATCACATGCAGGGTGGCAAGCCCTGCCGCCATCGCCATGTTGTTTTTGGAAAAAGTCGAACCATGGACGACAGCCCTATCCATGCGGTTATAAACGGTGTCCATGATTTTTTGGGTGATGGCGACGCCGCCAACTGGCACAAAACCGCCGGACAGGGCTTTAGCCATGCAAATCATGTCCGGCTTGACGTTCCAATGGTCGATGGCCCAGAATTTTCCGGTGCGCCCCAGGCCGGTTTGTACTTCGTCGGCGACAAACAGGGTGCCGTATTTTTTGCACAAGCGTTCGACTTCCGGCAGATAATTGTCGTCAGGCACATTGACGCCTTTGCCCTGGATCGGCTCGACCACGAACGCGGCCACGTCTTTATTGCTGAGTGCCTGTTCCAGCGCGGCCAGATTGTTGAAAGGCACAGCGCTGCAACCGGGCAGCAGCGGGCCGAAACCTTCGCGGAAAATATCTTCGCCGTTTAATGACAGAGAACCCAGGGTCAGGCCATGATAACCGTGTTCGCAAAAAACGATTTTTTCGCGTTTGGTGGTGTAGCGGGCAAACTTGATCGCCGCTTCCACCGCTTCGGTGCCGGAATTGCAAAAGAACATTTTGTTCAGGCTGTCCGGCGTGGTTTTCAGGATTTCTTGCGCCAGCAAGCCGCTCAGCACCGACACATCCATTTGCACCAGGTTGGGCAGTTCCAGGGTCAAGGTTTCGGTCAAGGCGCTGATCACGGTCGGGTGGTTGCGGCCGATGGCAAACACGCCGAAACCGCTGAGCAAGTCCAGATATTCCGTACCTTGATCGTCGTAGAGATATTGCCCGACCGCTTTTTTATAGTGGCGGTCATAACCGATGGTCTTTAATACCCGGACCATTTGGTTGTTTAAATGTTGTTCGTGCAGATCAAATTTATCAGTGCTGTGCTGGGAAAAAAGTTCGGCGATGCAAAATGACATGAGTTACCTCAAAAAAAATTAAATACGTTTGCCGCTAAAAGCAGGCAGGACTATTAAAGAACACATCACTGTGAAAGTAAGGCCGATGGTTAACAATAAACCCATGCTGGCGATACCTCGATGGGCCGTGAAAGCCAGGCTGGAAAAACAGCACAAGGTGGTCAGGGCGCCAAAAATGATGCCCCGGGTGGTGCTGCTCTGCAGCAGTTGTTCATCTTCGGATGAAGTGGAGTGGTGCCGGTGCATGATCAGGATGCTGCTGTCGAGTCCCATGCCTAGCAGCAGGGGCAGGGCGATGATGTTGGCGAAATTGAAAGGGTTGTTCAGCAGCACGTTGCTTGCACCGGTCAGTAATGCGGCCAGCAATAAGGGCATGATGACCAGCAAGGTCTTTCTGATGTTTTTGTAAATCAACAACAATAGCAGCACGATGGCAATAAAAGCGCCGCTGAAGGCTTCAATAAAGGCATTGACCACGGCATCGCCGCCGGCCAGGTTGACGATCGGCAGGCCGGAAACGCTATCGTCAATGGCTTGCACCTGGGTGACAAACTCCTTCAAATGTTCAGGGTTGTTCTGGTCTTTTTCCGGTGCAATCAGGATTCGGTACAGGCCGGTGCTGCTGACCCAGTGCGATGTTATCTCCGGCGGCAAATCATCCAGGCCAAAAGGGGCGGCGGTTAGGCTGGTTCTAAGGCGTTCGATGGTAAACGGTAGCAGGCCCAAAATGTTTTTTTCCAGCTGGACGTAACTGTCTTTTGGCGTTGCTGTCGTTTCAGCCTGTTTGATGAAGGTGTCGATGCGCTGCTGTAATTGCTGCAGGGTGGCCAAGGGCGCATTGGGCGATTGTTCGGCAATGGCCTTTTTCAGTGTGCCGTTGAATTTGGTCAATGCGGCCAGTTGGTCGGCGTTATCGAGCGTGTCGTCGAAGTTTTTGAGTTGTCCGCCCAGCATCAGGTTCAAATCTTCAATGGTTGCCAGCTTTTCGTCCTGGTCTTTGGCGACAAAACTGGTCAGGGTGATGACGTCATGTACCGAGGATTGCTGTTCGAGTCGACGGGTGATGTTGTCGGCTGCCTCAAGGTTTTTTGCTAATGCGGTTAGTGTAAAAGGTGATTCGGTTTTCGATTTTAGCAATTCCTTAATGGTGGAAACCGATTCGCTGCTGGGGTCTCTCAGGTTGATTGGGTTGTAATCGAAGCTAAGCTGGGTCAACGCAAAGCTGGCGCCTATGCCCAACAGGATGGAGACGACTTTAATGCCGGTGGCATGGCGAAACGGGAAAGTAATGGCAAAAGCCGGAATCAATGCCGAGCGCAGCGGTTTTACACGGTTGGCCGGAAAGATGCAGAACAGGGCGGGCAAGACGGTCAGAGAAATAATCAGGCCGATAAAAATGCCGCCGCCGGAAATGATGCCCAATTCGGATACCCCGGCGTAATCGGTCGGGATAAAGGCGAAAAAACCCAGTGCCGTGGTCAGTGCGCACAAAAACAATGATGAGCCGACATCGCGGATGCTGACGACAATGGCTTCGCTGTTCGACAGGCCTTCTGCCCGGCCTTCGCGGTAATGTAGGCAGATATGGATGGCGTAATCGACGCCAAGCCCGATATATAAACTGGCGAAGGCCATGGAAATGACATTCAAATGGCCTACGGTGATGGCCGCAAACCCGGCGGTTAGGATTAAGCCCATGATCAAAACCAGATAGGTGATCAGCACCAATTTAACTGAGCGCAGGCCTATCCATAGGACTGAGCAGACTAAAACCAGCGACAACAAACCGGAGAAAGCGGCGTCTTTGGTAACGCTTTCCAGTTCTTCGTGTTCTAGCGCAGTTTCGCCGGTGATGCGGATGCTCAGGGTGGGGTTTTCTGCCATGATGCCGCGACTGATTTCGCGGGCGGTTGACAACGCGACATCGGCAGGCAGCATTTCATCGAAATGCATTTTGGGTTTGGCAATGACGATAGTTCGATTGAGCTTGATTTGTGCGGCGGCGTCTTGGTAGTCCTTGGTGTTGGGCTTGTCTTCGGCCAGTATGTTTTGCCAGGATAAGTAGTGCGGCTGGCCGGTTAGCTGGCTGTTCAGGGTGTCGTCAATGGCAACCAGTATCGGCTCTAGGTCCATCGGCAGGGTATTGTCGCGCTGCTCAAGTGCTTGCCCGATAATGCCGAACAGGCCTTCAAGGTGATAATTTTGCGACAGATGGCCTAAAAAAGGCTGGGCATCGGTTAGCTTTTGCGCCAATTCATCGAGCTCGTTTTGCTCAAGATAGAGCAGGGCCTGTTGCCTGAAAAACGCATTGTCGGTGGGAATGTAGACGGAGCTGAAGCGGTCGTTGGCTTTGCCTAACTGTTCGGCAAGCTTGCCCGCCGCCTGGGCGGTTTCTTCCGGTGTTTTTGCCTCAACGACAAAAATAATGGTGTCGGCATCTTCGGGAAAAGTCCGGTTCAAATGCGCTAGATTTTGCCGAAACGGCAAATCGGCGGACAGCATGTCAGTGGTGTTGGTGTTGATTTCCAGGTTCTTGACGGTGTAGTCCAGGGTAAGGCCGCAGAATGCAATCGCCAGCAATAACAGCGTCCATGGACAGCGTATGATTTGTCGCTCGCACCAGCCGATAAGCGAATTGAAAAAAGATGACATGGTGTTTTTATGGGGTCGGGTTGGGTAAGTCGATTAGGGCATCGAGCTGTTTGGCGACCCATTTTAAGGTATTTTTGGCGGCATTGAAATGCAGGCCCAGTTTTATCAGACCCGGAACTTCCGAGGGGTGTTGGGCGATAAAGCGCAGTAATTTGCCCAAAACAATGTCACCCTCGGCGTTAAGGGCATGACTGATGGCTTTAGGTAAATCCATGCCGGCCGGGTCGGCAATGGCACGGACTGCTAAAAAAGGCAGCCGGTTTTGTCTGGCCACGTTGGCGATGGCGACAGATTCCATGTCCAGGGCGATGGCATTGCTTTGGCGGTGCAGGCGTTTTTTGGCTTCGCTGCTTGCTACGATGTTGTGGCTTTCGGCTAGGCGGCCGGTGTGGACGGGGCGCGTGTTTGACAGTCGTTTTTGGCTGTCACGGTGCCAGTCGGACTGAATGCTGAAGTGTGTGCCTTCCGCATCAATCAGGGTATCGGCCAAGACCAGGTCGCCGGGTTTTAATGTGTCACTGAGGGCGGCGGCGCAACCCCAGCTGATCAACCGGGTGGCGCCTTGTGTAATAAGGTGTTCAGCGGTTAAACGTGCATTATCGGCACCCGCGCCGGAATAGCCGACAATAATGGTGTCGGCAATAGAAACACAGCACCCTTTGGCGATCTTTTGCGAGGTCAGGGTGCTGAGTTCTTCCGGTAGGGCGACAACAATGCCGACGGTCACTTTTTCAGCAGCTCGTTACGGTATCTGGCCAAAGCCCAGAGCGGGAAGAATTTGTCGTAACCGTGGTATTTAAGATAAAACACTTTAGGGAAGCCGGGGGCGGTAAAGCATTTGTCATTCCATACGCCATCAGCCTGCTGGTTGCGCAGGATGAAGTCGATGCCGGCCTTGACTTCGTGGCTGTTGGCTTCACCCGCCGCCATCAGTGCCAATACCGCCCACGCGGTTTGGAAGGCGGTGCTGAAATGGTATTTTCCGGCTTGCTCGGTGTCATGATAGCTATAGTTGTCTTCGCCCCAGCCGCCATCACCGCGCTGCACGCTTTTTAGCCATTTTGCCGCTTTGGTGTAGAGCGGGTCGCTTTTAGGCAGGTCGGTTTGTTCAAGGCTGAGCAGGACTGACCAGGTGCCGTAGATATAGTTAGTGCCCCAGCGGCCAAACCAAGAGCCGTCTTGTTCCTGTTCGCTACGGATATAGTCGATGGTGCGTTTTAATGCCGGTAGATACTCGGCAACTGCTCCATGCGTTGCTCTACCTCCTGCATCCCTGCAGTCGTCGTCATGATCCTGTGCGACTCTCGCCATCAGCATGGCGCAACGCGCACTGACGTCAGATGTTGGCGGGTCGAGCAAGGCGCCATGGTCGGCAAAAGGGATTTCGTTGAGGTAATAAGCGGTATTATCAACATCGAATGCGCCGTAACCGCCGTTTTTAGATTGCATGCCGACAATCCAGCGGGTAGCCCGGTGGATTGATTCGTCCAGATGCGGCAGGTTGGATTCGGCCATAGCAAAGGCGACCACGGCAGTGTCATCAACATCAGGGTAATGCGGGTTTTCAAATTGGAATGCCCAGCCGCCGCCCGCCAAATCAGGTTTGGAAATGCGCCAGTCGCCGGGTTCATCGGACAGCTGTTTGCTTTTAAGCCAATCGTAGGCGCGGGTCAGGCTTGCGCTGTTGCCTGATTTGTCGGATTCCTGCAAAGCCAGTGCGGCCAGCGCGGTGTCCCAAACCGGCGACAGGCACGGTTGGCAATAGGCATAGTCCTCATGGATAACCAATAATTTGTCGATGGCTTTGCGTGCGGTGACAATCATTTCATCGTCTTTGGGCATGCCCAGCAACAGCAAGGCTTCATAAGCCGCCATCATGGCCGGGGAAATGCCGCCCAAGCCGTCCTCGCCGTTCAGGCGCTCGATAATCCAGTTTTTGGCTTTTTCGATGGCGAGGTTGTGCAACTTGCCGGGGATTAATGGCCGTGTTGCTATACCCAGTTTATCCAGGCCAAGAAAGATTTTGTTGAGTGTAGTCCGTTCAGGAAAATAGTGTTTTTCTTCGTCAGGGTGGGTGACGAAAAGCTCCAGTATATTAATGTTGTTAGGGTTCTTGGCTGTGGCTTTTAAGGTGCAAAGAATAAACAACGGCACCATCACGGTTCTGGACCAGTACGAGACTTTATCCAGATGAAACGGAAACCATTTGGGGAGCAGCATGATTTCGACAGGGATATAAGGGACGCCCCGCCAAGGTATTTGCTTAAAAGTTGCCAGTGCAATACGGGTAAAGACGTTGGTTTTGGCCGCGCCGCCCCGGCTAAGGATATAGTGCCTTAGCCGAGCCATGTGCGGCGCGTCGATAGCGTCGCCCGCCATTTTTAGGGCGTAATACACTTTGACGCTACAGCTAAGGTCGCCGGGGCCACCGGTAAACAGCGGATAGCTGCCGTTTTCGGCCTGGCGTGAGCGGAGGTAGTTGGCAATTTTTTCTTGCAGCGGCTCATCGATTTCACCCAGATAGTGCATCATCATGATGTACTCGGAGGGAATGGTGCAATCGGCTTCCAGCTCAAAAACCCAATAACCGTCCTTGTCCTGCAGGCTTAACAGTTTATCTTGTGCCTTGCTGATGGCCAGTTCAAGGTTGTGTGCATAGTGGTCGGCTGTATTCGATAAGTTTGAAACAGCACCGGTATTTATCTCTAAAGTTGCTTCGTTAAACATAAGTGATGTCCTTAAAGGTTTATCTTGGCGTTTGAGGATGGGGTTGAATAAGTCCAGTCAGGCGTTTTGAGTTCGCGGCTTGCCAAGTTGAAAAGTAAGTTAAGCAGGGTGTTGCTGCGCCCGGTTAGTCGGGTCGCAAGGATAGTCGCCTTAACGCTATTACGGCTTATTTTGACTTGGTTTGAATGGGTGAAATCCAGATTTTTGTTGATTTTTTTCAAGGTCAAAACAGCCATGCCCAGCGCCCAGAGGCAGAAATTGCGAATGCCGGTTTCGTGGCTAGGTAGCAACAGAGTATATTTCAGGGCGTTATGCAAATGCCCGTGAGCGATGTTGATCAAGTGCGTTAAGCCCAGTCGAAAATGTTCATTGTTGTTTTCGGGGGACAGGGTTTTAAGATCAAAGCCTGTTTCGGTAAAAATATCTTGCGGCAACCAGCACACGCCGCGTTCGGCGTCATCCCAAATATCTTTTAAGATGTTGGTCATTTGCAGGCCTTGGCCAAAAGACACCGAAAGCTTGAGCAGTTCGTCTTGGTGTTGCGCAATTTCGGGCGAATAATGACAAAACAGCTTGGCCAGCATTTCACCGACGCAACCGGCAACGTAATAACAATATTTGTCCATATCGGCCAGTGTAGCAAGGCCGCCTTGTAAATCCTGTGCCTGAAAAATCGGCATCCCTTCTGCCATGGTTTCAACGCAACAAGCCAATGCTTCAATTTGAGCCGGATCGAATTTATGGGTGATTTGTATAACCCGTGGCAACACATGAATTAAGGTGTGTTCGGCAGGAATGGTCTGTTCGGACAGCAGCGGCGCAAGGTCAACGGCAAACGGCTCCGAGTTGGTGCCGGTTTTTACTACCTGAATAAACTCGGAGCAAAAATATTTTTTTTGACCGGGGGACAGTGAAACTTCATCTTCTATGGTGTCTACAATGCGGCATAACAAATAGGCATTGGCGACTGCGCTATACAGTTTTTCCGGTAATTGCGGAATGGTCAACGCAAATGTTCTGGAGACGCCTTCGAGTAAGAGTGCCTGAAATTGATCATCAGAGCATTTGCTCAGTGACTTTGGATTGTCCAGGGATATTTGAGTGTCACTCATGGTATTTTTTTGTTGGCTTACGGGTAAATTTAAGTTTTGTATGAGGCAATAATAGACTGTTTGTTGGTATTTTGCAAAGCAATGTTGTTTTGTTGCAAATGCGCACAACAAGGGATTGTTAAAAGTTATTTATTGTTAATAAAAACATCATTTTACCTGTCTTTAACGGGTGTTGCTGTGGCGGGTATCGGGGCGTGCGCTACAGGTCGATTTACAGCGGATTAAGGGTAAAACTGGAGTCGCCCGTTAAAAGATAGTATTCTAGTCAGTAATAGATAAGCGCTTGTATTATATGATGGCCTTGTTGATATTTACTAAAGCCCGCGATTTAAAAGCAGTAGGTGTTTGTATTTTAGTAAGTATTATTGGTCTGTTGTTTTTTTGATACAAGATTGCTTGGCTTTTTAGCGTATCTGGTTTCAGGGCGGTCATTTTTAAATGGGCGCCATTAAGTTCATTAAGATTTTTTGGAGGGTTTGCTCGTGGGAGTTCCTTTACGTCAGCAGTTGACTGTAGGCAGTTATTTGATTAAGCAAAAATTGAAAGGGGTTAAAAAATACCCTTTGGTATTGATGCTTGAACCGTTGTTCCGTTGTAATTTGGCCTGTGCGGGTTGTGGCAAGATTGATTACCCGGATGATATTCTCGATAAGCGCCTGTCCTTTGAAGAATGTATGCAGGCGGTCGATGAGTGCGATGCGCCGATGGTCTCTATTCCAGGCGGCGAGCCTTTGATTCATAAGGAAATGCCGCAAATTGTTGCCGGTATTGTTGCGCGCAAAAAATTCGTTTATTTGTGTACCAATGCCTTATTGTTGAAAAAGAGAATCGATGATTATCAGCCGTCGCCTTATCTGACTTTTTCAATCCATTTGGACGGTATGCAGGACAGGCATGACACTTCTGTTTGTCAGGACGGTGTGTTTGAGCGGGCGGTTGAGGCGATAAAATTGGCTTTGGCAAAGGGTTTTAGAGTCACCGTCAACTGCACGCTGTTTCAGGGTGAAAATGCACAAGAAGTTGCCGATTTCCTGGATTATGCGATGGAACTGGGCGTTGAAGGTGTGACCATTGCGCCGGGTTTCAGTTATGAGCGTGCGCCGCAGCAGGATGTGTTTATTAAGGGCAGCGATGTGAAGGATTTGTTTCGCGGCATTTTCAGAATCGGCAAAAATCGTAAGTGGAAATTAAACCATTCATCGTTATATCTTGATTTTCTGGCGGGCAATCAAAACTATGATTGTACCCCGTGGGGCAATCCGACCCGCAACGTGTTTGGCTGGCAAAAACCGTGTTATTTACTGGCTGATGAAGGCTATGTGTCCACTTTTCAGGAGTTGTTGGATACCACGCCTTGGGAAAAATACGGTTCCGTTAATAATCCTAAATGTGCCAGCTGCATGGCGCATTGCGGCTATGAGGCGACGGCTGTTGAGGATATGCTAGCGCATCCGTTGAAAGCGCTGTTGACATCAATCAGGGGGCCGAAAACCGAAGGCGACATGGTGCCTGAGGCCGCGCCTGCGTATGCGAAAAAAGAGCTGTCGTCGACTATTGCCGGTATTCCTGTGAGAGTGGAAGTTGCCGATTAAAGTGCATTCCGATGTAGGTGCAAGTGGGCATGTTTTTTTTCGCCTTTAGCCTTGCACCTTTTGCCTTGTTACCTGATTTAATTTTTACGAGGTTTCCATTATGATTTTGAAAAATATGCGGTTGGCCGTTGTTTTTATGTTCTTTTTGTTCGGGGCGACGCATGCTTTTGCGGCCGATGAAGGTGGGGCGACAGCCAGGCAGGTCGTCGAGAAATTTCAGGACGAGCTGATTGCGGTGATGAAGGACGGCAAAAAATTGGGTTATGCCGGTCGCTATGACAGACTTAAAGAGCCGGTTTCCAACAGCCATGAACTGACAAAAATAGCGCGCATTGTGGTCGGTAAGGAATGGGAAAAATTGTCCGAGGAGCAGCAGCAAAAGCTGGTGGATGTGTTCAGTGAGTTGAGCATCGCTTCTTATGCGCACAATTTTAAGGATTATTCGGGCGAATCGTTCGTATTCGATTCGGAAGAAGAGACCACACGCGGCGGTTTTGTGGTGCATTCCCATTTAGTCATCCCTGATGACAAGCCGGTCAAATTCGATTACATGCTCAAAGAAAAAGGCAATAGCTGGCGCATTATTAATATAATCGCCAATGGCGTCAGCGATTTGGCCTTGAAAAGGTCTGAATACACCACGATTTTACAGCGCGAAGGCTTTGATGCCTTAATCAGCAAAATTAGCGAAAAAATTAACAATTATTCAAAACAGTAGGTTTTTATGACCATGAATAGACCACACTGCGGCAATCGTAAAGTTAGAGCGCGCTCTATATTCCTTGTCCTAATTGGTATTGCCATCACTCTGGGGGGGTGTGCGACAACAGGCAATACGCCGGGTCAACCGGTCGCGAGCCAGGTTGACCCGTATGAGGATTTTAATAGGAAAATGTTTCTTTTTAATGATGGTGTTGACGGTTATGTCGCTGCGCCCCTTGCAAATGCCTATAAATGGATCACGCCGCAGTTCATGCAAACCGGTGTGTCTAATTTTTTTACTAACCTAAAAAATGTCAATGTGGTTATTAATGACGTTTTGCAGGCTAAATTTGCCCAAGGCGCTGAAGATACCGGACGCTTGGCCATCAATACAACGCTGGGCTTGGGCGGTTTGGTTGATGTTGCCAAGCATGTCGGGCTGGAGCAAAATCAAGAGGATTTTGAGCAGACGCTGGCTGTATGGGGTGTGCCTCGGGGGCCTTATTTAGTCTTACCGCTTTTTGGGCCGTCAACAGGGCGGGGCATTCCGGGGGCAATATTTGACTCGGCAGCAAACCCCATCAATTATATCACCGTGCCTGTGCAATTGTTGGGCGTATTGAGCGAACGCGCCAATGCTGAAGGGGCATTGAGGTTTATCAATGAAGCGGCGTTGGACCCTTATGTTTTTACCCGTGAGTCTTTTTTGCAGTGGCGCGATAATTTGGCTACCGATGGAAAGTCGGAAGCCGCTTTTGATGCGGAGGGTTTCGACGATGGGTTAGATGGCGACGCAGATGAGGCGTCCGTTTCTGAAGGCCCGGCTAAGCCGGTTTTCTCCCTGACTTTAGATAGGCCGTCTGATGCTTATTCATTTAGTAGTGTCGCCCAGTCCTTTGACGATACAGCCAAGTCGTTTGAACAGGCCGGCAGCAAAGTAGAGCAATTGCATACATTAAAAAGACGCCGGTAAATGAAGATGTAGGGCGAAAGGTTTTTTCGTCCTGCATTTCAATCAGTAATGCAGTAGCGAATGGATCTCGTAATTGCCCAGTTTTTCGCGGCCAGCCAGAAAGTCCAGTTCCACCACAAAAGCGCAGGCCTCGA
Source organism: Methylobacter sp. (assembly GCA_030684815.1). Taxonomy (GTDB): domain Bacteria; phylum Pseudomonadota; class Gammaproteobacteria; order Methylococcales; family Methylomonadaceae; genus Methylobacter_A. Next base: position 17,547 of record JAUXXQ010000136.1, on the reverse strand, counting down.
CTGTAGCGCCCAGTTGTTCAACCAATTCACAGCTGGCTTTTGCAGTCCCGCCGGTGGCTAGCAAATCATCAATCAATAAAACCCTGTCATTCGCATCAAACGCATCAATATGGGCTTCGAGTGTGGCGGAGCCGTATTCAAGATCGTAGGATACGCTTTGCACATCGTAAGGCAGTTTGCCCGGTTTTCTCAAGGGGACAAAAGGCAAGCCCAATTCCCAGGCGACTAATGAGCCGAAAATAAAGCCGCGTGCTTCCATGCCGGCAACAACGGTGATGTTTCTGCCTAAAAAAGGATGCAGTAATTGGTGTACGGCAAGCCTGAGCATCGCGGGGTCTTTGACCAGCGGCGTAATGTCTTTAAACATGATGCCGGGCTTGGGGAAGTCGGGGATGTCGCGGATTTTATTTTTTAATCTATTCATAGTGGCTTGGGGGGAAATCATGGGTGAGGTGGTTCAGTTTAAACGTCCTAAATTATCGGAGCGACATAAAGGCAATACCTTATGCCGTAGCGGTTTTCATAAATGGGAGGTTTTAAAGGAAAAACAATTTGATGTAAAGCAGGGGAAGCTGGTCACCGTTTATCGGTGTAAACGCTGTTTGGTAACCAAGGTGAAAGCGCTTTAGCGGCGTTAATCCGCTAAAGCGTGACAAGATTATCTTGGCAATTCGGATAAACCCATCAGAAATTCATCGACGGCTCTCGCAGCTTGGCGGCCTTCGCGTATCGCCCAGACCACCAGCGATTGTCCGCGTCGCCCGTCGCCGGCAGCAAACACTTTATCGATTGAAGTTCGGTACTGTTTGTCGTTGGCTTTGATGTTGTTGCGCTCAAGTTCGACGCCCAATTCTTTTAACAAGCCTTCGTGTACCGGATGGACAAAGCCCATGGCCAAAAACACGATGTCGGCATCCAAGGTAAAGGCGCTGCCGGGTTTTTCGCTCATTTTCCATTGCCCGCCTTCTTGCTTCCATTCCACTTCGACCGCATTCAGCTGGGTTATCTTGCCGTCTTTGCCGCTAACGCTTTGGGTGTTGACGCTAAAATAACGTTTTTTAATGCCTTCATTATGTGACGACGTGGTGCGTAACTTGTTCGGCCACAGCGGCCAGGTCATTAGTTTGTTTTCTTTTTCTGGCGGTTGCGGCAAGATTTCCAGCTGCACTACAGATGCCGCACCTTGGCGAATCGAGGTACCGATGCAATCGGAACCGGTGTCGCCGCCGCCGATAACCACGACATGTTTGTCGGTGGCAATAATGGCGTCATCGTCGGCTATCGTGTCGCCTGCGTTGCGTTTGTTCTGCTGACGTAAAAAGTCCATAGCATAATAAACGCCTTGCAGCTCATTACGCCCCGGAACTTCCAAATCGCGCGCTTTTTCTGAGCCGACGGCTAACACGACCGCATCGAATTCGGCGAGTATTTTTTGTGCCGGAATGTCGCTGCCGATATGGCTATTGGGTCTGAAGCTGACGCCTTCCGCTTGCATTTGCGCAATGCGGCGGTCGATGTGCGATTTTTCCATTTTGAAATCAGGGATGCCGTAACGTAACAAGCCGCCGATACGGTCATTCTTTTCATAAACTACGACTTCATGGCCGGCGCGTGCGAGTTGTTGGGCGCAGGCTAAGCCTGATGGGCCGGAGCCGATGACGGCGACGCGTTTGCCGCTGCGTTTTTCCGGAATTTGCGGTTTGACCCAGCCCATTTCCCAGCCTTTGTCGATAATGGCGCATTCTATCGACTTAATGGTGACTGGTTGCTCTTGCAAATTGAGTGTGCAAGCGGCCTCGCAGGGCGCAGGGCAGATGCGTCCGGTAAATTCGGGGAAATTGTTGGTGCTGTGCAGAATATTTAACGCTTGCTGCCAATCGCCCCGATAAACCCCGTCATTCCAATCGGGAATGATGTTATTGACTGGGCAGCCGTTATGGCAAAAAGGGATGCCGCAATCCATGCAACGTGAGCCTTGTTCAGCGATTTCGGCATCGCTGGGGGCTAGTGTAAATTCGCGATAATGCTGGATACGGTCACTCGGTGCGGCAGTATGCCGCTCGGTGCGTTCTAATTCCATAAACCCGGTTGGTTTACCCATCTTTAATACCTTCTACTTAATATAGTGTGGCTACTCACTCAATGCGGGCTGCTTTAAGCTGTTCGCGGTGAGCCTGAGCGGGCTTAACCGTCCCGCCCTTTGATAGGGTCGGGTGAACGGTTAAGCTTTAGTAACGGTTAAACAGTTGCAGATGCTTGTTCTGCTTGAATTTGTTTCAGCGCTTCGCGGTAATCGACCGGCATGACTTTTACAAAGCGCGGCAAGAAGTCCTGCCAGTTGTCCAGAATGTGCTGCGCCCTGGCGCTGTTGGTGTAACGCTTATGGTTTTCAATCAAATGCTTTAAGCGCTGTGCATCATGACGGGTCATGTCGGACATGATGTGGACGCGGCCATGTGTTTCCAGGTCGCCGCCTTGATGTGCTATTGCCTCCAGTGTGTCGTCTTCCGCAGGGATCGGTTCAAGTTCGACCATGGCCATATTGCAGCGCTTTTCGAAATCGCCTGCCTCATCGAGCACGTAAGCGACACCGCCCGACATACCGGCCGCAAAATTGCGGCCGGTTTGCCCCAGCACCACGACGACACCGCCGGTCATGTATTCGCAGCCGTGGTCGCCCACGCCTTCGACAACGGCCAATGCGCCGGAATTACGCACGGCAAAGCGTTCGCCAGCCACGCCGCTGAAATAACATTCGCCGCTAATGGCGCCATACAGCACGGTGTTGCCGACGATAATGTTTTCTGCGGGTGTAATCGGGCAATCTTTAGGCTGGTAGATGGCGATACGGCCGCCGCTCATGCCTTTGCCGACATAATCGTTGCCTTCGCCTTCCAGCTCGATGCTGATGCCTTGCGCTAAAAACGCGCCAAAACTTTGTCCGGCAGTGCCTTTGACATGAATTGCGATGGTGTCTTCAGGCAAGCCTGTGTGGCCATAACGTTTGGCAACCTCGCCGGACAGCATAGCACCGAAAGTACGGTTGATATTGCGGATGGGCGTATTGATGACCACTGGTTGGCCGTTTGCCAACGCAGGCTGCGCCTGTGCGATTAAGGTATGGTCTAGTGCCTGCTCCAGGCCGTGATCCTGGCTTTCGTGGTGATAAAGGATGGTGCCATCAGCCACTTCGGGTTTATGGAATACGCGGCTAAAATCCAAACCTTGCGTTTTCCAGTGGTTCAATGAACGCTGCATGTCCAGCTTGTCCGAGCGTCCGACCATTTCATTGAAGCTACGGAAACCCAGTTTCGCCATCCACTGGCGCACGTCTTCCGCAACCATGAAGAAATAATTGACCACATGTTCCGGTTGTCCGGTAAAGCGTTTGCGCAGTTCAGGGTCTTGCGTCGCTACGCCGACCGGGCAGGTGTTCAGGTGACATTTACGCATCATCAAGCAGCCCGACACAATCAATGGGGCGGTGGCAAAACCGAATTCGTCCGCACCCAATAATGCGCCGATGATGACGTCGCGCCCGGTGCGCAAGCCGCCATCAACCTGTACGGCAATACGTCCGCGCAGTTTGTTCAGTACCAATGTTTGATGGGTTTCGGCAAGGCCGATTTCCCATGGCAAACCGGCGTGTTTGATTGATGTCATCGGGCTTGCGCCGGTACCGCCGTCAAAGCCTGAAATGGTGACGTGGTCGGCATGGGCTTTGGAAACGCCTGCCGCAACGGTGCCGACGCCGACTTCGGAAACCAGCTTGACGCTGATGCGCGCTTCGGGGTTGACGTTTTTCAAGTCATGAATCAATTGCGCCAAGTCTTCAATCGAGTAAATGTCATGGTGCGGCGGTGGTGAAATCAAGCCTACACCGCGTGTCGAATGGCGCACCCGGGCAATGACTGCGTCGACTTTGTGGCCGGGCAACTGTCCGCCTTCGCCGGGTTTTGCGCCTTGGCTGACTTTAATTTGAATGTCATCGGCGTTGACCAGATATTCAGTGGTCACGCCAAAACGGCCTGATGCAACTTGTTTGATTGCCGAGCGCATCGAGTCGCCATTGGGCAGCGGTTTGAAACGCTCTGGAAGCTCGCCGCCTTCGCCGGTATTCGATTTTCCACCGATGCGGTTCATTGCAATGGCCAAATTGGTGTGGGCTTCGTAAGAGATTGAGCCGAATGACATCGCGCCGGTGGCAAAGCGCTTGACGATTTCGGCCGCAGATTCCACTTCGTCCAACGGCACAGGTGCCGCATTTTCCTTTAATGACATTAAGCCGCGCAAGGTCAGCAAGGTTTCACCTTGTTCATCAATCAGGCGTGCAAATTCCGAATATTTTTCATAGCTGTTGCTACGTGTTGCATGTTGCAAGGTACTGATAGTTTCCGGCGTCCAAGTATGCGCTTCGCCGCGTACACGGTAGGCGTATTCGCCGCCAATATCCAGTGAGTCCCGGTATAGCGGCGCATTGCCGAAAGCAATGCGATGGCGACGGGCGGTTTCTTCGCTGATTTCCGCTAAACCTACGCCTTCGATGGTGCTGGTAGTACCGGTAAAGTAGCGGTCAAGAAAGGGTTCCGACAAGCCGATGGCATTGAAAATTTGCGCGCCGCAATAAGACTGGTAAGTCGAAATGCCCATTTTGGACATGACTTTAAGCAGGCCTTTGGAGATGGCTTTGATATAACGTTTGTGCGCTTCGTATTCGCTAAGCCCTGGAATGTTTTTGCAAAGTCCAGAGAGGGTATCGAACGCCAGATAAGGGTTAACCGCTTCTGCACCGTAGGCTGCCAGCAACGCAAAATGATGCACTTCGCGTGCTTCGCCGGTTTCGATAACTAGGCCGACTTTGGTGCGCAGGCCTTCGCGGGTTAAATAGTGGTGCACGGCGGATGTTGCCAGCAAGGCAGGGATGGCGATATGCGCAATATCCAGGTCGCGGTCGGATAGTGCCAAGATGTTATTGCCTTCTTCAACAGCCTGTTTTGCAGCGAGGCACAACTTGTCGAGCGCCGTTTCCATACCGCTTGCGCCCAAATCCGAGGGGTAACACAGCGTCAGGGTTTTGGTTTTGAATGCGCCGCCAGTGCGTGTTTCGATGCGACGGATTTTTTCCAAATCTTGGTTGGTTAAAATCGGTTGCTCGACTTCCAAACGCATGTGGGTACCGCCTTCGTCCAGGCCCAATAAGTTGGGGCGTGGGCCGATCAACGAAACCAGCGACATGACCAATTCTTCGCGGATTGGGTCAATGGCCGGGTTGGTGACTTGGGCAAAGCCTTGTTTGAAGTAATCGTATAACAGGCGCGAGCGTTGCGACAACACTGCTAGCGCAGTGTCGATGCCCATTGAACTGATCGGTTCTTGTCCGGTTTGCGCAATGGGTTTCAGGATGAATTCAAGGTCTTCGCGGGTGTAGCCGAAGGCTTGTTGCCGGTCTAAAAGTGTGTTTGCGTCCGGTGCCATGGCGGAAATTTCGGCCGGTAATTCAGACAGCAGGATTTGTGTTTTGCTTAGCCATTCTGCATAAGGGTGATGCGCGGATAAATTGGCTTTCAACTCCGCATCATCAATAATACGGCCTTGTTCGGTATCTATCAGCAGCATTTTTCCCGGCTGCAGACGCCATTTTTTGATGATCTTGTGTTGGGGGACTTCCAGTACGCCCATCTCCGAAGCCATGATGACAAAATCGTCATCAGTGACCAGATAACGGGCAGGGCGCAGGCCGTTGCGGTCTAAGGTTGCGCCGATTTGACGGCCATCGGTGAAGGCAATGGCGGCAGGGCCGTCCCAAGGTTCCATCAGGGCGGCGTTATATTCGTAAAATGCGCGCAGTTTTTCGTCCATTAATACGTTACCGGCCCAGGCTTCTGGGATCAACAGCATCATGGCATGAGCCATTGAATAACCGCCGGCTACCAATAGTTCCAGTGCGTTATCGAAACAGGCCGAATCCGATTGTTCTTCGTCAATGAGCGGCCATAATTTGTGCATGTCATCGCCCAATACTTTGGACGCGATGGAATGGCGGCGCGCTGCCATGCCGTTGACGTTGCCGCGCAAGGTGTTGATTTCGCCGTTATGGGCGATCAGGCGGAACGGATGTGCCAGATCCCATGTTGGGAAGGTGTTGGTAGAGAAACGCTGATGTACCAATGCCAAGGCGCTGTCCATGCGTTTGTCGCTCAAATCTGCGTAGAACGATCCGACCTGGTCTGCCAGCAACATGCCTTTATAAACGATGGTGCGTGATGATAAGGACGGAATGTAAAAGGCGTGTCCATGATCAAGATTGAGGTCGCGGACGGCGTTTTCAACTTGTTTGCGGACTACAAACAACTTGCGCTCAAAAGCATCTTGGTCGGCACAGTCGGTGCCGCGCGCAATGAAAATCTGCCGGATAAACGGTTCGACCAGTTTGACCGACTCGCCTAGTGCGTGGTTGTCGACAGGTACATCACGCCAGCCTAACAACTCGAGCTTTTCCTGTGCTATGAAGTCGGTCAGCAGTTTTTCGCAAGTCACCCGATTAGCCGCTTCGCGGGGCAAAAATACCATGCCTGCTGCATAGTCGCCGACTTTCGGGAGGGTGATGCTTAATTTGCTGCACTCTGCACGTAAGAAAGCGTCGGGCATTTGAATCAAAATACCGGCACCGTCGCCCGCATAAATATCTGCGCCGACCGCGCCGCGATGGGTCAGGTTTTTAAGCAATTCCAAACCTTGGCGTACAATTTCATGGCTTTTTTGCCCTTTGATATGGACGATAAAACCTACGCCGCATGCGTCATGTTCATTGCGGGGGTCATATAAACCTTGTCTGGTCGGTAGCGTACTTTGACTCATTGTCACCTCTAAAAAATATTACAAAAGGGCCGCTTTTTGCTAGCTGTCATAACCCTCGTTCCGTATTTGTTCTGATGCATATATCAGAAGCCGCGATACGGCAAAACTATTCAATTATACGGATATTGGCCTATTTTGTCACGCAGTCTTTGTTGTTTTCGCCTACAATGAGCGCCATGCCGCTGTTGGTACTGCTTCTTTTTGATACGGTTTTTAGGGGTATTTTTGCTTAATCCTTATGTAGGTGTGGTATCTTTTATTAGATGGCTTTGATATTTATTATGTGACTTGGTTAATTATGAAAGAAGATTTTGATGTGGTTGTTGTCGGTGGTGGTATGGTTGGGGCGGCTGTTGCTTGTGGTCTTGGCGGCAGTCCGTTAAAAGTGGCGGTAGTGGAAAGCGCACTGCCTTTGGATTTTTCTGCTGATCAGCCGCATGATTTAAGGGTTTCTGCGCTTAGTATTGCGTCAAAAAATATACTTGAGGCTGTGGGGGCTTGGCGTGGCGTGGTTAGTCGCAGGTTGTGCCCGTTTCGCAGGATGCGGGTATGGGAAACGGCGGGTGACACCGAGTTCTGCAGTGATGACATTGATTATTCCGAGCTGGGTTATATTGTTGAAAATAGGGTGACTCAGCTGGCATTGTTGGAGCGGTTGCAGGATTTTGCCAATGTTGAGCTGATGTGTCCGGTGACTATCACTAAAATCAATTATTCAAGCGGGGCAGCCTCTACGGTGGAGTTAAGTGATGGCCGTATTTTGTCGGCGAAACTGTTGGTTGCGGCAGATGGTGGACAGTCCAGGGTCAGGCAGGCTGTGGGTTTGGGTGTGACCAGTTGGGATTATCAGCAACATGCGCTGGTGATTTATATCGAAACCGATTATGGGCAGCAAGATATTACTTGGCAGCGCTTTGTGCCCAGTGGGCCGCAGGCATTTTTACCGTTAACCGGGCATTACGGTTCGATAGTTTGGTATAACTCGCCGGATGAGGTGGCGCGTTTAAAAGCGTTGCCCAATGATGGCTTGTTGCATGAATTGGCTGCTGCTTTTCCTGATTGTTTAGGCAAGGTCAATGCGGTTTTGGGTGTGGCGAGTTTTCCGTTGAAGCGCCAACATGCACAAAGCTATGTTAAGCCGGGTGTGGTTTTGGTTGGCGATGCGGCACACATGATTAATCCGTTGGCGGGGCAAGGTGTCAATATCGGCTTGTTGGATGCGGCGGCATTGGCTGAAGTCCTGGTTGAAGCAAACAGGCAGGGGCTTGAGTTGGACAGTTTGGCGGTCTTAAAGCGTTATGAGGCAATGCGCCGTAATGAAAACCTGAAAATGATGACGGTAATGGATGTTTTTTACCGGGTGTTCAGCAATCAAATGCTGCCGGTTAAAATTTTACGTAACTTGGGCTTGGGTCTGGCGGAGAGGATAGCGCCTGCTAAAAATAAGGTGATGCGCAGTGCTATGGGGCTGGAAGGTAATTTACCTAAGCTTGCAAAGGGGGAGGCAATTATTCGGGAATAGCGCTGGAGTGCTATGGCTTTAAGTTGGGTAGCAATGCAATTTGACCCAAAAAACTAAGTTTTTTGGGTCAAATTTTTTGAGCTTGTTACTCGGGTGTTACGTTCTCGGCTTGCGGACCTTTTTGCCCTTGGGTCACTTCCATGGTGACTTTTTGGCCTTCCCTTAAGGTCTTGCGACCGGCGCCGTTAATTGCACTATGGTGAACAAAAACATCTTTGCCACCTTCTTGTTCAATAAATCCAAAACCTTTTTCATCGTTGAACCACTTAACGGTACCTACAACTTGCTCTGACATATCACACTCTTATCTTAAAAAAATCGCCAAATTTTTTGGCTTTACAAATCCCAGCCCTAGAATAAAGCCGGCTCAAACTCTAACTGCGGCAGATAATAGCACTAAAGATGCAGGCAGGGCAAAATATTTTAACTAGGTTTGAAGATAATTCGATGTTGCAGTAAATCACCACGGAAACACCAAGGGCATGAAGGATAAAACTTCTTGCCCTTGGTGTTTCCGTGCCAAATAAAAAGCTTTGAATTGCCTGTTCGTTGTCTGCGGACAATGAGAAATTACAACGCTTTAGATGGCCTGTAGTATGGCGTCAAATATCAGCGGGTATTTAGTTGTTGGTATGCGCCTTGATAATATAAAAGGGGATCCCCTGGGCGGCAAATGCAATCTTGTACTTCGCCAATTATAATCCAGTGGGTACCTGCATGAACTTTCTCTATAACCGTACATTCCAGGGACATCAGGCTGTTATCCAGAATAGGTGCGCCGGTCATAATGCCGACTGACCAGGGGGTGTTTTTAAAGCGTTGTTCCTGGCTGCTGCCGCCGGCAAATTGATTGGAAACATCCTGTTGGTTTAAATTTAACACGTTGACAGCGAAACATTGGCTTTCTTGAATGCCGACGCCAGTATCGGCAGATTCATTGATGCAGACCAATATTTGCGGGGGATTAACTGAAACACTGGAAAATGCAGTCACCGTCATACCTTGGGCCCCGAGTTTTTCAGAATGCGTGGTGACGACAGTAACGCCGCTTGCCCATAGTTGCATTGCTTTTTTAAAATCATCCACGCCAACAGTCATTAATTTCCCCCGGTTGTTTGTTATTTAAAGGTATGGCTTAAAAAATAGTTTTTTAAGTTAATTTAGCTTTTTATGATACCGCACCTTTGGTCATTTTGTTAAATGGCCGAAGGCAAAAGGGCTGAATTTCTATTCCGATAACTTGATTAGAATGTTAACGCGCCGGTTTTTTTCCCTACCTTCCTCGGTTTCATTGTCGGCAATAGGCATGGTGTCGGCATAGGTAATTGCCCGTAAGCGGCTGCTGTCCAGTTGCTGTAAAACCAGAAAGTGTAAAACGCTGGTGGCCCTGGACGAACCTAGTTCCCAGTTGGAAGGGAATTGGGCGGTTTTAATCGGCATGTTGTCAGTGTGGCCTTCAATTAGGATCAGCCCAATCGCCTGCCTCAGCAGTGGCGTAAGCTGTTTCAGCAAAGCGCCGCCGTCTGCCGTTAATTCGGCATCTGAAGACTTGAACAGCAGTTTGTCCTGAATCTCAAGCTGTGCGTAGCCTTGGATGATTTTTATGTTCACGATGTTGCTAAGGCCGAAGTCATCAATTGCTTTGGCCAGCGTGCGCAATATTTCTTCATCGGTTGCATGGGGGCGGGCCAGATCATGAATCGGGTTTGTTGCGGTTTCGGCGATCATTTTTATGGCGGCGGTGTCGCTTAGTTCGAAGGCGCTGTCATTGCCTTCTTTGGTGTCGGCAATGCCAGGCTCAATCGTCATGGCCTGTTCGGCAGTTGTTATGGGGGGCGCCGATTTGTCTTCGGCGACAGCAACAGACGGGCAGTTTGCAGCGTCAGATACCGGTGGGCATATTTTTTGGGGTTGAGTGGCGGCGTGTTGCTGTTCGGTGTTTATATCGCTCAAAGTGATTAAGGTGATGACCAGCATCACAATAAGGACAAAGACATCTAAGTAAGTGAGCAGCCAATTTTGTGTGTTGTTGGCTACAGGTTGGTCAAGCAAGCCTTCTAAGGATAACGAGGACTGTAATTTTGAAAACGGGTCTTTACGCATGTTGCAGTATCGGGTCAGTTTGTTGGGCGCAATGTCGGGTAGGGGCGGCTATTTAGTCTTTCAGCTCATTGTCATAATGCATGATGAATGACTTGAGCGTTTCCCGCACAAACGAGGGGCTGCGGCGGTCTGCTATCAAGGTGATACCCTCCATGATCATACTCATCATCATAATGCGCTGTTCGGTACGGCGTTCCAGTTTTATCGCAATAGGGTTAAAGATGAGATTGGCCATGATGAGGCCGTAAAAAGTGGTGATTAAGGCCACACCCATGTTATAGCTGATGCCTGCTATATCTTTAAGTTCAATGATTTGCAGCATGTTTATCATGCCTATCAAGGTGCCGAGCATACCGAATGCCGGGGAATAGGACGCCAGGCTGTAAAAAATATTGGCTTCGGCTTTTTCTTTGGCCCTTAGGCGGGCGATGCGCCATTTCAGCAACGATAAAATATCGTCTACCGGGGTATTGTCGACGATAAGCTGAAAGCCGGTTTTTAAATAGGGGTTGTTGATGTTGACAATCGTGTTTTCTATCGCCGTTTTGTCTTTGATGAACCACATTTGGGCAACAGCGATAATTTCGTTAGCTTCTTTTGTGGGGTTCAAATCTTCATAAAAAAAAATAAGTTTGATTGATTTTAAGCCGTGTTTTATGTCTTTCAGTGGATAGCTTAAAAGAATGGCGGCGATGGTGCCGCCAACGACAATCCCTAACCCAGTCAGGTTGATAAAAGACAAAGGGTCGTTTGCGGCAAACGCAATAATGAAAACAAACAGAATAATGCTTAAAAAGATGCCTAAAGCGGTTGAATAGTTGATTTTTTTGGTCAATGTTCTTAGTGATGATTTGGTGGGTTTCATTTTGTAATGGTATCGGGGCGTGTTGGTTGTTGGGTGGGCGATGGGCGGCATCACAAAGCCATATTTCGTTCGTTATAGGTAATTCTACTTATGTATATGTACGGATAGCTAATGTATATTATTTGCTTCTGAATAGGGGAATGCGGTTGGATTATTGTAACTTTTCATTATCCGCAGGGCATTAGATTTCTCAATTCGGCTAAGTGCTGGATGTGGCAAGCAGGCCATAAAAGTCGATGTTTGTCAGCCATGAAAATAATTTAGCCACAGAGTCCGGTAATGTTTCTTTGGTAAATAAAATGTTTTTAATGGCCGTTCGGCTCCTGGTCTGTTTGATGGTTTTGATGTTGTCTGTGGGAAACGGGACGTTACTTGCGGTTTGCCCTGTTAGCTGTTTTTATTGATCGATAAAGGAATAATAAAAAATATGATTAATGTTTTTCTGGTTGATGATCATGAGCTTGTTCGAGCGGGTATTGAAGCATTGTTAAATAATGCTGATGATATTACCGTGATCGGTGTGGCAAAATCGGGTGAAGAGGCGGTTGATGCGGTTGCTGCGCTGTCAGCAGATGTTGTGTTGATGGATGTTAATATGCCTGGGATGGGAGGCGTGGAAGCCTGCCGCAGGATTTTACAGCAGGATGCTGAGGTGAAAATTATTGCAGTATCTGTCCGTAACAAGGGGCCTATCCCTTACCAGCTGCTTAAACTGGGTGTATTAGGTTTCGTGTCTAAGGGCTCGCCGGTCAATGAGATGATTTATGCCATTGGTAAGGTCATGGAAGGCCAGCGTTATCTGTGTTCTGAGGTTGCCAACAATTTAGCTTTGCAAGGATTGCCTGGGAGTGGCCGGTCGCCTTTCGCAATGCTTTCGCAAAGGGAGTCGGAAGTTGTCACGTTGATTCTTCAAGGCAAAACCATTAAGGAAATGTCAAAAAATATGATCTTGAGCGACAAGACCATCAATACTTACCGCTATCGCCTTTACAGTAAATTACGCATAAAAAACGATGTCGAATTAATCCGTTTGGCGATTAAGTTCGGCCATATCGATGGGGCGATGATTTAGCGGGCTAGTTTGGCGAAAAGGGGAAATGTCGCGTTTCCCCGTAATTGGGCGATTAGTTTTCGTTAGCGCCGAATTGCATTTCACGCGCCTTGTCGAATGCATACCTGAAGTCGATAAATAAAGGCTGTTCAGGGCCTTGCATGACGCTTAACAATTCGTGTTGCAGCTGAAATTTAACATCGCCAATGGCTAAAGAGCCAATGCCTACCGCGCCTGGCGCTTGGGTGGCATGAATTAGCGGAGCACCAAAATCTTTGTTTTTAACCCCTTCAATACCAAAAGGCGGCACCGCATTAACGTCGCCCGCAACTTTCAATTGCCTGGCTTCTTTAAGGACGGCCGCACTTAAAACCTGAATGCCTGCCTTGGCGGTGCAAAAAATAATGTCAGTGTCGCTGATCAGTTGCGCTTTGTCTGCGTCGGAATGGGCTATGGCGCCTTTAAGCGAGCAATTGAAGCGGCGGTTGTAAGCCTTGGCCACATCTTGAGCTGCATCGGCTGACAAATGGTCGGTTAGTGTCACATCGGCGCCTGCCAATGACGCAATAATCCCTGTCGCTATACCAACCGGGCCTGTGCCGCCGAAAATAACCGCTGAGCACTGCTTCAGTTCTTTGCCGTGTTTTTCTTTCAGTTCTTTTTCTGCGCAAGTGACTAATGCGGCGGCCGTGGTGAAGGCGCCGCTGGGGTCGGCAAACACGGAAACCTGAAAAGGCGGTACCATAGCCTGTTTGCTGGTATTTAGCATGTCCATGGCCAAGCCTAGATCACGGCCACCAATAAAAATGCCGGTACGTTTAACGCCTGACGGGCTACGGGAGAAAATGGCGTCTTGAGTCAGCCCGTAAACGCTATCCAGCTTGACGTTGCTATAGGGAACAAGTACGTCAAACCCTGCATCCAGCGCCATGTTAATGTCAAATGGGCTATTGTTCGGCATGGGGTCAAGCATGTGAAGAATGCTGCGTTTTGCCATTAGATTTCCTTAGTTTTATGCAGGTTTGATTTGGAGGTTTAGGTTCAAGCGTTGGACTTAATATATTCTCTTGCGGTGGCAAAGGCATGTTCGAAATGCAGATAAACAGGCTTCTCGCTGCTGATCATCTGTTTTAACAAAAGCACCTGGGTCTGAAACTTAATATTGCCAATAGCCATGGCGCCAAGGCCTACTGCGCCGCTTGTTGAGCCTTCAATAGCGGTGCCGTTATGGAACGCATCAACACCGGCGATACCGGCTGGCGGTACGGCATTGGCGTCGGCGGCCACTTTCAGTTGCAGGGCCGCAGCAATCAATTCGGCGCTTAATAATTCAATTCCGGCTGCGCCGGTGGCAAAAACCACATCCGCTGTTTTTATATACTCTGCTTTGTCGGCATCGGCACCGGCTTCGATGTTAATTTTACCGTCGCCGAATTCATTGTTGCACATGTCGGCAATCGCTTGCGCCTTATCCAGTTGGCGGCCAATCAGTTTGACGTTGGCGCCGCCTTGCGCGGCAATGACTGCGACCACTTGACCTACAGGCCCGGTCCCACCGAGCACCAGGATGTTTTTTCCTTCCAGCGTGGTGTCGAATTTGCCCATTAATTCGCGCTCTACAGCGGCAACCATGCCGGCTGCGGTAGTGAATGCGCCGCTAGGATCAGCGAACACGGACACTTCAAACGGAGGGAACATGGAACGTTTAGCCATTTTCAACATGTCCATGGCTTGTTTGGTATCGCGCCCGCCGATAAATATGCCGGTGCGTTTTAAGTTTTTTGGGCTGCGGGAAAAGATGGCATCCTGTACCAGGCCTTGAACTTCGCTGGGTTCAACATTGATATAAGGTAATGCTGAAACCCAGCCTGCATCCAATGCCATGTTGACATCAAAAGGGCTAAGGTTTTTAGCGGTGGTTAACATGTGTAGAATAAATGGCTTTTCCATGGGGTCTCCGTTATGTTTTTTGCGGCAAGTATAAAAGAAAAAACCACAGAATAAAAATGTGCCTGCCTATTTGTTTGTTAAATCGGCAATAAACCGGCGTATTATCCCGGCTAATTTTATGTTTTTTAGGTTGCAACCTTGACTAACGATTGGGTACTGATGAACGAACTCAAAAACCGGCAACGCCGCCAGGCTTACGATGTGCGTAACGGCCAGGCCGATAAGGCGGCTGTCAGCCAGATCATTTGCGCGCGATTGATGGCGTACCCGGGTTATCGGCAGGCCAAAACCGTGATGTGGTACAGCCATTGCCGCTCAGAAGTCAGGACGTAATCGGCCTTGTCGGGCGAGGTGGCCGCCGGTCAACGCATTGTCGTCATCCCTTACTGCACTCAAGACGAACAGGGGCAAGCCCGGTTGGGGTTATGGCGGCTGGAGGATAAGGCTGAATTGGTGCCGGGTATGTGGGGGATTTTAGAACCGCCGACGTCGCGCTGGAACGAGCCTGGCAAAGCCGTTGCTGTGGAGCAAATCGATTGCGTCATAGTGCCGGGTGTTGCTTTCGACCGGAACGGCGGGCGTTTGGGCAATGGCGCCGGTTATTATGACCGCTTGTTGAATTGCGTCAGGGATGATGCCGTTTTGCTTGGCATCTGTTTTGAAGCGCAGTTGCTGGAACAGGTCGTTATGGAGGCTCATGATGTGGTGATGGATGCCGTCATCACAGAAACATCTTTTTATACGGGTAAGGGGCGGTACTAATGGATTTTTCATTATTAAAAGACAGTGTCTATTCTTCACCGGCTTTTGTTGTCGATGAAACAGAAGTCGTTAGAACGTTGGACGTTTTAGCTGATTTGAGGGCTCAGTCCGGCTGCAAGGTTTTATATTCGATCAAGTCGCTGCCGCTTGCTGCGGTGATGGATATTGCAAAACCCTATGTCGATGGTTTTTCGGTCAGTTCCTTGTTTGAAGCGCGTTTGGCTGACGAGGTTCTGGCCGGGCAGGGCAGCATACATTTGACCACGCCCGGCATCAGACCCGATGAATTCGGTGCGTTAAATGCGCTGTGTTCGCATATCAGTTTTAATTCATGGCCGCAGTATCGGCGCTATGCTGATCAGGTTGAAACGTCAATCGGCTTAAGGGTTAACCCCAAGCTGTCGTTTTTGCAGGATGACCGCTTTAATCCGTGTCGGCCACATTCAAAGCTGGGCATGGCTATTGATGATTTGGATTGTTTGGAGCAAATTCAGGGGCTGCATGTGCATAATGTTTTTGCCGCAGCCGATTTTACCCCGTTAATTAAAACTATCGACAAACTCCGGCAGCATTTTGGTTTAGGTTTGGCCGGATTGGACTGGTTGAATATCGGCGGCGGTTATTTATTCGGGCAAATTGAGGATTATCGCCCGTTCATTAACGTGGTCAAGCAACTGAAACAGGACTTTGGTGTCGAGGTTTATATGGAACCGGGCAATGCTGTGGTAGGCCGTGCCGGTTATTTAATGGCGACGGTATTGGATTGTTTTGTCAGTGACGGCGAAACTATCGCGGTATTGGATACGTCGGTCAATCATAATCCTGAAGTTTTTGAATATCAGATTCAGCCAGAATTGCACGAACATCAGCCCGATGGGGGTTATAGCGCGATTTTGGCCGGTTGCACTTGTTTAGCCGGTGATGTGTTCGGTCAGTACCGGTTTGCCAAGCCGCTGCAAGTCGGCGATAAAGTGGTGTTTAAGCAGGTCGGCGCGTATTCGCTGATTAAGGCGAATCGTTTTAATGGCTATAATTTGCCGGATATTTACCTGAGTGATTCGGTGCGGGTAAAACGGATTAAGCATTATGATTATCAGGATTATCGGCAGCAGTGGCTGACGCACGGCGACGTCGTGTGAGCGCGATATTTTTTTCTAGCGTAAGGTGAAAAACAGGCTGAACTGCAGACCTTCCAGGTTTTAAAAATCTGGAAGGTCTGACTTGCCGTTACCTCGCGTCGCATGGGAACGAGAGAAAACTACAACCTAAAGGATACCAACATGAAAGCAATAATGATGACAGCGGTGGGCACTCCCGATGTTTTGCAACTGCAAGACATTGATGAACCGAACATTTCCACGGCAACGCAGGTGAAAGTACGACTTAAAGCCGCCGGTGTTAATCCGGTCGATACTAAAATCAGGCAGCATGGCTTGCTGTACGATATGCCGTTGCCTGCGGTATTAGGCTGTGACGGCGCTGGTGAAGTGGTTGAAATCGGCAGTGCGGTCAGTCAATTTAAACTCGGCGACAAGGTCTGGTTTTGCCACGGTGGCTTAGGGCGCGAACAGGGCAATTATGCCGATTACACGGTGCTTGACCAACGCTGGGTCGGATTGATGCCGGAAACGGCGTCATTCGTTGAAGCCGCCGCCTTGTCGCTGGTGTTGATTACTGCGTGGGGCGCATTATTCGACCGTGGCGGCCTGCAAGCCGGACAAACCGTGTTGATTCATGCCGGTGCCGGGGGCGTCGGCCATGTGGCGATACAGCTGGCAAAATTAAAAGGCGCCCGGGTTATTACCACGGTCAGTTCCGAGCACAAGGCTGAGTTTGTTAAGGCGCTGGGCGCTGATGAGGTAATACTTTACACGCAACGGGATGTTGCCGATGCGGTCAATGAACTGACCGACGGCAACGGCGCTGATGTGGTTTTCGATACGGTCGGCGCTGCGGTGTTTAAACAAAGCATTGCCGCAACCGCACATTTTGGCCGGTTGATCACCTTGCTCGATCCCGGCGAATTGAATCTGGCGGAAGCGCGAATGCGCAATCTATTAATAGGCTTTGAATTGATGCTGACGCCGATGCTCAGGGACTTGCCGGAGGCGAGGGACAAACACCTGGATATTTTAAAGCAATGCGCGCAATGGTTTGATCAGGGTCTGTTAAAAACCTATATCAGCGAGCAATTACCGCTGGCCGAGGCGATTAAGGCGCATCAATTGATTGAAGCCGGGCACAGCAGCGGAAAAATTGTCCTGACGTTGTAGGGATGTTAAGCAGGGACTGGCCGGATAGGGGTAGGGAAGTTTTACCTCCCCTCCCTCCAAACCGTGCGTGCGGTTTTCCCGCACACGGCTTTCCAGTCGAGAATTTCCTCATCGGGATTGACACGCCATAGCATGGGCTTCTTTCAGGGTGAAAAGTCCATAC
>JAUXXQ010000124.1 GCA_030684815.1 Methylobacter sp. | reverse complement strand
GTTTCCCAGTTTTTAGGGGGGTATCCGGGCATGTAGGGGTATATTTGATGGGGTTTGCTACATTTGGCGCAAACCCCATCAAAAATAGCCGCAACCCAATAGATACAGCAACTATACTTTTCAATTTCTGGGAAACTTCAGATTAAGATCTTCGGCATCAGTGAAAACAGACGCCTCCAATGCTCTAGCCGTAAAGCCGCCTTCCTGCGCATCTTCAACTAAAAAGATAATGTCATTCACGGGTCATGTTCCATTTTTTAGGCGGCGTGTTGCTTAATGTCGGTCAGTAACATGCTTTCGATGCTCAGATGATAATCTAATTCCGGCCATTCAATGCCGCTACCCTGGCAAATGAATTGATAGTTAGATAATTGTTTTAACGAGGCTTCTTGTAGTTCTTTGTACCATGATATAGGCGTTAAAATAACGCGCTCATCTTCAAGTTCGACCCGTAAATAGCAGTCATCAAAATGAACGGATTTACCTTTAGTTAAAATACTCATCCCATTTCCTCTCAAATTCATCTTTATGGATTGTCACAAGTACGAGTGCTTTGTTTAGATTTTTTGGCTTCATGTAATTATGCGTTACCTTTAGCGAAGCCAGTTCAATTTTAGCAAAATCGCCGTCCTTCATGACATGAATGTGTTTGGGATCATGCTCGTTCGCATAAAAGAAAAATTTGAAGCCATCAACGTTTAACAAGGTCGGCATTTTTACAATGAAACTTATTTTATCGCTACATTAACGCCGTAAGCCAATTGCTCTAATTTTCCTGCTTTACCGTAATAATCGACAAGGCCGTTTTCCCATGCAATCCAAACTTCCTCGGCGCCTGCCTGCAAATACAGCTGCACTTTGTTGGTCATTTCTTCTTTTGAGTTGGACTGTGAGACTACTTCAACGCAAATTTCAGGCGCTTGTGTATAAGGTGTTTCATAGCCATAGCCATGTTGCTTAATAAATGCCTTGGAGCACCAGGCAACATCAGCGACTTTGACGCCTTCGGTCGTTTGAATGGAACATTCGATTAGCACTTCACCTTTTTTGAGCTTGCGTTTCAGCAAAGCACCCATAACCGTCAGCAAACGCGCCCGTTTATTGGATGCGGGCGTCATTTCAATTTTCCCATAGCGGTTCAACTCGATTTTAAACGGCAAGTTTTCAAAATACGGGTTATCAACTACTTCGGCCCATTGCATCGCCTGACTCCGGTGGGTTGGCTTACGCTTTAATATTAAAATACGGCGGCATGTCATGGATATAAGCCATGTACATTGCATCAGCCATCGTCCACAGCACATCCAGCTTGAATTTCAGAATTTGTATCATCCGGTCTTGTTGTTCACGAGTTTTATACCAATCGAGCGTAATCGCCAGCCCATGTTCGACATCGCGCCGAGCTTCGGTCAGGCGTTTGCGGAAATAAATATAACCTTCCTGTTCCACCCACGGGTAATGTTCCGGCCAGTTGTCCAGACGTTGCTGATGGATTTTAGGCGCAAACAACTCGGTTAATGAAGAACTTGCCGCTTCGTGCCATTCCGCCCGGCGGGCAAAATTAACATAAGCATCGACCGCAAAACGCACGCCCGGCAACACGAATTTCAACGAAGTAATGTCTTCGCGGCTCAAGCCGACGGCGATGCCTAATTGTATCCAGGCTTCAATGCCGCCCGGATCGCCGGGGTGACCGTCATGATCCATAATCCGCTGCACCCATTTTGCGCGGGTTTCACGATCCGGGCAGTTGGCCAGAATGTTGGCGTCCTTAATCGGAATGCACACCTGATAATAAAAACGGTTGGCGACCCAGCCCTGCAATTGCGCTTGTGTCAATTTACCTTCGTTCATCAGCGTGTGGTAAGGATGATGAATGTGGTAATGGCTTTCCATGCCGCGCAGTTCGGCTTCAAATTGTTCTTTAGTCCAGGCTTGATTAGCGTTGCTCATGGTGCATCCTTTATAAATCGATTTCCAAACCGTCGTAGGACACTTCAATGCCGGCGGCATCGAGTATTTTACGTTGTTCTGAATCGTCATCTAAAATCGGGTTGGTGTTGTTGATATGGATCAATATTTTGCGGGTAT
This sequence comes from Methylobacter sp., assembly GCA_030684815.1. Lineage (GTDB taxonomy): Bacteria > Pseudomonadota > Gammaproteobacteria > Methylococcales > Methylomonadaceae > Methylobacter_A. Next base: position 16,002 of record JAUXXQ010000124.1, on the reverse strand, counting down.
TTGCCACGCCGTTTAACACTTCAATCATGCCGCCTTTGCCGGATTGCGGCAAATGGCCGATTTCGCGGGCTTTTTTATGGCTGATCTGTTGCGTACACATTTCGTCATCAGTCCAGAAAGTGCCGTCAACCAGCAAGCAATCAACGGTTTGCATCGCAGTCATCACATGCGGCTCTATTTCGCCCAGACCGGGAGAATAAAACACCTTTTTGCCGGTGGAAATTTGTTCGATGATGACGCCGATATTATCGCCGTCATGCGGATCATGGCGATGCGGCGAATAAGGCGGCGCTTTGCTTTTTAAAGCTTGTGTATAAAAGCGCAAATCATCAATGCCGGGAATGGTGAAACTGCTGCCGTCGAATGGAATCGGGTGATGATTGACGGTGCAATAATCGGCCAGCATGTTAAATAACGGAAAACCGGTAGTCAGGTCTTGCTTGACCATGTCAGTGCAGTACACATCCAGCGGCTTGCCTTCGCGCAGCATCAATAAACCGGTGGTGTGGTCGATCTGGCTGTCGATCAGCATGATCGCCTTAATGCCGGTATCGCGCACGCCTTCTTTCGGCTGGATAGCCGGAAACGCTTCCAGTTGTGCGCGAATGTCGGGCGATGTATTAAACAGCAGCCAATTTTTGTTGTCAGTACTGACCGCAATCGATGACTGGGTACGGGCTGTGCCGTTTATTTCATTATGCCGCAAGCTGTGGCAATTATGGCAGTTGCAGTTCCATTGAGGAAAACCGCCGCCTGCACCTGAACCGAGAACTCTGATTTTCATAATAGGGGAAGGTTACTTAAGGGGAACAAAGGCCGGAATGATACGGGAATAAAGGGCAGCAGGCAAAAAAAAGGGGCTCACTAGGAGCCCCTTTTAATCTGAACCGAATTAACGATTGTAGATGTACATTGTTACTTCAAAACCGAAACGCAGGTCTGTATAGCTTGGTGTTTCCCATTTCATTTTGAATCTCCAGAAGTGTTTAAATTATTGGCTATAGCTTGATCAATTGACATCCTCCCCCAGCTAAAGCAAGGGGATTCCTTAGTGCAGCCCTTCATGCCCGAAGGGGACGACTCTGAAAATCGTCTTACTTCACGCCATCTCAGTGTGAACCTGATGGCAGGAGATACGCAGCAACAGCGTACCCAACGGAGAGAACAATAGATGAACAAGCAAAATAAATCAAGAGCATCCTTACATCCCCCACCTAAAGGCATAAGTATCTACACAAGTATCGGCTCCTTCTGCAAAGGGAGAAGGTTGGGATGAGGGAAAATCTAAGTGTTTGTTTTTATTCTCCTCTACCCAACCCTCTCCAACAGGAGAGGGAGCAAAGCCAGTTTGTAACTCGTTGTATTAATAGTACAAAAAAGTTGTGTAGATACTTATGCCTAAAGGACATAAGTATCTACACAAGTATTGGCTTCTTCTTCCTTGAAGAAGAAAGTTAGGATAAGAGGGATATAACCACTTGATTTTATTATCCTCGCCCCAGCCTTCTCTAGCAGGAGAGGGAGTAAGGCCGGTAAGGTCAGACTGTAACTCTTTGTATTAATAGTATAAAAAAAGTTGTGTAGATACTTATGCCTAAAGGAAGGGGCTTTACGGACTTTTTTGGTAATCTGAACCGAAGTATACGATGAACTTTTTTTAGCGCAACTGCATAACGTTCAGCCATACTTATTTTCACGCTGCCAATAAGTGGCGACAATTTTAGTACCTTTAATCACTGGCGAGCCGCCATGCAAGGATTTTTGTTCTGTTTTCCCGGTTTCGTCAACATCGGCGAAAAATACGCCAGCGCCTTTGCGAGGAAAGACTTCTACGCCTAAAGTCGGAAAAACCGTACTGCCACCGGCTTCCACGTCCGTTAAATATAAAACAAATGTACCCAGCCGTTGTCCGCCGCGTAGTAATTGTTTGGCGCTACCCGGTTGGTTCGGGTCGAACCAGTCGAAATGCGGACGGTATTCTTGTCCGGGCTCGTATTTTAGTATTTGCAGGCCTTCGGCGTGAGTGACCGGCCAGTCGGTAATGCCGGCTAGGCGCTTTTCGATGCAGGCAACGTGTTCATTTTCACCCCGGGTAAAATAGCTGCCGCTACTGCTGCGGGCATGATGATCGACAAATTGGCCGGATTCGCGATCGACAACAGCCGATTTTTTGATACCTTTTTGTTCGGCCAACTCAATTAATGTGTCGCATTCTTGGTGCGATAACAAGTTGTCAATCAACACAATACGCGGATGCTGCAAGCTAAATAGCACTTGCGCGATACGGTCGCCACAATCGAGATAATTTGTCGGTGTGTTGATATAAGGCCGGGCTGTGCGCCAGTCATGCGGTCGGGCCAATAGCGCCAACGCCTCGTCCAGCGCCAACCCTGCCGACTCAATGTCCCAGGCATTTGCTGCCATGCTTTGCAGCATGGTTTGCGGTTTGCAACCCCGTTGCAGGTTGTTGAGTACCCAGTCGCGCCACGCTGTGCCTTTACTGTCCAGTGTTGTGCATGGAAGATTAGAATCCGACCTTACTACTGATATGCTGCCCATAATATTGATGTCCCGGTTTTAAAGTTAAGTTGAAACAATAGCCGTTGCTGCGTGTAGCGGCATAGACGCGTCTTTTGGCTAATTTGTGATGCAGCACGCATAAAAAACGCTAAAAAAAAATCTTTTGCTATACTTTTGAGCGCAAACGCACTTCATCAATTTTAGTTTAAGGAATTATTAATGTTTAGAGAATCCAAATTTAAGATGGCAATTTTTAGCAGTGTATTGCTTGCAGCTTCCTTTACAGCCAGTGCGGAAGAAAGCGCCAATCAAAAAAGCTATGGCGAACAGATTGCGGTTAAAGCGGGGCATGCGCTGGCGAATGTCACGACAGGCTGGATAGAAGTGCCGAAAAATATTTATATTATGACCCGGGAAACCAATATCATTTACGGTTTCATCGGGGGAACGGGCATGGGGATTTTTAATTTGGCAGGACGCATCGGGACGGGGGTGTTCGATTTGGTCACCCTGCCGATCCCTACTGACCCGTTGATTCATCCTGGCTATGTTTGGAACGATTTTGGCACCAAAACGACTTACGGCACCCAGTTTTATTTAGAAGAGCCGGTAACCCAAACAGCACCGCAATAAGGTGGCAGGTGATTTCCGGGAAATTAACATCACTTGATGACTATGGTCTGTAAAAAATAGAGTCCACGAAAATTTTATGTTTTTTTTTGTGCCTTTCGTGGACGCTTTTGGTATGTTTTTTTAGGAAATAGCCTTATTTATTTGTGTATTGGCCAGGTTTTTATGAAACGATTTCTTTGTTGTTTGGGTGTTTTGCTGACGGGTATTGCCCAGGCGCAACCGGTTGCCCGTATTATTAATGGCGTTCCTGCGAGCACGGCGACTTATCCTTGGATAGGTGATTTAGATGGGTGTGCCGGCACTTTAATTGCCCCGCAATGGGTATTGACGGCTGCGCATTGTTTTAATAATGCCACTGATACGGCTGTTAATTTTTCGCTTGAGCACCGCTTGCCGGTGCAGTTTTTGTCTGACAACATCATCCGTGTCAGCGATCAAGTTGTTGAAGTTAAAGCGGTTGAGTTAATTCCGCACCCGGACTATAACCCTAGGCGGGGGTTTAATAATGACATTGCTTTGTTAAAACTGGCCACGCCGGTCAACCACATTCCTGTTGCCACGTTAATGTCGGCGCCATCGATTGCGGTGAACACGCCGATGGTTGCGATAGGTCGTGGCGCAACTGAGGTCAATGATGATAACCAAGCGGTTAAGTCTTCTGAGATTTTGCTCAAGGCCGACTTGTTTACGGTGAGCAATGCGGTTTGTAAACAGGCTTACTTATCGGAAGGCGAAACCATTACCGATAATATGCTGTGTTTAAGCGGTTTTAGCAGCGATGACCGTTCAGATACGTGTAGCGGCGACAGCGGCGGTCCGGTGTTTATTGAGGCGGATAATCAGGCAACGGTACAGGCCGGTATCATCAGCTTCGGCGGTTCGACCAAAACCCGCATTTGCAGTAACCCTGATTTGCCGAGCGTTTATACCCGTGTTTCGCGTTATCAAAGCTGGATTAAGCAGCATGTGCCGGAGGCTAAGTTTGCCCAAAGCGCCAGTGCGAAATTTCCGGCATCCTGCAAAACCCAATTAGACCCTAACCTGAATGTCGCCATGCCGTGCCTGATTTTTGAGGGGCAGGTTTATAGCACACATTTATGGTTGGTTGATACCAATTTGACTTGGTTGTGGAGTGGCCAACTGGCTGCCTCGGCTTGTCCGGCTAATCCGCACTATTGCGTCAGCGTCGACAACGATTTAACCCTTAATTTTCGTAACTTGACGCTTGATGGCAGTCAATATAAAGCCACGTTAAGTTATAGCCCGGCTGTTGAAGGGCATCATTGGCGTTATTCAAACCATGAACCTGAGTGAGCAATAAGGCGATTTATGCGATCGTGAGTTTTAGAAAAACAAACACGAATCACAAAAGCCACGAAAATTTCATATTTTCTCGCGGCTTTTGTGGACGTAATTGTTTAGCTCCCTATCATAAGTAGAGCGATAAATCGGTAAAGCACTAATCGTTGTCTTCGCGAATAGCTTGTTCAGGCAGCGGCAGCAAGGGGATGTTGTAACCGGACATGATGCGGTCAATTTCGGTTTTTTTACTGGCTATCAATTTGTTAAGCAGTTCTTTTCTGGGCTTGTCGCCATTACGGACACCCATTGCCATGGCGAATTCGAATTTCATGCCTGGAGTTGATTTCATTGGCAACATTATGTAACTGTTTTTGGGGCTTTGTGCAACAACATGCCCAGCCATCGGCCCCCATAGAATAACCATATCGATTTTTTTCGCTTTAAGGTCTTTTTCTATCTGCATCGCCACATTGTTTTCGCCGTCGCCTGACATTGATTGGTAGGGAATGCCGACATCAAGCAACCCGTTTTTTTGCATCCAAGTAGTGCTAGGGCCACGGTCAAACATGGCGATTTTCAAGGCCTCTTGTTTTTGTAGCGGCAGGTCGGCTAATTGGGCGGGATCGGTAATATCATCCCAACCACGGCCTTTGGCGATTAACAGCACATAAGTCGACTGGTAGTACGGTGCAGTTGTCAGGGTGAGGTCGTAACCGGCAGGCACGCCCATAATGACGTCACACTTGTAGACGTTAGTTTCCACGTCAGTGTCGTTTAGCGGTGCATTTAAGGTGTTGCGGATAAAGCCAAGCCGTTGGGGAAGCCAGGTATATTCAATATCTTGGCCGAGTTCTTTGGCAAATAATTCGGCGATTTTGTTTTCGAAACCATCCTTGTTTTTTGTTGAATAGGGCGGGTTCAACGGGTCGGCACAGACTTTGAATTTTTCTCCGGCAATGGCTCTACCCCCTGCATCCATGAAGTCGTCGGATAAGGCATTAAGGCTGAAAGTGCTTAGCAACAGGGCGGCGAGTGTGGCGGTAATGCGAGGTAAAGTCCCCATTAATATCTCCTTGTGTGTATTGAACAATTAAGGTGTGTTAGTTTACTGATAAACCCAGTCAATTGCTAAGAACCTGTTTATCAGTTTATATTGCTCGGTTAGATGGCTCTTGGCATGACTTTAATGCAAAATGGCAATAATATCGGCATCAGCAAAAAGATTATAAATAGCTGTTGTATAGGAATCTGGTTTCTGTGAAACCAGGCCAACAACTTGAACATCGTATATTAATTTAATCACATACTATGCAAAATCTACCCATAAAACTCTACCGGGCTGCACAAGTCAGGGAACTAGACCGCATTGCCATCGAGGAATACGGCATTCCGGGTTTTGAATTAATGCATCAGGCGGGCACTGAAGTGTTTCAGCGTTTGATGAAACAATGGCCGGAAGTTCGGTCGGTAGCGGTTTTTTGCGGTTCTGGCAACAATGCGGGCGATGGCTATATCATTGCAGGCCTGGCGTTGGCAGCGGGCTTAGGTGTCCGTGTTTATACGCTGTCGGATCCGGAACAACTCGGCGGTGATGCGCTGACGGCTTACCAACATTACAAGGGGATCGTCACATCATTTCAGGCTGGGCAAGTGATTAATGCCGATGTGCTGGTTGACGCGCTGCTCGGCACCGGGCTGGATCGGCCGGTCACCGGGCTTTACGCGGAAGCGATACAGGTCATTAATGCCCATTCGGCACCGGTCATTGCGGTGGATATTCCTTCGGGTTTACAGGCCGATACCGGCAGCGTGATGGGTTGCGCAGTCAAGGCGGCGTATACGGTCACTTTTATCGGGCTGAAACAAGGCTTGTTTACCGGCCAGGCGGCCGACTATTGCGGCGAAATTTTCTATGCCCAACTGACAGTGCCGGACAAGGCGTTGGCAAGCGTCAATGCTTCGGCGACGCGTGTGCTTAAAGCCCCGTTGCCGCGCCGTGACCGTTGTGCGCATAAAGGCAATTGCGGCCATGTTTTAATCGTCGGCGGTGATCTGGGTTATTCCGGTGCGGCCAAAATGGCGGGTGAGGCGGCGCTACGCGTCGGCGCCGGTTTGGTCAGTCTGGCGACACGCGCCGGACATGCGGCGTTGATGAACTTGAACCGGCCGGAATTAATGTGCCATGGTGTGGAAAACGCCGAACAACTTGCCGTGTTACTGGCAAAAGCCGATGTTGTGGTTATCGGGCCGGGCTTGGGCCAGGGCGCTTGGGCAACCGCGTTATTTAATGTGGCAATCAGTGCTGGAAAACCAATGGTCATCGATGCCGACGGGCTGAATTTGTTGGCCGCTAATCCTGCAACGCAAGCGAACTGGATTTTAACGCCGCATTCCGGCGAAGCAGCACGCTTGTTAAACTGCCAGGTTGCCGACATACAGCAAGACCGCTTTGCCGCCGCGTTGTCTATTCAGGCTAAGTACGGCGGTGTTGCCATTGTTAAGGGAGCGGGCACTCTCATCGCCACCGCGCATCAGCTTGCTGTGTCCAATACCGGCAATCCTGGCATGGCTTCAGGCGGCATGGGCGATGTGTTGGCGGGTGCGATTGCCGGTTTGCTGGCACAAGGTTTATCGTTGCCGGATGCCGCGCAGCAAGGCGTTTATAATCACGGCCTGGCTGCCGACTTGGCGGCTGCAAATGACGGCGAAAGGGGTTTGCTGGCCAGTGATTTAATGCCTTATCTTAGACAGTTGGTCAATGAATGAAAACATATCTAAAAGACACTGAAGCGACGGAACAGTTCGGCGCCAAGCTTTGGGCGGAATTGCCGCCAAAATGCCTGGTATTTTTGCAGGGCGATTTGGGTGCGGGAAAAACAACGTTAGTCAGGGGCTTTTTAAGGGCCGCCGGTTACACCGGAGCGGTTAAGAGCCCGACTTATACGCTGGTTGAAGAATATAGCCTCAATGGGCGGAAGCTATTTCATTTCGACTTGTATCGGGTCGCCGACCCCGAAGAGCTGGAATGGATCGGCATTAGGGATTATTTCGACCAGGATTGCGTGTGTTTTATCGAATGGCCGGATAAGGGTTATGGGTTTTTGCCTGAGCCGGATCGGGTTATCAGCCTAGTTGCCGAGGGCGCAGCGCGGTCGGTTGAACTGCGAATTATCAGGCATAATTAAAAAATATAGTTGCAACAGCCCTAGGAAAACAATCACATACTGCTATAATCTAACGCAAATTATCACTATGTAGGTTGCGCGCCGATGAGAAGTTATTGGAAGGTCTTGTTTATTATTGGGTTACCGTTTTTGGCTGCACCCAGTTATGCGGAACAGATCGGTATTAATGCATTACGCTATTGGAATACACCTGATCAAAACCAGCTGCTATTTGATGTGAGCGCCTCACCTGAGCACCGGGTTTTTCTGATGAATAACCCGGCGCGTTTGGTTATTGATATGCGCAATGCCAATGCAAGCAAGGCCTTTGCCCAACCCGCGCCCTCCCATCCGTTGTTTTCTCAGGTTCGCGTTGCCGCAAGAAATAAGACCGATTTAAGGGTCGTGATTGATTTAAAAAGAGAAATCAACTCAAAAGAGATGTCGCTAAGAACTAACAGCATGAACGGTAGCCGGTTAGTTATTGAGTTGTTGAATAAAGCCCCCGTTAACTATGCGCAAGCCAAAAAGCCTGCGGCGGTTAAGGCTCTTGCCGAGAAAACACCGGCTGTCAACGTGGCTGCCAACAAACCGGCGTTAGCCCAGCAAGCTAAAGAGCCGCAGAAGGTCGCCACTAAAAAAGTCGAAAAGGTTGAAAAGGTTGAAAAGGTTGCAATGAGGCCGGTGCAGCCGAAAAAAGCGGACAAACGGGACATTATTGTTGCTGTCGATGCCGGCCATGGCGGCAACGATCCCGGTGCCCACGGGGAGAATGGCGCCAAAGAAAAAGATATTACCTTGGCGATTGCCAAAAAACTGGCCAATTTAATCAACCAGCAGCCGGGCATGAAAGCGGTCATGGTGCGCAAAGGCGATTATTACGTAGATTTGAACAAAAGGATGCAAATTGCCCGGGCAGCCAGGGCCGACTTGTTTGTCTCAATTCATGCCGATGCTTTTCAGGATTCGACAGTTAAGGGTGCGTCGGTGTATACCCTGTCTAACGGCGGCGCAACCAGCGCAGCGACCCGCTGGCTGGAAAAACGTGAGAATGCCGATCTGGTGAGCGGTGTCAGCCTTAACGATAAAGACAATGTGCTGGCTTCGGTATTGCTCGACTTGTCGCAGTCCGCTACGCAGGACGCCAGTTTTAATGTTGCCAACAAGGTGCTGCAAAACTTTCAGCGCATCGGTGAGCTACATTATAGCAAGGTGCAAAAAGCCGGGTTTGTCGTGTTGAAATCACCCGATGTGCCGTCCATTTTGATAGAAACGGCGTTTATCACCAATCCGACAGAAGAGCTCAAATTAACCAGTAGCGCACATCAGTCAAAAATGGCACAGGCCATTTTTAACGGTGTGCGCAGTTATTTTGAAACAGCGGCGCCGGGCAGGTCTGCACCTGATACGGATAGCGTGGTAGCGTTGGATATGTGAGGTTGACGTTCAAGGGAGCGGCACGCCCACGTCGCGATTTTTTACGCAAGCGTCGTTTCCACGCCGTATTTTCTCGCGAATAATTAGCCCCAGTCATATAAAATGCGCGTTTTGCTTTAGGTCGGCCAATGCGTATCCATTCACTCCCCACCCAACTGGTTAACCAAATTGCCGCAGGCGAGGTGGTTGAACGGCCTTCGTCCGTGGTTAAAGAACTGGTTGAAAACTGCTTCGACGCCGGTGCCCGTCAAATCACTATCGACATAGAACAGGGCGGCATACGGCTGATAAAAATCAGGGATGACGGTTGCGGCATTGTCAAAGAGGATTTGCCGTTGGCCTTGTCCCGCCACGCGACCAGCAAAATTGCCAGCTTACAAGATTTGGAGCAGGTATCCAGCATGGGGTTTCGCGGCGAGGCTTTGCCCAGCATCAGCTCGGTTGCAAGGCTGACGCTGATTTCGCGCACCCCGGATGCCGATTACGCCTGGCGCGTCAATGCCGACGGTTCCGAGCAGGATTTCAACCCGCAACCCGACCCGCATCCGCAAGGCACTACTGTCGATGTGCGCGATTTGTTTTACAACACCCCGGCACGGCGCAAGTTCCTAAAAACCGAAAAGACCGAATTCGCCCACATTGAAACCTTAATTAAACGCATGGCCTTGAGCCGTTTCGATTTGGGTTTTACGCTTACGCACAACCAAAAAGAAATATTCAATCTAAAGCCCGCGCTAAACGATAGCGAACAGGAACAGCGAGTTGCCGGTATTTGCGGCTCGGCTTTTATCGAGAATGCGGTCAAAATCGACTTTGCCGCCTCCGATCTGCAACTGACCGGCTGGGTAGGGTTGCCGACGTTTTCGCGCAGCCAGCAGGATATGCAGTTTTTTTATGTCAACGGCAGGTTGGTCAGGGATAAGCTGGTAAGCCACGCGGTCAAACAGGCTTATCAGGATGTGCTGTTTCATGGGCGGCATCCGGTGTTTGTGTTGTATCTGACGCTCGATCCGACGCTGGTGGATGTCAACGCGCATCCGGCAAAACTGGAAGTCAGGTTCAGGGAGGGGCGTTTGGTGCATGATTTTCTGTTTTCGGCCTTGCACCGCTCGCTGGCTGATGTAAGGCCGGGGCATGAGATGGCCCAACCAGCTTATGTCGAGCCATTGCCGCCGCTTGCCGATGCACAGCAAAGTGCATTCCCTGCCGAAGCCAAACCGAATTACAGCCCCAAACTGCCGCCGCAACAGGCATTATTGCCGTTGCAGGTAGAAGAGGCCATCCAGGCTTATGCGTCGTTATATCCAAAACCCGAGCCGGTGACGCAACCCGCGCCACAGCAAGCAAAGCCGCTAGGCCAGGCCATCGCGCATTTGCATAACATTTACATCCTGTCCGAAACCGCCAACGGCATCATTCTGGTCGATGCCCATGCCGCGCATGAGCGGGTCACTTATGAGCGCTTAAAGCAGCAATATCAAAACGGCGCCGTGCCCAGCCAGCCGTTGCTGCTGCCGATTAAAATAAAAGTCAGCAGCGCCGAAGCCGATTTGGCCGAACAGGAGCAGGATTTTTTCAACACGCTGGGCTTTGAAATCAACCGTTCAGGCCCTGAAACTGTGGTGTTGCGCTCAATTCCCGCGCTACTGGGCAATACCGATATGGAAACCCTGGTTCGGGATGTGCTGGCCGACATCAACGAACATGGGGTCAGTCAGCGGGTGCAGGAAAAATCCAACGAACTGCTAGCCAAAGTTGCCTGTCATGGCTCGGTGCGCGCGCACCGGCGTTTGACCATAGACGAAATGAATGCCTTGTTGCGCGATATGGAACAGACCGAAAGGATAGGACAGTGCAACCACGGCAGGCCGACCTGGATAGAATTATCGACCCGCGAGCTGGATAAATTCTTTTTGCGCGGGCAATAGACAAAAATAGCCAACTTATGAAAAAACACGCCAATTCGCCTGCCATCTTTTTGATGGGGCCTACCGCTTCAGGTAAAACCGCACTATCGGTACAACTCGCCCAAGCGCTTAACGGCGAAATCATCAGCGTCGATTCGGCTCTGGTGTTTAAAGGCATGGACATAGGCACCGCCAAACCTGCATTGGACGAGCGCGGCGGCATTGCCCATCATTTGATCGACATTCTCGACCCGGCAGATACGTTTTCCACCGGTCAGTTCAGGAAACAGGCACTGGCGTTGATGGATGACATAACCCGGCGCGGCAAAATGCCGATTTTGGTCGGCGGCACCATGCTCTATTTTAATGTCCTGAACAGCGGGCTTGCGCTATTGCCCGAAGCAGACCCGGCCATCCGGGCACAACTTGAGCAGGATTTGGAACAACTGGGCAAAGAAGCGTTGCATCGGCGCTTAGCTGAGGTTGACCCCGAGTCGGCGGCGCGGATTCATCCCAACGACCCGCAACGCGTTCAACGCGCACTTGAGGTCTACGCCATTAGCGGCCAGCCGTTAACGTCTTTTTTCAGCGCTGCGCAGGCGCAAGACATTCCCTATCAACGCATCAAGTTGATTATCGCTCCGCCAGATCGCGCCCTATTGCATGACATCATCGCGCAGCGGTTTAGGAACATGCTGGAACAAGGTTTTATCGAGGAAGTGGAAGCGTTATATCAACGCGGCGATTTGAGCGAAAAAATGCCGTCCATCAGGGCAGTCGGCTATCGTCAGGCCTGGTCTTATCTGCAAGGCGAATACGGGATTGAAACCCTAACCGAAAAAGCCATCATCGCCACCCGGCAACTGGCCAAACGCCAGTTTACCTGGTTGCGCCGGGAAACCGATGCGGCAAACTTCCAGACCGGACAAAACGATTTATTGGCCAAGGTGCTGGCTGAAATCAAGCGGGCAAATGCACCGCCAGCCAAATAGTGTCAACATCCGGCTGTGTCCATTCGACCCGATGCCGTTTGTGTGCCGGAATCAGCAGATAATCACCGGGCATTAAGCGGATGCTTTGATGATCCGGGTAAACAATAAGCGCCTGTCCTTGAAGCAGTAGCACCCATTCATCACTCGTCTGATCGTACCATTGCCCGGCTGGCGTCACGTGGCCTTGGGACACAATGCGTTCGATATGAAGGCCGCCCCGTTTTAACAGAGATTGGAACAGCTCTTCCGGTAATTGGGTTGGGATATTGTTGAAAATGTTAGTGTTCATGGCATTTCAAGGCAACCTGTAGAGGGCATAAAAAAACCGTCCTGCGTTGAGGACGCAGGACGGTTTGTAGGGTACGGCTTTAGTTGGTTTTTGGATCGGGACGATCCCAGAACCGGCTGGCAATCAGGGCATCGAGCAAACCTAAATGGTCGCCGACATGCTTGACCGCAATAACGGGGATCGGTGAGTCCATCATGGTTTGCGACGTCGCGCTGCCGAGCAGAATGGTCGCGGCATTGCTGCGCCCACGGGTGCTCATGACTATCAGGTCTGCTTCAAGCTCTTTGGCTTTACGTAAGATCGCGTTGGCCGGAATGCTGCTCTCGACAAATTCAGGTTTTACTGTGATGCCGTGGGTTTCAATGCCCGCCAAAAATGCCTCAAAAGCATGTTGTTCATGCCATTTGACTTCGTCCACATGCTCCTCATAACGTATTGTTGAGTCATCAAAATACACATGCAGCGCCGTCACTTCGGTCAAACCGTGTAACTTAGCCAGCGCAGTTGCCTGCGATAAGCTGTCGGCGGACGCTTTGGAAAAATCAACCGGAGCCACAATCCGTTTGATGTCGCGGGCTGTGCCTTCAGGGATCATCCACACCGAGGCTTTAGTGATCATCGCTAGGCGGCGGCCTAACGAGCGCTGCCCCGTCCGGTTTTTACGGTGCCCGAGCAGAATCAAGTCTGAATTTGAGGTCACGGTATATTCAATCAGCTTGTCGAGACGCGAGGCACCGCTCATGACGTGGCTATTTAAGGTCAGTGCTTCAATGGGGGTGTCGAAATATTTGTCGACCTCATCACGAATGCGCTGTTTGATCGACGCCTCCTGTTTCGGCTGGATAGCTTGTTGCTGCGGCGGAATCACATGCACGAAGGTAAATTGCTGGGCGATCTGGTGTCTGGCCAGATTAGCCGCATAATGCAGCAATTCGGCATCTTCATCGGTCATCGCCAACGGCACGGTCACATTATTAAAGCGGCCATCCGAGGCAATGATGGCTTGGGTTTTGGTGATTGTTTCCAGTTCATGTTCGGTAGCGTGTTTAACCGGTTTGTCGAGGAATTTGAACAACAGCGCATAAATAATCAAGGCTGACAGTACGCCGGTCAAAAAGTCGGTCATCGGCACCATCACGGCGGTATAAGTCATTAAACCGGCATGGAATTTGTTGTGTGCTAGGACTTCTTTAATTTCAGCCGGTTTGAACATGTTGGTCGCTACCCACAGCAAAATGCCGCCGATACAAGCCATCGGCACCATTTCCAGATAACTGGCGATGTAATAAGCCAAAGCCAGTTTCAAAATCGCTTTGAAATAGCCTGCCAACGGCGTAACAGCCCCCGCTTTAATACTGGTGGCCGTTCTGGCCAGTGCGCCGGTGCAGGGAAAGCCGTTGACCAGCGGCACAATAATCTGTACCAAACCCTGACCCCAGAATTCTTTGTCAGGATTGAACGGGGTTTTACGGTTATCGGCAAGGCGGTCGGCCATCGACGAACACAGCAAACTTTCGACACCGGACACGAACACGATAGCCAATACAAAGTAGACAATATCAATCATCACGCCCGAGGTCATCGCAGGCATAATCGGCGGGGTAAAGACGAAAAAGTTATTCGGGATTGAGCCGTAAATGTCGCCGACCAGCATGATGCCTTTATCGCCCAACAAGGTCGCGGTCACAAGGGTGGAGGTGGCAATCGCGATTAACGGTGCCGGAATAAATATTGAAACGCGCAACAAATATTTGGTTAGCGCAAAGGTGCCCAGACCTATCACGACAGCCCAGCCATTGATCATGTCAATATGGGCGAAGGCCTGCAAAATAGCGTCAAAAAAGCCACTTCCGACGCCGTCATTCTGGCCGAGCAGGTCTTTGATGTCTTTTAATCCCAAAATATCCTTGAGGTTGGTCAGCGCGATGACCACCGCGATACCGACGGTAAAACCGACAACGATGGAATTGGGCACCAGTTTTGCGTATTTGCCCAGACCGAATACCCCCATCAGCATCAACACCACACCAGCGATGATCGACACCAGCACCAAGAAACCGTGGGCTTCCTGCGGTGTGCCGCCGCCGACTGCGCCGTATTTGGCCATCAGTCCGGCAATTAACGGGATAAAAGCGGCGGTAGGGCCGTAAACCTGATATTTTGAACCACCCCAGGTTCTGCCGACCGCACAGGCCAGCGCGCCGGCAATGATGCCTTGCTCCGGCCGTAGCCCCATGGCCATGGAAAAACCCATGGCCATGGGGATCGCAGTCAGCGCGACAATCAGTCCAGCGCTAAAATCGCGGTAGGTGGTTTGTATCCAAGTGTCGCGGGTCAAGTCTTCCCAGCGGCTGTCAAAAAAGGTATTGAAGAGCTTTAATCGCTGCAAAATCATCGGTGATTTCCTTGTTGGAGGGGTATGTTAGTCCTTGTGTTCTTGGGTAATGTATTGCTGAAATTGTTTAAGACCATGGTTAAAAGTGCGGGGGGCTGACATTAAAAAAATGCCGGTTAAGGCATACTGAGATAGTATTGTATCGATACTACCTTTCACTAACCTTTCACCAACCTTTCGGTCGGCCAAACGGCTAATCGACCCGGTCAACTTTAACCAATATACGTATCCGTTTGTCGGCGGTTTGGCGTCTATTGGCTTGTGGGCTGCTGCTGCGGATTTCGCCAGTTCCGCCCAGTTCCACCCATTCGCCGAGATTGATTCGGAGGGTTGACTGCGCATTTTGCGTTTCGATTTGCCCTTGCCGGTTCATTTTGTCCGACCAAGGGGTAACGCTAAGGACTACCTGTTGGCCGACCAATTGCGGCGTCACGGAAAAACCGGTGGTCGCCTCGGTCAGGTCGCTGGTTCCGGGGTAACCATAGACGGAGAAATTTTGCTGCGTGTAAATGTTACCGGCTTTGATATAAGCAGGGACACCTTCTAGGGTTCGGATAGTTTGGGTGTTTTCATCGGCTTGTTTATCTTGGGTTCGGTAAACATAACCGCGCATTCCGGCGCTGGATCGTGCCGGGGCATCGGCCTGGATATTCAGCCGGATATTGGCGGCGGCATTGAGTTCATCGGCAGTCGCTTGTCGGCTCTGCACGACAGTGATGAGCAAGTTGCTCTGGCGTATATCCAATTGCCTGACAATCGTCTTGATTTCAGCCAGCCGGTCAGGTGTGGTTTTGACCAACAAGCTGGAGCCGTTATCAATCAGCTGCGCGGTGTTGCCCAATAATGGGGCCAGCAACGGCAAGAGTTCGGACGCCGGCCGATGGGTTAAGGGGATTATTTCAATTGTGTTGGCGGCGACAGCGCAATTGATAAACAGGCTTATCACTATTAATGCTAAAATTTTTTTCAAGGGGATCTCCTATGCACTCGGTATTCAAGTTGTTGGACGATTTCCGAGAAATAACATCCCCTAATGATCAGGGTCTGTAAAAAATAGAGTCAACGCTTAGCACGAAAGCCACGAGCTTTTCGTGTTTTTTCGTGCTAAGCGTGGACGATTTTTGATATATCTTTTTCAGTAAATCGCCTTAGGTTGATTATACTAATTTATATTCACTTTCAGCGATAACCAAGCAACAAGTGTGAGGCCTTGAATAACCGCTTAAAAAGTATAAAACAACCGTCGGGCTGACGGGGCTAGTCTGTGAAGTGAACGGTGCAGTAATGCCGTCAGCAGCAGAAACCAGTGGGCAGTAGCGATACATACTCACTCCTGAGCAATCAGGAATCCCCTTGCTTTAGC
>JAUXXQ010000102.1 GCA_030684815.1 Methylobacter sp. | reverse complement strand
TCTAAGGCACAGTATGACTGAGAACTTATCCACAAATTCAGTCTTCGATCGGCATTACCAAGACGTTGACGATCGCGGTAATTTTGTTGCCGTTCTTTACTACTTTTTGCCATTCCCTCTATTCCCATTTTATATCACAATGGTGGCATTTTACATGCGTTACCGCGTAACGTTTTGGGAATTTGAACCATGCCCGTCGGGAAAGGCACTGGCCAATTCATTCAGATTGATGCTTCTCAGCTTGAGCAGGGCTATTAACATACCGGCAAAGCAGTCCATTCTTGCTTTATTCCAGTTGAATGTTTGGTTGAGTTCTGTCAAGAGTTGCTCTATTTGCTGCATATCCGGTTTCCACCTTGGCAAAAAAAACTGGATATAGGGATACTGTTTTCTATTTCAATAGGTTACGTTTTTTGTCATGTACAGAGAGTATTTCCTTAACATCTTTGTTATCTCCATACTCTTCTGCAACAGTTTCAATCAAACTATCGATATTTATATTACCCCCTCCACCTAACTTCAAAGTTCTAATAGCTTCGACCCATTGACCTTTACCTGATTGGCCTAGATTTATTAAAGACAAATCTCCACCAGCAGCTATCCATATTTGATTATCTCGCAATCCTCCTGGATAAAGCTTACACATAATTTCAACTAGTTTTTGCTCTCGGGTGCGTTCGGTTGTGGCATCTGAAAAATCCAGTTGCTCCAGTAGACCAAACAGGAAGGCAGCTACGTTGGCCGAAGCGTATGGCTGGGAGCCCTTGCTGTCCATTTGCCCTTTATCTTGCACAAGATCGGAAATTCCGCGAAGTAGCAGGGTTTTGACGAGCGGACGCATGCGGCATACCTCCAGAAAGCCGAGGCCTTCCATTTCGATGGCGAGGGCATGGCTGGCGTTTTGTTTCAGGAATTGATGAAGTTCTGAATCAATAGAAGAATCTACCTTTTCACCAGAAGCAATGGTACCGGTGTAAGTACTGATGACGGGAGCAAATTCCGGGTTCAGTAGCTTCTCAGTTGTTTGTTTCCAGGCTTCGCTTTTTGCATACTGACCAGCCAACTGCTCCAGCGCATAAGTGGAAGCGCCAAATTGTGGCCGGGGTTTAAAATTGTTTTTTTCGGCCTTTCCGCGCTCGTAACCGTAGATATCCCGACCAATGACAATGTCTCCGACTTTTACGTCCTTCAACCCACCGGCCACACCTGCAAAAAAGGTGTATTCGGGATCAAAATGGGCGATAGCGCGTTCAGTTTCGATGGCGGCATTCACATTGGTTTGATCGGTACGGGCAACGATCACTTCAAGGGTTTCACCGTTGCAGCGGTAGGTGCCTTTGGTGTAGTCGGTGCCGGTTGCGGGGTGTGCTACCGGCTCAGTGTTTTTTAAATACTGCTCGATTGCCAGGCGCTCCACTTCCAGAGCGGTGAGTATAAGGATGGGTTTGATCATAATGTCTCTTGTAGGGTTTTGAGCGTTTCGTTGCCAGGAAATGTTTTACGCATCTTACTTAGCAGTTTTTTTGTTGTTGGCTTTCCATTGTTACGCAATATTTGAACAGCAAGGCTCCACTTGTGCCGACCAGTGCCGGTTTGGCAAAGTTGTGACAAGTCACCTTCTGCACTAATCCACAATCCATTTTGCTCGGGTCCGCTTGGGAACAACATACACGCAGTTTCCAAAAATTCATTCCACCATTCCTCTGAGCTGATAGCATCTCGTTTTAACCCGCTTGCTGAAAGTTTGAGGCGTTGCAAAAACCCAAGTAAGTGGCTACATTGCATTAAGGCTGGTACTAAGTCCTTTCTATGAGATCGACAATTGTACAGATCATCAGCTACCGTTTCCCATCTGTTTTTAGAAACAAGCTGACCAAATTCTTCCGCTTCTGCTGGTGAAAAGTGATTGTTCCGTATCAACTGCTGTGCGTGATAGTATCCCAAACCAGGCAGTATATCGAGCAGCCGCAGTTTCTTGGTGAGCGGAATGGTTTTGCTGCTGATAACATGCTGTTGCACATTCTGCGATTGCACTCCGTTTTTAAACTCAGCTTCGAGGTCGTTGAAGCTTAATTTACTGGTGGCTAGGTCATCGAATAGCTCGAGAAGCGTTGCGGTAAAGAAGCTGGCACGTGTATTCTCTGGAAGCGCATGCCAGATGGACGCCCGCTGGGGATAGTCTTTCAGGTTGCTATACTTTCCAATGCTTATGGCATCTAGCAGAGTTCCGCTAAACGGATTTCCAGCCAGCAGGTGATCGAGAATTTCGAACAGGGTGTGCTGTGGGTTAGAAATGCCCGACCACACATCACTGCCTTGTTCAATGGCTACTTTCCAGCACTTCTGCCAACCTTCGCTGGTAATGTCGATGCCTTTCAGCAACTGGCTGTTTTTAGCAATAAATTTTCCAGCGATGCGGTGCAAGCGGGCATCGGTATGACTGGCTGCTACAGGCACAAAAGAGTTTTCGCTGATGCATTCAGACAAGGTTTCTAGCGCTACGGTATGATCTTGATCAGTGTCGATACGCAACTGGGCTTCGATAGCTTTTTCAGCAGAATAACACTGCGCAGCCACTTTCGCGTGTAGCGCAAGCCAACCTTTTTGTTCGGCCATGTGCAGAACCGCTTCGGCAACTGCTGTTTCCAGCGTTGGGATTTTTTCGGTCAGCTCGTACTCAGCATCATCCGGCAACCAGGAAGTGTGCCTAACGATCAACGCAGGTTCATTTTTCATCCATTGCCACAAAATGGGGGCATCGCTGGACTGTCGTTTTTTCAATCGGTTATTTGCATAGTCCAAAACACTGTTGACCCACCAGTTTTTCGTTTCAGCTTCAAGTGCTTTTACCAGCACAGCACCGCACTCTTTTGCTTGTCTTCCTTGAAGAAGATGGTTGGTGAGCCAATTAAGTACCGCACCAGAAACAAAAGTTATTGCATCCGGGAATCCTTTCCAGCTTTGGTATATGAGAGCCATGAACATATTTACCGGCGCATTGGGAATAGCTTGGAGAATAGCGGTCATCAGCCTGCTTTTGCCTTTGATGCCAACCCTTTCATTGGGACTAATCTGAGTAATAAAATGGGCAAATACCAACAAGTAGTTAAGCCCAGGATCCTTGTCGATTTGGTGGTAGGCCTTACCATAATCCTCAAGCCGGTTGACCGTTTCTATGGAGTCAATTATCGGAGCAAAATCATTGAGCAAGGTTTCAAAGGGGGCAGCCTTTTTAGCATCTCCTACCAACCAGTTTGCGGCTGAGGATCGCAGGGTCTGTAATTCATCCACACCAAGTACACGAAAGGAATGCCGTTCCCACAGGGTTTTAGTGTCTTCGGGAATATAGAGTAGGTTGAGGTATTCTTTATTAACATAAGAAGGACCGAATGCCGCTCCGATTTTTAGCATGTGCTTTACTTTGGCCGGTAACTTGGGCCAGATTCGGGCCACCCATTCCCAGAAGCCTTCCTCCCCCAACCAAACAAATGACTGTATTTCCAGCAAGGCATTGATGGCGGCTGCTTCCCTTCCATCCACTGTTCCAGTTATCGTCATAGCGTCCTGCGAGAGGTATTCCAGTGAGTACATTTTTGCTTCTTTTTGAATGTCGGGCAGGTGATATTGAAACAGGTTGCTGAGGCCGCGAACTCGGTGCAGGTCAGCTTTTGGTATGAAAAGGGCGTGCGAAAACACCCTCCCAGAACGCAGCCCAGGACTTTTATCGGGAAATGTTTTAATCAGCAAAAAATGATCTTCGGCAAAGAAACCACGCACCACGGGGCTGGACAAAATCCCTCCTGCAGGTCGGTCGGCTAAATCGGTATAGCCGCTTACCCGTCTAAACAGCTCGTTTTTTTCATCAGATGCGGCAAGCAGAGCGTGTCCCGAGGTTTTACCATGCACTTCTCCGTATATGGCCTGGTGGATAATTATCATAGGATCAGGGCTTTTTCGATGAGGCGGGTTAGGTCTTTTTCCTTCGGATTGTCGTCCAGCACCAGATAGCCGAAATTTTGAGGCATCTCGTCCAGGTATTTGTCGCGGGCCTCATCAGTTTTCAGCGGGAATTCCTGCGCGGATACTCCAATGATCATAAAGGCTCCTGCCAACCAGTTGGCGGCAATAAAATAGGCGAATAGCGGCATCTTCTGCTGCAAAATTTCTTCCGGCGTAGAATCGGTACTCAGCTCGTCCCAGCAGGTTAATGCAATGAGCAACCTGGGGGTATCAATGGGGTCTTTCATGCCTGTGCCGCGTGCGTGCAGAAGCACTTGCACCAGCTCGACGAATTGGGATTGATCGGATGTGCCG
The DNA here is from genome assembly GCA_030684815.1 of Methylobacter sp. Lineage (GTDB taxonomy): Bacteria > Pseudomonadota > Gammaproteobacteria > Methylococcales > Methylomonadaceae > Methylobacter_A. Next base: position 3,239 of record JAUXXQ010000102.1, on the reverse strand, counting down.
GAGTTTTGGGCATTCGTTTCTTTCTGATCTTTTACAGCATACCCCTTCTTGCTTAAATCGAAGCGGTGTTCAATTTCCGACGGGCGAATGAATAGGACCCATCGGTCGTTTGTTTTTGCCCGATCAATCCACGTTTTGTCGTATTCCATCAGGGCCACAAGGTCGCGTACCTGCTCCCCACCATAATCTTTGCAATGCAACACAAATTCCTGCCCTTCATGAATGACCGGGATTTTTACCTCCAGGTTATCGGTAGAAGGAGTCGATTCCGTTTCTTCCCCTTCAGCTAATCGATCGTAGGCACTTTTGATACCATCGATGTTTTCAGGTGCGGAAGCCAATAGTAGCTTCCCTTTTTTATCAATCAGGCGACCATATAATTGAGCCAGAAAGGTGGTTTTCCCCGATTTGGGAGGTCCAATGATCAATATCTCATTATTTGTTGCCATAGCTGCCTCGGTACAAAAAGAAAAAATCATCTGTTCGAATGTCTGCGGGTGAGATGTGCAGAGACTGCGGGTTGGCTAGTTGGTCGAGCACTGTTAGTGCTACGCCTAAATTATTGATATGGCAAAGCTGATCGGAATCGGATTTCGAATAATTGCTGATCTCCAGTGATACAGCTCCTGGAAAGGTTTCGGACAGGCTTCGTCTAATAGCCTCCACAATATTTTCACGCATCTGCACAGCCAAGTCAGCTTTCGACCAAACGATCACCACCGGTCTGCCCCGCAGCTCTCTTTTAACTTGTACGGCTAATTGAACGATGTCACGCTTCGCCCTGCCCCGCTGCTCGATAATTGCCTCGCAGTCCACAAAGAACAGGAATGCATGGGCGTTGTCATAGATCCAGCGGGCATTTTCAGCAGCAGGGTCGTTCACGTTATCCGCCCATTTTGAAAATACTTCGCCTGATGAGTCAGCAAACAAAATATCGTGTAAAAAACCATCGTGGCGCAGCGCCAGGTGGTAGAGGCTGTAAAAATCCTTGTCAGAAGGCGTAGCATCAGGATTTCGAATCGAACCATCTTCTTGAATTTGCAACGTTTTCGCCTGCAATTCCCACCCGTTCAACGTATAGCTTCCCGCAAACTCCCAGTTTTCGATGCGTTTACCGTTGAACAAGAGCGAGTACAGCATGGCGAGATAGGTGGTTTTTCCTGCCCCGGACGATCCAACCAAACCGATGATCCTGGGCGTACCTCGGTGCGTCAAAAGGTCGAGCTGATCGGGCCGCAACCATTCTCCCGTCCAAGGAATAGACGTAGCCACAGCCGACCTTTTTACAGCTTTTGCCGGTGCTTCTGCGGCTCCTGCTTTTTCGAAAAACTGACATTGCTCGTGCAGTGGGCCAGCTAGTTCCAGACAAAAATCATCAGGAGCATAGCAGCCATCTTTGTTACATCTTCGCTTTGCCATATCCTGCCTTAGTTATCAATTACCAGTTTTTGCGCTTGCAACCCGTGAAACAACCACACTGCCAGATCGGATGCAGTCAGTTTGGCTGTTTTGTCGATACCCGTTTCGGTAAAAAAGTCGGTGGTATCACCCGATTGGACGACATTGGCCCATGCGTTAAGAAAGGGCTTACGTTCGTCTCCTCCAGCAGCACGTTCTTTCAACGCTAATTGAATGTCCCCATGCAGGCTGCCGCTGTCCATTAGCCAGTCGGTGAGCAGACGTTCTTCCTCCGCTTGTTCACCATGCACGTCTTTCAGGGTTTCCCTCAGCAGGTAATCCACACTTTCCGGGGAAATAGCACCTACTTCTTCGGCCAGGTCGAGCGCCATGCAAACGGCTGTATTCATTGGGTTTAGGCTGCGGTAGCTGGCGTTCAGCGAACGGGAATACAATGATTCTTTCCACCAGAGGAGCTCACTGCGCTTGTTGTTGGCAGTGATGCTGTTGGCGAAGGAAGTATTCAGGCCTTCAAAAAAAGGTTGAAGCTGGGCAAAGTAAGCGTCCAAGCTCTTTTGGATGGAGGTAGAAATAGAGGAAAGGGACTTGGCTTGTTGGGATAAGGCGGAGTTCACAACTTCAGTAATTCCCGTAGCTGAATGTTCAGCCATAAACTGAGGCCATGACCAATTGTTTTGACCTTGAGAATGAGGGTTCTTTCCTCCTCCAGCTTGTTGACTCCATGCAGCGTGGACCATCGCATCGAGTAAATGTACCTTTAGAGCTTCTCCATCAATTTGAGCCGCGTTTACTGCTGAAATGGAAATCTCAGCTTCTTTAAATTTATTAGTCTGAAGTTTATGACTGATTCCCCATGCGGCCCGTCCATTTTCCTCCGTTCGGTCGGCTAACTCCTGTAAAAGCCCTCTGATCACGTTCTCTTCCAAATCAAGCTGGTAATGCTCGATCACATCGCGGGCTGTCAGCCAGACCAGCGCTGCCGTAGCCGCATCGTCTTTCGATAGTTGGCTCAGCGATTCTAGGATCACTGCCCGTACGTAGGTGGTGGATGTATCCATGGTGGCAGTCACACTGTTTTTAAAAGTAGGCCACTTTTTGATGATCATCGTTTCCACCTGCTGCACCACCGGGTCGATGTCTTTCACCTTCGGGTCCAGCGCCACTAAGGTAGTGGGGATGATATCGGACTTTATCTTTCTTCTTGTTAGGTATTTTTTAACTTCGTTCACTGCCTTATTCAGGCTATCAATGTTGTCTTGGACATCAGTTTTGATGTGCTGTTCGTTAAGGTAGGATTGAAGTATTGATTCAGTCATTGAAAATTATTCCTTTTATATTGTCCAATAAATAGGATGTTAAAGATTGGGCGGATTCAAAAGTGAAGTGCAACACCCCAAGATTTTAATGAATAAGGAGAGCATGCAAAACCGGGGGAGGCATACAGACTCGGAGACTTAACGACCTATAAAGTGACGGAAAACAGTTGTTTTTCGGTTGATTAGATAAAGCGCCATTGTTGCCACCCAAATCGTACTTAAAAGTGTACGAAAAACCCTGTCGCTATGTTGTGCTATACGGAAACTACGAACTATATGGTTTTCGCACATGAGCATGGTTACTATTGCCCAAAATCGCAAGAATCCTTACCTTGACCCTATGGGTGGATGGGCAATAATAGCCTATTGCCTGTGTTACCCAAAATACGTCATTTTTGAACCAGGCCCTTTTTCTTGTTCTGGGGTATGCGCCCACCAATCCTTAAACGCATAGAGTTTCCCTTGTGCAGCATCAGGGCAGCGGTAACTTGAGCCCCAAAGGTA
>JAUXXQ010000100.1 GCA_030684815.1 Methylobacter sp. | reverse complement strand
TCTAAGGCACAGTATGACTGAGAACTTATCCACAAATTCAGTCTTCGATCGGCATTACCAAGACGTTGACGATCGCGGTAATTTTGTTGCCGTTCTTTACTACTTTTTGCCATTCCCTCTATTCCCATTTTATATCACAATTGTGGCATTTTACATGCGTTACCGCGTAACGTTTTGGGAATTTGAACCATGCCCAAAAACAGCCATTTTTGGGTAATACAGACGCAAGCAATCCTACCCGCATTTTAATCAGGCTACTCCGTATCTCAATTTGAGAGCTTACGTAATAAAAATTTATAGCGAAAACTGCTACTCTACTTTGAACCATGCCCAATCCTGCTGGCTTTATCCAATAAAGTATAGCATATTCAAATACATACGATGGTGCGCAGACCACTATCACTTTTGTTAAAACCAATTAACATAAGTAATGACCCCGGGCTGATACTGAGCGCCAAGCAAGGCATTACAGACCCGTTTGTAGACCGCATCAGTCGAGAATTTTGCATTTGCCATGTGTAGCATTCACTCTGTTTCTCGTTTCTTTGCCGGGTTTGAAGTGAATAGTCACTTTGGCCGGTGACTGTACTGCCGCCCCAGTTTTTGGGTTACGGGTAGTTCGAGCCGGTATATGGTGCAAGCTGAAGCTACCAAAGCCCCTAATTTCGATGCGCTCGCCTTGTTCTAAAGCGGTACTCATCTGTTCGAGCATACAGTTGATCGCCAACTCGACATCCCTGGCGTCCATGTCTGGTTGTTTGGTGCTCAATACGCGTACTAATTCGGACTTAACCACTTGTTATCCTTATTTAAAATAGAGCAATTATAACCGATTATAGCCAGCGTTTAGGGTACAGATTTCGCTTTCGTGTCATTTTGTAGTTTTTTGCCAAACTTTCTTATTTTTTCAATGGCTAGTCTGAAAGGTTACAGTATAATCAAAGCTTTAACCTTAACTATTCACACATACCTTATACTTATGACAGACTTACAAGATAAAACCCTAGAAGAGTTACAACAGCTCATTGCAAATGCACAAACTCAGCTAAAGATTTCTCAGCGTAATAAGCATAAAGAAGTTGTCGCACAAATCAGGGAACTTGCAGATTCTATTGGCGCCACTGTTGAGATTCATGAGAATAGTGATAAAGCAGCCAGTAAGAAAGTATCGGCAAAAGTTGCGATAAAGTACCAGCATCCTGATGATCCTTCAAAAACATGGACCGGTAGAGGAATGAAACCAAAATGGCTGGTTGAATTAATCAATGCAGGTCGTGACCAGAACGAGTTTTTGATCGGCTAAACTTAAGCCAGATAGTCGTTTAGCGGGGCTTAACATTGGGCTTGATTGCTTCCATTGCGTTAAGTTTAGCTGCTGACTATTTCAGGCTGCTTTGGCTTAGCCCCTACCTTAACTATTTCCCTACTCCATCATGAAAAAAACCACCGATAAAACATCTTCTTCAACCACTAAAACAGCAACTAGCGCTAAAGCCACTAAACAGCCTGAAGTTGTTAAAAAAGCTGTAAAAGAAAAGTCAGGCACAACACTCGTAACCAAAGAACAGCCTGTCGTAGCGGTTGCAGCAGAAGTCAGCCTAGAAACATCGACAGCTAAAACTAATGTAAAACCAAAGCCGGTTAAAAAAGCACCGGTAGTGAGTACTGAACCTGTAGTCTCGGTTCCAGCAATCACTATGCATGAACGTATAGGCTTAACTGCTGGGGCAGTTTGGCATTACTTGTCTGAACAAGGAACTACGTCGATAGTAAAGTTAGTTAACGCTATTCCTGAACAAGAAGACGTCATTCAGCGAAGTATCGGTTGGTTAGCTGCGGAAGGCAAAATAACCTTTGCTGTGGTTGACTACCTTGAAGCGATCTTGTTGAAGGACTAACTTTTAGGTAGTTGAAGCTTTTTAGCCGTTGTTTATCGATCGGAAATTAACAGGGAATATTTAGTCTGAAATAGACAATTACTTACATGTTTGTAAGGATATGCTTATAGGAGTCTGCGTTACATTGTGAATTTCACCTTGTATCTAGGTAAATGATCACTGGTTTAAAGCAGTTTACGCGGGTAATAATCATAGAAGATCACGCTTTGTTCTACGTTGAGTCAGTAGAAACCGGCGACCAAGTTGATATTGCTTTTGATGATCCAAAAGTAGCACTGCGCTATGCTTTGTCACAGCAGCTTGTGTTGGTTGAGGTAGGTTAGTGGGAATAGGTACAACTTTGGTTTTTTGCATAGGTTTGGGGGAAACAGCACCGATGTTCAAGTTTTTAATTGTTCCTTTGTCCGTGCCCCAGTTAAAATATAAGGCTTGTTTTAATCTTTGACATTAATAATCAACACTACACAATAAAAGACGTTGTAATTGCATGATAAAAATAGAAAATATTCGTCAATCCTTTATTGATGAGGCAAAAGTTGCACCAACCCTGTTCGCTGACTTAGCCAAAGTAGAGCTATACATTGCGGAAAGTTATCGTGCTAGAGCTTTTATTGAACTACTACAGAATGCAGATGATGCAGGAGCAAAAGATTTTATAATCCAATTACATGAAGATAAGCTTATCGTTGCAAACAATGGACGTACTTTTACCTCCGATGATATTCAAGCTTTGTGTAGAAGTGGCTCATCTAATAAACAGCGAGGTACCGGAACAGTTGGTTATCGAGGCATTGGCTTTAAATCAGTAGCTGGAATTGCGACTGAAATTGATGTCATATCCGGCGAATATCATTTTCGGTTTTCTAAATCAATTACCAAAAGTGAATTAAGCTCAAATCAGGACATTCCGCTTATTCGTATTCCGCATCCTTTAGCCAAGACAGATGCTTCTGTTGCAATAGCCAAAGAACTGATAGACCAAGAAGCTATTTCTACAGTTTTTATTATGTCAGGTCTCGATCTGCGTATTTTAAGTAGTGAAGCTGAATCTTTCGAAGAGAGCGCTTTACTTTTTCTCAATAACATTCGTCAAGTTAAAATTGATTTGCCTGGAATATCAAAACTATTTAAGCGCTCGGCAACACTACGCAATGACGGCTATACCCTAGAAAGTATTGGCGACAATGGCAAAGATAATAGCTGGTTAATTGTTGGTGTAGCAGATGGGTGTGAAAAAATTGCGTTTCGTATTCGTGATGAACTCATCATTCCAACGGAAAAGGAACAAGCCGTCATTCATGCTTTTTTGCCTACTACCGAGTTTTCAGGAGCATTACTTAAAATTAATGGCGATTTTAGCACTGATCCATCTCGCAAAAGCATCGATATGGATAGTTTATCCGTAGCTACTTTTAAACGCTGTTCATATTTATTAGCGGATCTTATTCGTCAAGCCTTAAAAGATAAAACGCTTCATGGGATTTTTTCCACATTCTGTATAGATACACCTACTGAGGGACGCTTTCGCAAATATTTACGTGAGGCCTTATTAGCTAGTTTTGAAATAACAGGATTATCTTTGGCTGGACTGCAATCAGTAAACCCCGTAGATATTTGCCTGCCCCCTGAATGGCTGAACTACGCAGATTATGAGGTTTTATGTCGGGATTTGCCACATGTACCGCATTTAATCATGACTATACACCCTGATGTAATAGCCTTTTTTAAATGGCTGGGTGCTCGGCCATTAAACGTCGAAGACGCTTTAAAGTTCTCAAAAGAACGAAACCTGAGTGTACTTGGTTGCGCTCAATTGTTGGCTACCAACTTAAGACGGGACATCCAGTAACTTCAATGAGTTAGAATTCAGTCGCTCACGGCCTTTTCGAGGCAAGGGTAACTCCCCCATCTTATCAAGCACCCATAAAAATAGGTCTGGAAAGTCAGTATTAAACAA
>JAUXXQ010000147.1 GCA_030684815.1 Methylobacter sp. | reverse complement strand
AACTTTGTCTAACTTATTGATTGTTAGCTGTAAATGCACTTTGAATACGCTGTTTTTAGGCGTTTTTAAGTGGATCAAGATTTGTAATATATTGAATTGATGTATATTTCTATTTTATTTACTTCGATTTCGACAGCCTAGTATGTATCGCTACTGCCCACTGGTTTCTGCTGATGACGGCCTTACTGCACCGTTCACTTCACAGACTAGCCCCGTCAGCCCGACGGTTGGTTTCCCGCTAAAAGCACATGGCCTTTAGCCAGCACATTGATTGCACCAACAAGGTCGGCGTTTTCACTAAGGCTATTTTCTGAAAAAGACATACCAAAGATTTTCCACGCTTAGCACGAAAATTTTGTGCTAAGCGTGGACTCTATTTTTTATAGATCATGATCATCAAGGGATGTTATTTCTCGGAAATGGCCTAACGCCAGTGCATTATTCCAGACAAAGCGGCTTCCACCGGCAAAGTTAGCGAGTTGTTGGCTAACTTCGGGTGTTGCTTTGAGCTTAAATTTAAAGGCTACCCACTTAAGCCGGGACAGTTTTAAATGGGTGGCCGGGAACGCCAAGCCCCAGCTTGGCGAGTGTTCGCGCCAAGCTGGGGCTTGGCGTTCCCAGTTTGTCCCTGCTTAAGTTGGTAGCCAACTTAAAGGCCTTGCGTCGGATATTATGCAAACAGCCATAGGGTAATTTGTACAATTTATCCAATCAATAGGCGTTATTACGTAATTCGGAAAATTCAAATAAGGCGATTTCTCATTACCTGCAGGCAACATCAAGGCCCTTAAACCAACAAGAAAGCATTTTATTCACCACGGAGGGCGCGAAGAATGAAACTTCGTGCCCTCCGTGGTGATAATCTTTTTACTGGTACAATCCTATCTGCTAACAAACAAAAGGAATACCGCATGAAAATAATTTCTTGGAATGTCAACGGCATCCGCGCTGTACAAAACAAAGGCTTTGCCGAAACACTGGCGCTGCTTGATGCCGATTGCCTTCTGTTGCAGGAAACCAAGGCGCAGGCCGAACAGATTGACAAAACGCTGGAAGGCATTGACGGCTACCACGTTTATTCCAACTGTGCCGAACGCAAAGGCTATTCCGGGGTTACGATTTTATCCAAACAAGCACCTTTGCAAATCATCAGCGATATTGGCATTGCCGAGCATGATCAAGAGGGGCGCGTGATCGTCGCGGAGTTTGAGCATTTTTTCCTGCTCGACGTGTATGTGCCGAATTCGGGCGAGGCTTTAGCGCGGCTGGATTACCGCCAAACCTGGGATGCCGAATTTTTAGCTTATTGCCAGCAATTGCAAAGCAAAAAACCGCTGATTGCTTGCGGCGACTTTAATGTCGCGCACCGGGACATCGATATTGCCCGCCCTAAGCCGAATTACAATAAATCGGCTGGCTACACCCAAGTCGAAATCGATGGTTTCAGCCGTTTTCTCGATGCCGGTCTGGTCGACACTTTCCGCCATTTCCATCCTGATACGGTCGCTTATAGTTGGTGGAGCTACCGGGCTGGCGCTCGGGCTAAAAACATCGGTTGGCGGATTGATTATGTGCTGGCCAGCGCAACACTGGCCGACAAGGTCAAACAGGCTTTTATTTTGCCGGAAATTCATGGTTCAGACCATTGTCCGGTCGGCATTGAGATTGATCTTTAAGATGGCGGCCTGCGAACAACAAATGCACAACCATCGCGCCGCATTGTCGAAGTGCCGCAAATGCCCGGAAATGATCGGGCCGGTGGTCAGCGGAAGTCCCGTGCTAACGCCGATTTTACTGATCGGCCAAGCGCCCGGCGATAAGGAAGGCGGTTTCGGCAAACCTTTTGCCTGGACGGCCGGTAAAACGCTGTTTAAATGGTTTGGGCATATCGGGCTTGATGAGGAGGCTTTTCGCCAACGCGTTTACATGGCAGCGGTGTGCCGCTGTTTCCCCGGCAAAAACCCCAAGGGCGGCGACCGTGTGCCGAGTCCCGCCGAAATCAGCAATTGCGCGGGCTGGCTGCAAGCGGAAATGGATTTGCTTAAACCTGCGTTAATCTTGCCGGTCGGCAAACTGGCGATTAGCCAGTTGATGCCGGTCAAAAAGCTCAATGAAGTCATCGGTAAAGTCCATCAAATCACTTTCCACGGCCATGACACCGAAGCGATCCCGCTGCCGCACCCGTCCGGGGCATCGACTTGGCACCGGACTGAACCCGGCCTTGCGCTGCTGGAATCGGCACTGACAATACTGCAACAGCATCCGGCCTGGCAACAAGTTTGCCACAGCAAGCCTGTTGTGCAGGCATAGCTTTAAAGTGATTTCGAAAAAATCACATCCCTTGATGATAAGTAGTCATTCAAACGTTTCTTAACAAACAACTTGGGAGTAAAACAGCTTTAGCTGTTTTACTCCCAATAGCTAAAGCTATTGGACTCCAATGCAAAGGTTAAAAGAAATAGGCTTGCCTACTTATGACGCGATCAATGACAACCATGGCATCATTAGACCAGTTGATGCCCCCCTTCTGGAATGACCACGCCCTATTAAATGGCTATCGTTGCCGTTGCCGCGTCATATCGCTGTCAGAAGCACAGGCACAGCGGCGCTCAGGTACGGGCACGGGTTTGAATAAAGCTGTGGTTGATGGCGATATGCAGCCGGATAAAGGCTTTGACTACAATCCTGGGGCTGATTTGTTGGAAGGGGTTAATCGGGCTATTGCGCAAAAACAGGCTAAACTGTCACCTTTATTTAATGACGCCTTCAACACAATGCTAAAAGCTTGGCCTGGAACCAATATCGCAAAACGTATTGCGGTCAATGACATTAAGGATTTGCAGCCCTTACTGACGGAATATGCGCGGCTTTATCCTGAGCATTTGCCTTATGGTGTCAAAGCCGTGTTAGCCACCGAAGTGACCGATGATTTTTTTATGGCAACCGATGGCAAGGGTGTTTTTAAATTTGCCGAGGTTGAGCACAATGGCTTTAACTCAAGAACCGATTTATTGGGCGGCTTATCTGCAATTAAAACCGGAAGCCCACTCACTGAGCATCATGAAGCGGCAGGGAACCTGGAAAGGATAGCGGTCGCCATTGAAATGCATTTCTAAGCTGCCTGTGCGGCAGGGAACCAGCACATTACCGCCCGCATCGACTGGCATGTTTTCTAAGCTGCCTGTGCGGCAGGGAACATCTGAGTGTCATAAATTTATCTCTTGTTTATTTTCTAAGCTGCCTGTGCGGCAGGGAACACATTGACGATGGAAAAGAGTTATACGCGCATTTTCTAAGCTGCCTGTGCGGCAGGGAACAATACGATGTGGGCGTGGTTAATCTGGCTTTTTTTCTAAGCTGCCTGTGCGGCAGGGAACGCTGCAATCCATCAGGTCGATTTCATGCGCCATTTCTAAGCTGCCTGTGCGGCAGGGAACCCTAAAAAGCTGGGTCACGTTTGGACGCGGCTTTTCTAAGCTGCCTGTGCGGCAGGGAACTTTTCGCGAAATTCATTTGCGATCGTTTCTGTTTTCTAAGCTGCCTGTGCGGCAGGGAACGGGCTCAAGCCCCGGCACCAAGTACCGATAGATTTCTAAGCTGCCTGTGCGGCAGGGAACATAAATGAGCAAGCCACAGCGACTAGCCCAGATTTCTAAGCTGCCTGTGCGGCAGGGAACGGAAACAGTGCCTTGTTTGCAAAATCGCGTCCATTTCTAAGCTGCCTGTGCGGCAGGGAACGGTCGGATGCCGAACGCTATTTATCCCCCAAATTTCTAAGCTGCCTGTGCGGCAGGGAACAAGCCGCCTTGTCCATGCGCCCGGCCGCATACTTTCTAAGCTGCCTGTGCGGCAGGGAACTAACGTCTTGCGCTTTGGGTTTTGACAATACTTTTCTAAGCTGCCTGTGCGGCAGGGAACCGGTCCATGGACAGTGACCGAGGCTATCGACATTTCTAAGCTGCCTGTGCGGCAGGGAACAAACATAGCCACCGCGAAACCTTACCCAAGGTTTTCTAAGCTGCCTGTGCGGCAGGGAACCCATCCACCGCAACCCAAGCGCCCGCGCCAATTTTCTAAGCTGCCTGTGCGGCAGGGAACGCATCACATCGGCGATTGAATTGCCGGAACGGTTTCTAAGCTGCCTGTGCGGCAGGGAACATGAAAACAAGGAGGTTGCCGGGACGGCTCAATTTCTAAGCTGCCTGTGCGGCAGGGAACACACCTGCACCGACGAATCCACGGTGATAGTTTTTCTAAGCTGCCTGTGCGGCAGGGAACCAAGAGCCGCTTTTTGAACGGTCTGCTATACCTTTCTAAGCTGCCTGTGCGGCAGGGAACTTTGCCGGTTCTTCTTTGCCGCTTATTGGCGATTTCTAAGCTGCCTGTGCGGCAGGGAACCCAGCTAAGTGCTGGTTATTTAAAGTCTTTGTTTTCTAAGCTGCCTGTGCGGCAGGGAACACCAATGCGCCTGCCAATGCACCTGTTCCAGCTTTCTAAGCTGCCTGTGCGGCAGGGAACTTGGTAGCACGTTACCGTCATCCGCTTGTGTTTTTCTAAGCTGCCTGTGCGGCAGGGAACTTGCCACCTCGCCCCTAGCCGGTTCGATAGTCTTTCTAAGCTGCCTGTGCGGCAGGGAACCTGTTGCCCTGGACTGTCGCCGAGGGTTTAATTTTCTAAGCTGCCTGTGCGGCAGGGAACTTCGGCGCTGCTTTACTCAGTAAGCGCAAAGATTTCTAAGCTGCCTGTGCGGCAGGGAACCCGCCCAGCCATAGACAAACATTCTCCTACTTTTTCTAAGCTGCCTGTGCGGCAGGGAACCGATTACAGTCAAGCAGTTACGCGCTTTAAAATTTCTAAGCTGCCTGTGCGGCAGGGAACGTCCATCAGGAGCATGTTGTGTCGGCTCGCTATTTCTAAGCTGCCTGTGCGGCAGGGAACTGACCACGAAAAGCCTCAAAGCCAGTTGCATAGGAGTATACAGGGGATTTAGCCTGATTTAACCATCCCCAAAAGCACATTATGCAACTGGCTGTTTTCTCTATGTTTTTAAAAAGCGTTAAAAAAAATGGTCAAAATTCCGGTACGCTGGATTCGGCACTTAAACCATAACTGCTGAATGTCGCCCCCCGCCGCTCTTTGACCACAATTTTTTTTATCCATAAGCAAAACTCTTGATTACCGCTCAAACTTTTTAAACGAATAAAAGGCGTTGCTATGCTTTTATGCGCCTTGTCGCTATAGCGTGCCAGCGCGGTGTCGTAGTCCTCATTATGTCTTTTGGCATAACGTCTGGCTAGGCGCTCGTTACTTGTTTTGGGTTGCTCACGTTGGTAAATGGCGTAACCCGTGAGTTTTTCCGGCACAGGCCGAATGCCGGTGCAATGCACATAGTCACTCAGCCGCGCCAGCCATTGGTTGGCATTAAACCGGCTGAGTGTGGTTTCGTCCTGTGCAAACAACCGCAATTTGCCGCCCAGCAAACTGCATTTTTCGCCGGTTACATAGTCGGGAAAAGACACGCCAATCGGTATTTTCCCTTGCTCGTCCTGCATTTCAACCAGGCCTAAATGGATTTGTTGGAAGACTTTTGACCAGAGGAAATGAATGGGGATTTCTTCTTGGGGCAATAGCAATAGTTCCTGATAATAATTGATCATTTACTCATTCCCCCCAAAAACACCCCCACGAATGAGAGTAGCGATAACATAATGCTGCTGTTCGACGGGAATCTCGCCGTCTTTTAGCCATTTATGAAATAAGGTATAAAAGTCATTTTTTGCAATGCGGTAGGCTTCTCCCCGCGATGTAACCGAACCATAAGGCTCAACAGCAATGGCTTTTGCATTGGCGTCATCGGTGTACCAAGTGTCGATAGTCCGCAAGGCATTGCCGATTTTTTCAGAGTGCATGGCGGCGCAATCATTCAACTTAAATAATATTTTCGATTTTTCACCTTTGGGAATACCTAGCACCATTTCTTGTGAAGGCCAAACATGCTGGCCTAACCCGAGTTTGGCGAATGCGGTAATTTCTAAATACTCAAAACCATCGCCTTGTAAACCACGTTGAATCACTGCAATCAATTGCGCGAAAGGATGGTTTCCGTCAGCCGGTGTTGGGCTAAATTCATCAAGCTTGTAATCGTAGGCGTTGTTAAATAGCCAGTTTTGTTCGCCATGCTTTACCTTAACGACGACAGACTCTGCCCCAACACGATTGCGCCATAAAAATCGGCCATTTACGATGTTATTGGCATAACGGGTAGCCAGTTCTTTAAATTGATGGTCGGTGCGGTAAGCTTTCACGATTTCAACTACTTTCTCTTCAAACAGTGGCGTATTGCAAGCGGTAGGTTCTTCAAGCTGGCCTAAAATTTTTAAAGAAAACTTAACCCGCAAGGTATCGGTATCATGCGGCAAGGTGGCATCATCGCCCCAAGAGAGATTGGGCTTTCGTCTATCTTCTTCTTTTGCACCATATTGACTATGAGTGGCACGATTTCTTTTCTCGTGCAGTGTAATCGGTTGCCATTGGTCAGATTTGTCGATGTCAGTCCATAAACCCGATGTCATCAGCGCGTCGGAAACTTCAAGTTTTCGGCTAAATGCCAGTACCGATGGCAGGGTCAATGCAGTCGTTTTAGTTTGTTTTGCGGTCATTGTTTTTCTCCTAGTTAAGTGAACTCAAAAAATCATCATTAAAATCATCGTCAGCAGCGTCTTCTAATTCATTTGCTGCGGTTTCTGGATACGCCTGTTTGCCTTGCTGGCATAGATACCAATCTTGTTCGTAACGGTAATGCCAGAGCATGTCTGAAACGTTTTGGATACGGTGCAAGCTACGCCATTCGCCTATGCTGTGCGCTGCTTCAACAAAACAAACAGGAGTGATGGAATCGCGTGTGTTCGCCACGTCGCCCGCTGGATAAATGGGGCTTATCGCTTTGTAGCCGTTGGTGATGGGGACAAACCAACCTTTGGCAGGTTTGTCCATACGTAGCCACTCGGCTTCGGTTGTATCGGTAGGCTCAAGTTCGTCCTCTTTAAGTTTGGGTTTAGCTTGGTATTTGAATGCGGAAAAATCCAACCAAGCATCCATTAACTCGGCATCGGGGTGCTGTTGTTTTACGGTTTGGTAATGGTTAGCCAACAAATCAGAGCGATCCATTAATACAAATCCAGGCAGCAGCAGGCGTTTAAGCTTTCTTAGCAGTTTTTGCTCATCCTGATTGATCACATGGATAGCGGCTATATTCTGAATAGATCCGCCCGCCAAACGGTGTTGATGGGCTAAATTCAGGATAGTTTGTTTGAGGGCGTTAATTTCAGATGTTCGGCTTATGTTTAAATCAGGACAAGCCATGACTAAGGAAACCGTCATATTCATTTTGCCTTCTTCGATAATAGGTGGCGTTTCTTTGGCTTTGGCTCTGGTTGTCGGAGGGTTTTTGCTTTGGGTAAAAACATAATCACGGTGTTCTTTGGGCTGATAGGCATGTATTTGGTGCTGATGGCAAATGACTGCGCAACCTTGTAAAGTCAATTGCTGACTGATGGACAGTTTTCTGGACAAGGCATGACCAAAGCCTAAAAAATGAGTTATAGCCGGAAATCCATAGGTAAATCCGGCAATGCAATTGGCATCCTGGACACTGATGCGCTCAAAAACGATGTAGGCATTGCTCATGCGTCTTCCTTCATTGTGCTGGCTTCTAAATCCACTTCGGCGAGTGCGTTAAATTCGCGCAGCAAGGGCGTAAACAATTTTTGCCACTGTTTTTCGTGTGCTATGCCAAGCGTGAGTTGTTTGTGTTTGATTTGCCGGTTTATCCATTTGGAAAAATCGATAACCAAATCAGATGACCAATCCAGCGTAGCTTTGGCGGTTTGAAACTCTTCATCCGGCCTTAAAGGGTCTAGCCAATATTGTTGATGAGCCGGTAATTGCGATTCTCTCGACCAACCTGCATACTCTGTCAATCTTTGAATTTGTCTTACGTAATCGAACACTACATCACTAATATCAGTAATATGGCTGCGGATAAGTTGTTTGCGTTGTAGGTTTAGACTGAGCTTGTTGGCCTTAATAGCTAACAGCAAGTTTTTCAGTTCTGTTAGCGGTTCTCTGGCTTGGTCTGCGAGTTGTTTGTTAAATAAGACCTTTAAGTGAATAGGCGGCTTGGCTTGGGTTTGCCATTGCGGTGGGATGGCGGGTAATAAAATTAATTGCCCAGAACGCTTGCCATTCAAATTGGAAACATTTTGATGGTTGGTTTGGGTGGCTTTTAATACGGCGGTTTTACGGAACAAGCGAACGACTTCTGAACTGAAAGTTTTTTCCGTTCTAGCCTTATTTACGGGTGTGTCTTTTCGGCGTGCCTCCCAAATACGGTCATAAATAACTTGCGCCAAACTTGAAGAAACCAATGGAGCTAATAAGTGGTACTCGGTTTCTGAAGTCAAAGGAAAATAAACCTGTTTTGCCAAAATATGGCTGTATTTATTTTTTTCGTTAAAGGCTTGGCTGAATTGCTCTTGCCAGTCTTTAAGCTGCTCATCATTCTGTGCATAAGGTCTTAATATTGTTGGATTCGTATATATTTCATTTCCAGTTAGTTGTAACAATTCCGCAAACGGCAAATATCCCGCTGATGAACTCGTAAAATCAGTCGGTAACTTTCCTCTAAAACCAGCAGTAATTAATAAAGTTTTAGGTTGTTGAATGGAAAATACTAGCGCGTTGAAATTTGATGCTCTCGCGCTGGAATGGGTGAGCTTAGCAATATGGGTCATTTCTATGCTTACTTCACCGGCTTTTTGAGCCGCATTATTAATCCATGTATTCCGTTGAAATTTTTCTTTGGCGACCTTTTTTGCCTCACTCATCGCAATGGAGATTTCGGGATCAATCTGCGCCAATCGTTCAAGTAATCGTTTATTTTTTTTAAACTTATCCGATTGAAGTTTCTCTGTTTCAATTTTTTCAAAGGACTTTTTATCTTGTTCGGATAATTGGGATTTGTTTACTTCCTTTTTTAAGATTTTAAATTGCGTGGCAAGATTTGTTTTTAACTCATTTGAGTCAGAAGCCTCTTGATATAGATTTATCGTTTTATCAATTAATTCATATAGTTCTTCATCACTGCCAAAGAGAACTACTAATTTATCGAGTTTCTCACGCGCCCATTGGTTTGATTCAAGAATATCCTCTTCTTTAACATATTTTTCTAAATATTCTTTGTGCTGATGGTTCTTTTTCCTATCCCTTATAGGTTTAAGAATTTCTTCGTAACCGGTTGAAATCGACTCTTGAATTTTTTCATCAAAAAAATCTTCAATTATTTTTTGTACATTTTCCATTAAATACTCCTATTTAATTTCTTTAAAAACCCCAAGCATTGGGGAGTAACACCATTCATTTATTTGATTTTCATAATCAGGCAGGCGTATTTCGCCAAAACAATAACTGATGTATTTCAAAGGCTTCCCCATCTGTTCTGCCAAATGCCCGTATTGGGCTTGAATATCGAAGACAAACCAAGGTTGATTGCCTTGGGCTGGCATTAAATCAATATTTGTAATATCCGTTACGGTTTCATATTCAATGGGATTAGCGTTCTCGTTTTTGATTTGCCAAACGGGTTCATCGTTTTCCTCTTCAAGATAAAGGCAGTACGCTTGATCAGGCATTGAGGCCCTAAAAGGTTGTTTGCGCTGGATTTCGGCACACCATGTCACCTGATTTTTCCACCATAGATTGGCTGGGCCTTTATCATCGGCATATTCAAACAACCTTTGACGATACGCTATTTGTTCCAATGTCACTAAGTTTGAAAAGGGTGGTGCTTCTTTCCATTTTTTAGGTCGCTGAATACTTGGAATAGCATTCGGTACTGAAAATTGAGTTTCTTCCAGAATGTCATGCAAATCGTGGCTACTTAGTTTTCGGTTTTTAGCCTCAAATCCTGGTTTTTCATAAGCAATCTCTTTACCTTTTAAAGCCTTATGGTTTTTAGCCAGAATATAAAAATTCTCGGTTTCAGGTGTTTGCTTTCGATGCCGTTGTATGCGTCCGGCTATTTGAATGATTGAGCGCATGGAACTGGGTTCGGCAATTGCCCAATCGTAATCATGATCGCGCCCTACTTCTGCCACCGACGTTGCCAATACCACAAAAAGCTGGTTTTGTTCTGGATAATTGTTTAAGGCGTGTTGGATTTCGGGAAAACACCAAATGACGTCTTGGTCTTTGCGGTTGAGGACTTGGTCTAATTTGCTTTCAATAAATGACCGTTGCGCCAGGGGGTATTGGCTGTGATAAACGCAGTAGTGAATTCGGATGTTTTCCGGCGCAGGATTGGCATACAGCAACCTGGCAATTGCCACTAAAGGGTTAATATTAGCTATGCGTACCAAGCCGATAGAGATTTTTTTACCGGATACGTGTTGTTGGTGATGGGCTTGGTGCAAGGCGATCATGCCCTGCCGAATTACCTTGCTCATGGTGTTGAGTGGTGATAAATCGGTTGTCGCGGCAATTTCCAGTAATTTTGCTTTGCGGAAGACCAATTTGTCTTGACTGAGCTTGGTAATACGCTTTTGGATGAATTCATCATGCGCTTTAATAAAGCTTTGTATATTTTGATGTTCTGATGTTTGCGCACTGAATTCATCAAACCAAGCGCAAACAACCGGTTTTTGTACATCCGGTTGAATAGTGGCCGCATTAAATGCTTTTCGTCCTTCTTGATAGGCTTCAAACAAGGCATAAGCCAATGCGGGTGGCATGGTTGCCGTGGACACCAACACGTTTGCACCTAACATGCCAGCCCAATTTACCAAACGTGCCAACGCTGGCAAGTCGTTCAAGTCAAACTCGTCCGGTTCATCTAAAACCAGATCGGATGTAAGCAGACGCAACATCGGCACAATCTGCCTGCCGCCACGCACACCTTCGGTTGCTGGTGTTAAATGGTCGATTGTGCTGACCAATATGGGCGCGTGTAACAGTTTTTTGGCTTTCTGATTGTCTGGAAACCACTTTTCTAGTTGGCCTTCATAAAGTTCCGTGCCATAAAACACGTCAAAACCGTCATCATCCAAGCCCATATCCAAACTTTCGCTGCCTCGTGCCGCAAACGGGTTCTCATTGATTTGTTTGCCTTGGTTAATTTGGTTAAGGCGCAAAATGGCCTGAGAACCAATCAGCGTGGCAATTTCAGTTTTATCGAGTTCCAAGCGTTCTTGCAGCGCTTCACCTGTTTGCAAGGTCAATGTCCGCAAACCCAAGGCGACACTAAAGCGGCAACCTTCCAACTCATCAGCTAAACCATACATAATTCTGGCATTCGCCAAGGTTTTTCCTTTTCCGGTCGACGCCATATTGATACCGAAGAAACCTTGTTCTCTGACTTGGCCTTGAACCTGTTGAGCCGCTTCATAAGCTTTGGTTTGCCAAGGCTCTTTATCTTCTTTCAGGCCTTTGGCTAAGGTTCTATTGGGGGAAAGCGGGGGCATTTCTTCGCGTAAACGTCTTAATTTTAATGTGAATTCAAAAGCGTGCTGACTTACGCCGACATTATGCTCATCCAGTTTTTGCTTGAGCTGATGTTGTTTGTCGGTATTGGCGTAAGCCTGATAATTGGCATCTTGCCAATGGATTTGGGCATCTTTGGCAGAATAGTGATGGTCAGCCAGCATCAATGCCAGACGGGACAAGTGCATCACAAATGGCAGGCTAAGCCAATCAATTTCCATCAAACCTTGGCAAGTCGAAGCCCGTTTTGATAGTTCACTGGCCTTTTTTTGCCAGGTTTTGCTAATTAACGGTGTGTGATTGGAAAATGTCCAATTGGCTTTTAAAATACGTTCCTCCCATTCATGATTCTGGCTATTGAGCGAATTCCAAGAATCATCAAAAGCCTGGTTTATCCATGTATTGGGTTGGTCAAGCCTTGGTTCTGTTTCGCCTTGTTTTGGATAAACCGGTAAGCGGTGATGTGAAACCACCAGCCAAGCTACTAATTTTGCGAACGCCGGCAATGCATCGAAAGGGTTATTGAATTCATTCGACAAAGGGTTATCGACCACTATTTTTTGTAGTATTTGTGTTTCTAATGCGTCGTCAACATGTGCCAATTGCGTTAGCCATTCTTGGTCGCTCTGTCCCGCAACAAAAGCCTGAAATAAACGTAATGACACCCACTCATGTCGATAAGGCTCAAATCTTTTTCCCTTAATTTCTGGGTTGAGTTTATCTTGAAATAAATCATTGGCTTTGCCCAAGTCATGGAATAAACCAGAAATAGCGGAAGCGATGGCAATAATTTCGGTTGTGTGCCAACCTTTCTCCCATTCACGATGACTGAAATTAATCCGTGTACTATTCACCGGCACAATCCCCTCAGCATTAAACCGCCTGCGATTGCCAACAATCCAAACCAACTCGCTGCGGCTTCTCGACCGAATCCAATGGCAGGACACGGCGGTATTCTTGCTGGCGGTTTTGCGCAATAAGGTTTTCACGGCGATCAGGCCGTCTTCGGTGATGATGGTTTGCCAGGTGTTGTCGCCGATGCGGTTGGCGAAGGCGTCGAGTACGCGGCGGGTGCGGTTTAGGGCTTTTTTCTGACATTGGCTGACGAAGGTGACCATCATGACCAATCATCCCGTGTGGCTTGTTGTTTGACTTGTTCAAACATGAAATCCAGCGCTTTGTGTTCGGTGAATTTTTGCAGGATTTGCTGGCGGAATTCCTGTTCGGTCATTTTTTCTTTGGCGCAGACAAAGGCCCAGGGCAGTACGATGGCGTCTTTGATTAAATCGGCAATGTCGAATACCAAGGCGCCACGCCGGGTTTTGCCGTGCATGACGGCGAACCCGTGCGGTATGCCCAGCACCCAAAGCGTGGTGGCGGCAAGGCCGTAGGCTAAATAGTTGCCGTGGTTTAAAAAGCCGTTGGCAAGGTCGGTGGCTTCGCGTTCGCGGACAAAGTCGCCCAGTTGGCTGGTTTTGGCGGCGTAGCGGTACAGTTGTTTGGTGAGTGCGGCTTCCCTAAGCAACAGGTCGCCGACTTTTACGGCGCTGTCGACTTGGGCGCTATAGCCGGTTAACGCGGAACTTATTTCCAAGTTGGCGGCTGAAAAATTCTCGGCTTTTAAGTCGCGGTCTTTGTCCCAAATGCGTTGCAAATAAGTGATGCGGGCTTGTTGAAAGGTTTTGGCGACATGAAGTCGTTTGCTGTCATCAAACCAGAATTGCAGCCAGCCTTGCACGTATTCGGTGGGGCGGTATTCGCTTTGCGGGTTGAGCCATTCGATTTCGCTGCCGGAAAACAGCGGCGAACCTCCGCCGCCGCAAAAGCCCACTAACACCCCGGCGCTGGCTAACATGCGCATCGCGGCTTGCGTAATGGAAGTGCCGGTGCCGAGCAGGATGACGGTGGTGTTGGCAATGGGGATGTTCCAGTAGGTGTTTTGCTCTTTGGCCTCTGTCAGATAGAGTACGCGGCCATCTTTTTGCATGACCCGGCATTTTTCCAGATAGTAGATGTTGGCGCGTTTTGAATGCAGTATGGCTTTTAAATCGGTCAGTTGTTCCACGTCCCCTCCCCTTTTGCGATTAAAAAATGAATAAATGCGTTTAAACTATAGCATCTACATTCAGCGCCGCTGACAATTTGGCTGGGAAAGTTAAGGGCAATTATTGGCTACCAATTTAAGACGGGGCAGTTTTATGGTTAAGCCGTTCGTGGTGAGCTTGTCGAAGCATGAGCGGCTTAACCATTCACCCTTCGACAAGCTCAGGGCGAACGGCTAAGCTTTGGGCTTGCCAAAGACCGGCTATCAACTTAACGCGGGACAGACCTTCCAGGTTTTACGACTACCATGGATGGCGGAAGTGCTGGAGCCGTCGGGAGCGGCTCCAGTAAAAACCTGGAAGGTCTACTTCGGCCTGCTTGTCCCGCTTTAAATGGGAAGCCCCAAAGACCCAAGCCGGTCAGCTTTGCAGCAACACACGTTAAAAACAGGAACGGATCAAACATGCCTATTAAACAAGAAATAACCCGCCAACGGGTTCCGGTCAAAATCTGGACTGACGACGTTGATGAGCGTTCAATCGAACAACTGAGCAATATTGCCAGTATGCCGTTCATCCATCATCACGTTGCCGCCATGCCGGATGTGCATTTGGGTATTGGCGCCACTATCGGCTCGGTAATTGCCACCCATAAAGCCATTATCCCGGCTGCCGTCGGTGTCGATTTGGGCTGCGGCATGTTGGCTTGCCGATTATCGCTGACCGCCAATGAACTTGATGAACTCAACTTGAAAAAGGTTTTCGACCAAATTAGCCGCGATGTGCCGGTCGGACGTGACCAGCATGACGATAAGCGGGCTTTAATTGAAAGCGCCAAACCGTTCGCGGCCAGGCTTGATGTGATGACGCAAAAACATCCGCAATTGCTCAAGGCTTTCGGTAAATTCTCCAAATGGGTCAATCAAATGGGCACGTTGGGCGGCGGCAATCACTTCATCGAAATCTGCCTGGATGAAGAACAGCGCGTTTGGGTGATGCTGCATTCCGGCAGCCGGGGCATTGGTAATGCACTGGCGGATTATTTTATTAAGCTGGCGCGCCAGGATATGGAACGTTGGATGATCAACCTGCCGGATAGGGATTTGGCTTACTTCCCTGAAGGCACCGAGCATTTCGATGATTATGTCGCTGCTGTTATGTGGGCGCAGGAATACGCGGCACGCAATCGGCAGTGCATGGTTGAATTGGTTCTTAGCGCCATGCGCCGACACCTGCCGCCGTTTGAGGTAACCAGTGAAGTGGTGAACTGCCACCATAATTATGTGGCGATAGAACACCATTACGGCGCCAATGTGTTTGTCACGCGTAAAGGCGCGATTCGTGCCCGCGCCGGTGATCTGGGCATCATTCCAGGCAGCATGGGCGCCCGCAGCTTCATCGTGAGCGGGCGCGGTAACCCGGAAAGCTTTTGCTCCTGTTCGCATGGCGCGGGCCGTAAAATGAGCCGAACCGCCGCAGAGAAATGCTTTACCGAGAAGGACTTAATCGAGCAAACCGCTGGCGTTATTTGCCGTAAGGATAAGGGCGTTATCGATGAGATTCCGGGCGCGTATAAAGACATTGACCAAGTTATGCTTAATCAGAGTGACCTGGTGGATATTTTGCATACCTTGAAGCAAGTCGTTTGCATCAAGGGGTAACGCCTATACACGGCTACCAACTTAAGCCGGGACAAACTGGGAACGCCAAGCCCCAGCTTGGCGCGAACACTCGCCAAGCTGGGGCTTGGCGTTCCCGGCCACCCATTTAAAACTGTCCCGGCTTAAGTTGGTAGCCTTAAATGTTGCCAGCGGGTAATGATAAGTTACGATTAAACGTTTTATTCTGTATTTTGGCAAGAAACATCCCCGTGATATGGACGCCGCTGAGGTCGAGCAGTTTTTAACGCATTTGGCGGTGCAATCCTTATAGTTCAGGAATAGCCATAACCCCTTCTGCCACCATAACCGCCGCGCCGCCGACCCGAATGGTTAAGGTGTTTCCTCCTTTATGATCCATTTCCAGATTTAGCACGCTGCGGCGGTTATATTCATCGCCGCGATCTACGGTAAAGGTATAAGTGCCTTTTTGCATGAATTCAAATGAGCATAAATAAGAGGCAAATGCAGGCATTGCGCTGCCGACCGGCGGGTCTTCGTGCATGGCTATTCTCGGCCCGAGCAGGCGGGCGTTAAAATCGGCATCTGCATACGGCGTTTTCGGGGAAAACAGCAGGATTTCCTGGGCGGCGGTTTGCGGGGCGGTCGATTGGCTCCAGGCCGCGTAATTGAATTTTGCCTTTCTTACGCTTTCGTAACGCCAAACCGGGATGATCAGATAGGGAAAGCCGCAGGACACTAGACGTGTGGCATATTTTTTATGGTCGAATTCCGACGGCTGGAGCGACAGGAAGCTTGCCAACTCGTCATCGCTGGGGGTGAAGCGGTCGATGATGGAACTCACTTTGCGGGTGAACTGCACAAAACTGGGCTGGCCGTTTTCAGCGGTAATGTTGACGTTGACCGGGCCGGTGTTTTGCTCGAAAACCATCGGCGTAATCGCCTCGGTCAGTTGAATATCGCCGCAATGCGCTAACACGAAAGCGGTGGCGATAATCGGATGCCCGGCAAAATCGATTTCGCTGAGCGGCGAAAAAATCCGCATCACGCGGCGGGTGGTTTGTTTGTCGGGATGAAAGACAAACACCGTTTCCGACAGGTTCAATTCCCTGGCGACCAGCTGCATTTGCTGTTTGCTTAAGCCTTCGGCATTCGGAAACACGGCTATTTGCGCGCCGCTGAAAATCTGTTTGGTGAATACATCGGCGATGTAGTAGTTGTATTTCATAACGCTGGCTCCCCTTTCTGCGGCAATGATGATAGGTCGACTTGAACGCTGCCGTTTTCTATACGAATCGCATAAACGGGTATTTTCACGGTTTCATCTTCCAGGCAAACGCCGGTTTGCAGGTTGTAATGTTGTTTGTATAAAGGCGATGCGACCACCGGCTGGCCGCCAATATCGCCGATTAACCCGCGCGACAGCACATTGGCATTGCCGAATGGGTCGTAATTACCGACAGCATACACTTTTGCATCCGCTTCCGGCTCTTCGGCTCCGCTCAGGACAGGCATCCAGAAAATCGCCACCTGTTCGCCTTCGAGCAATGCGCAAACGCCGGAATCAGGCTGCAAGTCATCAACGCTGCAAACGTCTATCCACTTAGCCATTTATGCAATCTCCATCAGTTTAAAATGTTTCCGCTCGGTTTCGTCGGCAGGTCTAATCTGGCCGCGCTCTTCAACAAAAACAATATTGTCATCGGGCTGGTCGCTGTTAATGAAATGCCGGAAGCGTTTGAGTTTGGCTTCATCTTCAATCGCGGTCTTCCATTCGCATTGATAGGTGTCGATCACATACTGCATTTGCTGCTCCAGTTGATCGCACAGCCCCAGTTTATCTTCAATGACTACCGATTTTAAATAATCCAAGCCGCCTTCCATGTTTTCCATCCAAACCGAGGTGCGTTGCAGACGGTCGGCGGTGCGCACATAAAAGCTCAAAAAGCGGTCGATAGTTTTAATCAAAGTAGGCTTGTCCAAACCGGTGGCGAATAAATCCGCATGGCGCGGTTTCATGCCGCCGTTGCCGCAGACATACAGGTTCCAACCGTTTTCAGTGGCGATAACGCCAACATCTTTGCCTTGCGCTTCGGCGCATTCCCTTGTGCAACCGGAGACCGCGAATTTGATTTTATGCGGGGAGCGCAGGCCTTTGTAGCGGTTTTCCAGTTCTATTGCCAGCCCCACGCTGTCATCGATGCCATAACGGCACCAAGTGCTGCCGACGCAGGATTTAACCGTGCGCAAGGATTTGCCGTAAGCATGGCCTGATTCAAAACCGGCGTCTATCAATTCTTTCCAGATATGCGGCAATTGATCGACCCGCGCACCAAATAAGTCCACGCGCTGGCCGCCGGTGATTTTGGTGTACAGCTTGTATTTTTTCCCGACCTGCCCCAACGCAATCAGCATGTCGGGGCTGATTTCGCCGCCGGTGATGCGCGGCACGACCGAATAAGTGCCATCTTTTTGCATATTGGCTAAATAGGTGTCGTTGGTGTCTTGTAGGCCTAAATGGTCTTTTTCCAAGATATGCTCATTCCATTGCGAAGCGAGGATATTACCGATAGTCGGTTTGCAGATTTCGCAGCCGTGGCCTTTGCCGTGTTTGTGCAGCAAGTCGGCAAAAGTTTTAATCCCTTCAACCCGAATCAAGTTATGAAGATCCTGCCGGGTATAGGCAAAATGCTCGCAAATATCGGTATTGACTTCAAAGCCCTGTTTCGACAATTCCGAATCCAGCACCGACTTAAGCAACGCGGAACAGCCGCCGCAACCGGTTGCGGCTTTGGTTTCGGCTTTTAACGCGCCCATGGTCATGCAGCCGCCTTCAATCGCCGAACAAATCGCGCCTTTGGTCACGTCGTAACAGGAACAAATTTGCGCCGAAGCGGGCAACGCATCCGGGCCTAAGCCGACCGATTCGTCGGAACGGTGCGGTAATATCAGTGCATCGGGATTCTCCGGCAGCTCGATGCCGTTCAGACAATATTGCAATAAAGTGCTGTAACCCGACGCATCGCCGACCAGCACCGCGCCGAGCAGTTGCTTTTTATCCTGGCTGACTACCAGGCGTTTATACACTTCGCTTGCACCATTTTGGTAAGTGTAAACCATCGCGCCCTGGGTTTTGGCGTGTGCGTCGCCGATGCTGGCAACATCAACGCCCATCAGTTTCAGCTTGGTGCTCATGTCCGCGCCGGTAAAACTGGCGTCATTGCCTGCCAAATCGGCCACGACGGTGCGCGCCATCGTATAACCCGGCGCGACCAATCCGTAAATCATGCCATTCCACAAGGCGCATTCGCCGATAGCATAAATGCTGGGGTCGGAGGTGCGGCATTGGTTATCGATGATGATACCGCCGCGCTGTCCGACTTCCAACCCGCAAGCCCTGGCCAGTTCGTCGCGTGGACGAATCCCCGCCGAAAACAGCACAATGTCGGTTTCCAATTCTTCGCCGTCGGCAAAACACATCTTGTTCACGCAGTGCTCGCCGTCGGTAATGATGCTGGTATTTTTGCCGGTATGCACGGTCACGCCCAGATTTTCAATCTTGAGCCGCAGCATCGCGCCGCCTGCGTCATCGAGCTGCACCGCCATTAAGCGCGGCGCAAATTCGACCACATGAGTTTTTAAACCTAAATCCATTAACGCCTTGGCCGCTTCAAGCCCCAACAAGCCGCCGCCGACCACGGTGCCGATCTTGCCGGTTTTGGCCGCAGCGGCCATGGCTTCCAGATCCTCAATGGTGCGGTAAACCAGACATTGCGCCCGGTCATGCCCAGGAACGGGCGGCACGAATGGATAAGAACCGGTCGCCAACACCAGCTTGTCGTAAGCAATATTGACACCTTTTGCCGAGGTCACGGTTTTGGCCGTCCGGTCGATGCTGGCGGCCTTGTCGCCTAAGTGAAGGGTAATGCCGTGCCGCTCAAAAAAACCGTCTTCGACTAATGACAATTCCTGTGCTGTGGTGCCGGTGAAAAAAGACGACAAATGCACCCGGTCGTATGCCGCCCTAGGCTCTTCGCAAAAAGTGATGATTTCGTACTGCTCTTTAAGGGGGCTGTCGACCAAGTTAGCCAGAAAATGCTGGCCAACCATGCCGTTGCCAATGACAACCAATGTTTGTTTTTCGCTCATGTAAAACCCCGATAGCGTTGTTTGTTGTTTGGAGTTGTAGAGCAATGGCTATGCCAGAACAGATAAAGCTCTGGATTTAAAGGCTTGATGCCTTATCCGCTTGAGTCATTCAGTTTGCTGCCGGGCTAGAGTGGTGCGTAATGAAAAATAACGCTCGATAATTGTGCGTAACTGATTGTATTTTTTATCGTGGCCGACTTAGATGTCTGTGTTGTAATAAATGGCGCAGATTGTGCTTTTACATTTGAAATGAACGCACTCAATATATTACTTATCGAAGATGAAGCGACTAAGCCGTTATTAGCAAAACAATTGCTCAGTAACGGCTATGCGGTCGTCTGTGCGACAACGCCTGAAGTTGATATTGATACATTAATAACCAAGCACAACCCAAACCTGATTATTTATCAGATCGACAGTCCGCAAAAATATTTACACCAGCTTCATTTTATTAAACAGAACCATCCGCTACCCATTATTATGTTTACCGCCGACGATAGCCTAGATAGCATTAATCAGGTTATTGATACCGACGTTAGCGCCTATCTTATTAACGGCCTGGAAATCAGCCGTATTGACAGTATTATCAAGGTCGCCGTGGCCAGATTTAACCGGCAACAGCGGCTTAACAACGAATTGGAAAAAACCAAAGCCCGGCTGGAAGAACGCAAACTCATCGACCGGGCAAAAGGCATCTTGATCAAAACCCGAGGTTTTAGCGAAGACGATGCTTATCACACCCTGAGAAAACTGGCGATGGATCGCACGATTACCATCGGCGAAATGGCGAAAAACGTTATCGCCATGGCCGAGCTGCTAAAATAAAAAAGCAACCACGGCTTTTAACGTCCCGCCTTCTATAACAGGCAGGGCAAGCATGGAATTGACCCCGCCCTCCCCTAGAACCGTTTTTGCGTTATTCCTGATAAGCGGGACGCCGGTCAACCAGACTCGGCCCAATAGCCCTTCACCTTTGCGGAATGAAACAGCCTCAAAGATTTCCGCCAATTCATCATTTTGTTTGCTATATCCCGAACGGCATACCAGATTCTGACCGCTGGCATCCGGCGCCCATATTTGTATGCGCCGGGCAATCGGCGTGGCTTTAGCCGACAGGAAAGTCATAATATAAACTTGCTGTGCCGCAACCGAAATCGGGATGCCAAGCGCCGTCGTGATTCCGGCCTTTTTGGCCTCTGCGCTACGGATGAATGTCGGCGACACGCCCAGGTCTTCTATCAGCATCGGCATACCTTGTTGCCATACTTGCCCCGGCAAACCGGCACCTTTGCAGAAGGTCATGCTTCTGGATAGGCTGGCAAAATCATCCAGCGTGCCGTAATAGCCGTCAACAACCGCCAAATCGGCATTGTTCCCCGAACTGTTACTCCACACTTCTATGGCTCCGGCATGATGCTGGTCGTCCCCGCACAAAAAAACCACCACGGCCATTAAAAATTCGCCGGAAAAAATCGGCATGGCAATCGCGCAAGTTAAACCGGCTTTTTTAGCCGATGTTGTCCGCTTGAAATAAGACTGATCGAATTCGGTCAATACCACAGGATGACCGGCAGCCCACGCTTTGCCGGGCAAACCTTCATCATAAGCGAAAGATTCCTTTTCGCTGGCGACGCGAAATTCATGCAAAGAGCCATACAGCCCGGCGCTAAACTCCAAACGGGTGCGGTCTTTTGTCGGTATCCATATTTCCGTGACTTTAATAAATGTTTTCATCAAATTGTTTGTTTTAGTGGCGTTGTTCAAGCAACAGCAGGTTTTATGCCGAATGTCAGTAATGCTCAGGACGGCGGCTGCGTCCTCATGGTGCGCAGGTCAGAAGAACTTAATTGGTGCAATTTGCAGAAAACGCGCACCCATTCGATGCATAGTTTTCAGTTGCTCGCTCTTATTGCGCCTCAAGAGCATGATTTTAAATTACTGTATTTATTAGATAATTTACATAAAAAAGCCAGCAGGCAATTTTGGCATAACGATTGCTTTTAATCCAACAGAGGCTCCAATGGCGGAGCACTAAAAAATCTTGGTCCAATGCTGGACCAAAACAGACAAAGGCGTCTACCCGGCTGAGTACAGTGCGTATTCCGTAGGGTGACGCTTTTTTTTTACTGATTTTTCAGATGTGTTGAGGTCAATATGAAACAAACCGGACGATTTACTATTAAAAAACGGATTACGGCACTGGTTGTAGCGGCGTCGCTGTTAACCTTTTCAGTCACCGTTTATTCCGCTGAAAAGCTGGAAAAAGACAGCCTTAAACTCGGCTTCATTAAACTAACCGATATGGCGCCGTTGGCGGTTGCTTTGGAAAAAGGTTATTTCGAAGACGAAGGCCTTTCCGTACAAGTCGAGGCGCAAGCCAACTGGAAAGTGTTATTGGATCGTGTGGTCAGCGGCGAACTGGACGGCGCGCACATGCTGGCAACGCTACCTTTTGGCGCGGCCATCGGTTACGGCACCAAGGCCGATATTGTCAGCGCATTCACTATGACCTTAAACGGCGATGCGATAACGGTATCCAACGATGTCTGGAATCAAATGAAGCCGCAGATTCCGGTCAAAGACGGCAAGCCGGTGCATCCGATCAGCGCCGATACCTTAAAGCCGGTGCTGGAAAAATACAAAGCGGCAGGAAAGCCGTTTAACATGGCGATGACCTTTCCGGTCGGTACCCACAATATGAAACTGCGTTACTGGCTGGCGGCTGGCGGCATTAAGCCCGGCTTTTATGCGCCGCCTGAAGATACCTCCGGCAATATTGATGCCGAAGCCATTTTGTCAGTCACGCCGCCGCCGCAAATGCCCTCGACTATGGATTCGGGCACGATTGTCGGCTACTGCGTCGGCGAACCGTGGAACCAGCAAGCGGTGATTAAAGGCATCGGCGTACCGGTGATCAGCGATTATGAATTGATGAAAAACAGCGCGGAAAAAATCTTCGGCGTGAACAAAGAATGGGCGGAGAAAAACCCCAATACCCACAAAGCGGTCATCAAAGCCTTGATCCGCGCTTCAATGTGGCTGGATGCGGAAAACAACAAAAATCGCAACGAAGGCGTGGAAATGCTGTCGCAAAAACAATATGTCGGCGCTGATTACGAAGTCATCGCCAATAGCATGAACGGCACTTTCGAATATGAAAAAGGCGACAAGCGCGACTTGCCCGATTTCAACGTTTTTTTCCGTCATAACGGTTCTTACCCTTATTACAGCGATGCGGTCTGGAGCCTGACCCAAATGCGCCGCTGGGGACAAATTAACGAATACAAACCGGATGAGTGGTATCTGGAAACCGCTAAAAAAGTGTATCGCCCTGACATCTACAGGGCGGCGGCCAATGCACTGATTGCCGAAGGCAAAGCGAAAGCCAGCGATTTTCCGGCTGACAGCGAAACCGGCATCAAGCCGCCCAACGCTGACTTTATTGACGGTGTGACTTTTGATGCCACCAAGCCTAACGATTATCTGACCCAATTTCCTATCGGTCTTAAAGGCAAACAAAAAGTGGTCGGCGGCAAGGTGGTTGACGGATAGTCATGCCATTGTTCCCAAGTTCCAGCGCTCATCGTTATACACAAGTATCTACCGGGCTCTGCGGTTAAAAATAACTGGGTAGGCATTATTTAACCGCAGAGTAACGCAAAGGTTGGCGCAGAGTCACGCAAAGTAACATCAAGAAAACTCTGCGAAACTTTGCGCCGAACTCTGCGTAACTCTGCGGTTAAAAATCATGACCAGAAAAGCATTGCCCACCAGGCTTATCCTTTTCACCTTTCACCTGCTCTCAAAGGTACCGACCATGCATAAGCAACTGATAAAGTTTTTAAACATAACCGGACTGACCTGGTTTGTCCCGCTGGTAAAAATAGCTGCCGGTGAAAACCCCACGCTGCAAATCCGCCAGTTGTGGCTGATTATGGGCGTGCCTATTCTTGCATTCATGGTCTTTCTGGGGCTTTGGAGTTTTTCCGCATCGAAAGTCAACACCAGCCTGGGCACTATCCCCGGCCCGGTCGCGGTCTGGCACGAGGCAGGCGGGTTGCTGCACGATCATTTCGCCGAACGCACTAAAGAGGCCGAATATTACCAACGCCAGCAAGCGCGTAATGAGCAAAAGCTCGCGGAAGACCCGGCGGCTGAAATCAAAATCCGCCCCTATAACGGCCAAGCCACCTACCTGGATAAGATTTACACCAGCCTGTACACGGTGTTTGCAGGCTTTATCATTGCGACCTTGATCGCTGTGCCGCTCGGCCTGTTCTGCGGTATGAGCCCGGTGTTCAACACCGCGATCAACCCGCTGGTGCAGATTTTCAAGCCGGTATCGCCGTTGGCTTGGCTGCCTATCGTCACGTTGGTGGTCAGTGCGGTGTATGTGAGCGGCGACGATGCCTGGTTTGAAAAGTCGTTCCTGACTTCAGCGGTGACCGTCACCTTGTGTTCGCTGTGGCCGACGTTGATTAATACCGCCATCGGCGTGTCCTCGATAGACAAAGATTTGATCAATGTCGGCAAGGTGTTGCGGCTTAGCTGGAGCACACAAATTAAGAAAATCGTGTTGCCGTCCGCCTTGCCTTACATTTTTACCGGGATGCGTTTGTCGCTGGGCGTGGGCTGGATGGTGCTGATTGCGGCGGAAATGCTGGCGCAAAATCCGGGGTTGGGCAAATTCGTCTGGGATGAATTCCAGAACGGCAGTTCCAATTCCTTGGGTCGGATCATGGTCGCGGTGTTTACCATCGGGCTGATTGGTTTTGCCTTGGATCGCATCATGCAATCGTTACAAAACCTGTTCTCTTTCGGTAGAGCACTTTAATTAGGAGCCGAAGATGTCAGTCGTAAACCTTAACATTGTCAATAAACGCATGACTAACAACCCAACAGAGCCCTCGAATGACGCCTATCAGCCTTTGCTGGAATTAAAAGCGGTCTGCAAAAGCTATGGCGCGAATTCGATTCTGAGCAACATCAACCTGAGTATAAAAGAAGGCGAGTTTGTTGCCATCGTCGGTTTTTCCGGCAGCGGCAAAACCACGCTGATTTCAACCATTGCCGGTTTGATACAGGCCGACAGCGGCGAAGTGCTGAAACAAGGATCGCCGATTACCGAACCGGGGCCGGATCGCGGCGTGGTGTTCCAGAACTATTCGCTGATGCCGTGGCTGACCGTGTTTGAAAACGTGGCGTTGGCGGTCGATCAGATTTTTAAACACTGGCCAGCCGAACAGCGTCGGGCGCATACCGAAAAATACGTCAGGATGGTCAACCTTGGCGCGGCGATGGACAAAAAACCGGCCGAACTGTCCGGCGGCATGAGACAACGGGTCAATGTCGCCCGCGCCTTGGCCGCCAGCCCAGATATTTTATTGCTCGACGAACCGCTTAGCGCACTGGATGCGTTGACGCGCGGCAATTTGCAGGATGAGATTTTGCAAATCTGGGCGCAGGAAAAGAAAACCGTCATCCTGATCACCAACGATGTCGACGAAGCCATCTACATGGCAGACCGGGTCATCCCGCTGAATCCCGGCCCCGATGCGACTTTCGGCCCGGATTTTGCCGTCAATATCGAACGTCCCCGAGACCGCACTGCGCTCAACCATAACCCTGAATTTAAACGCTTGCGCGCCGAAATTACCCGTTATTTGATGGACATCGGCATCGAGAAAAATACAGGGACGGCGAGCAATAAAATCATTTTGCCTAAAGTAAAGCCGAACACTGACGTGGATTGGAATCGTACTTATTCGGTTATCGCCGCGCCTGTTCCCGACAGGCTAGCGGCATACACACCCTCCCTGGCGATAAAACCCTGGGCAGAGAGTTTGCCCCGCCCGCGTTATCTGGAGTTTTCAAAATTATGCAAAACCTACCCGACACCCGACGGCAACAGCTCGGTCAAGGTTGTCGACGGTTTTGACCTGAAGATGAAAAAAGGCGAATTCATCTCTATCATCGGCCACTCCGGCTGCGGCAAATCCACCGTGTTGTCGATGACAGCCGGTTTAAACAGCATATCCGAGGGCGTCATTATCCTGGACAACAAGGAAATAGACAGTGCCGGCCCCGATCGCGGCGTGGTGTTCCAATCACCCAGTTTGTTTCCTTGGCTGACTGCGTTTGAAAATGTGATGTTGGGCGTCGATAAGGTTTATCCCCATGCGTCCGAAGGCGAACGCAACGGCATCGCTGAATACTATTTGACCCGCGTCGGCTTGGGCGGCTCGTTGCGCAAAAAAGCCGCCGATCTGTCCAACGGTATGCGCCAGCGCGTCGGCATTGCCCGCGCCTTTGCCTTGTCACCCAAGCTGCTGTTATTGGATGAGCCGTTCGGGATGCTGGATTCGTTGACCCGCTGGGAATTGCAGGAAGTGTTGATGGAAGTCTGGGAGCGGACCCAGGTCACCGCGATTGTGGTCACCCATGATGTTGACGAGGCCATATTGCTGGCCGACCGGGTAGTGATGATGACCAACGGCCCGCATGCTAAAATCGGTAAAATCCAAGAGATTGATCTGCCAAGGCCGCGCAGCCGCAAAGCCTTGCTGGAACATCCCGATTACTACAAATACCGGGAAAGCATCTTGAGCTTCCTGACCGAATGCGACCATACGCATTAATAACCTTTAAAAATCAATATATCAGGAGGCTTTATGCCGCAGAAAAAATTATCTTCAGCATCGCTGCTGGCGCTCTCTGTCATCAGCGGCTCGGCGATGGCCGACTTGACCAAGCAAGTTGAAGACGCGCTCAATTTTTATCATTACGGTAAAAACGGCGCGGTCAAAATCGACCTGAACTACCGTTACGAAAATGTCGACCAAGACCGGGGGCCGCAAAAAACCGCCAATGCCAATACCGTACGGCTGCGGGCAGGTTTGCTGTCACCGACCTTCTACGGTTTCCAAGGCTATGCCGAATACGAAGGCAACCTGGCGATGCAGGAGGATTTCAACAGCACACGCAACGGTAATACTGCTTATTCAACGGTGGCCGATCCGGAAAAAAGCGAACTCAACCAACTGTGGATCAGCTATGACGGCATCCCCGATACCGTGATTAAAGGCGGGCGGCAACGCATTAAATTGGATGACGACCGTTTTATCGGCAACGTCGGCTGGCGGCAAATGGAAACCACCTTCGATTCGGTGCTGGTCACCCACAACAACCAGCAGCTGTTCGGCCTGACCATCAATGCAGGCTACATCGGCAACGTACAAACCTTTACCGCCACCAATGAGCACATCGAAGCCCCGATTTTGAACATCAGTTACAAAGTCGGCGATTACGGCAATCTGATTGCTTACGGCTACTGGCTGGATTACACCGAGCGCGAAAATTACGAAAAATCCAGCCAAACCTACGGCTTGCGCATGAGCAATTTTAAAAAACCGGGGGATTCGCTAAAGTTGAGCGACAACTACGGCGTGGTCTATACCGCCGAATGGGCTTATCAGGAAGATTACGGCCACGGCGCGACCCGCTATGACGCGAGCCGCATCAACCTAATGGGCGGCATTACCGCCTATAACTTCACTTTCCAAGGAGCGGTTGAACAGCTTGACGGCAAAGGGCTCAATAAAACCTTTGATACGCCGCTAGGCACCAACCACGCGTTCCAGGGCTGGGCGGACTTATTTTTGATTACGCCAAAAGACGGCATCCGCGATGTATCCGGTGCAGTGCATACCGTACTGGATAGAGGCGATGTCGTATTAACCGGTGTTTACCATGATTTTACCGATGACAGCGGCAGCCTCCATTACGGCAAGGAATGGGATTTTCAGGCCACCAAAAAATTCGGCAAGCATTATTCGCTGCTGGCCAAATACGCGTATTACGATGCCGACCAATTTGGCACCGATACCCAAAGAATCTGGGTGCAGGGGAATATCAGTTTTTAAGCCCTTACGCAACACCGTAATGATGCAACCGGCATTAGGGTGCTTCTTATTTCAGGACGTCTTGGTTTACGCCCTCGACAAACTGAGAACAGGCCAAACAAGCTTATTGCAGACTGCGGGTTAAAGTCGGCATGTAGTTTGCTTTTGAATTGCAAATGGCCTGATTTGAGGGCATTCAATCATAAGGAATACTGATGAAACAACGCTTGGTCGTGGTCGGCAACGGCATGGCGGGTATGCGTACCGTCGAAGAATTGCTATCCGCCGCGCCGGACAAATACGATATTACCGTATTCGGCGCCGAACCTTACGGCAACTACAACCGTATCATGTTGTCCTCGGTGCTGTGCGGCGAGAAAACCATCGAAGATATTGTGATCAATGACCGCCAATGGTACCTCGACAACGGCATAAAACTGTATGCGGGCGAAGGCAAAACCGTGGTGTACATCGACAGGAAAAAGCGCAATGTCTATGCCCAAGACGGTACGATTGCAGGCTATGACCGCTTGCTGATTGCAACCGGTTCCAAAGCCGTAATACCCGAAGTTCCGGGGAATGACTTGGCTGGCGTCATCAGCTTTCGGGACATAGTCGATGTCAATAAAATGCTGAGCTACAGCCGTAGCCATAATAAAGCCGTGGTGTTGGGCGGCGGCTTGCTCGGTTTGGAAGCCGCTAACGGGCTAGTGTTAAGGGGCATGGCGGTGACCGTGATCCATAACCATGAAGTCTTGCTGAATCGGCAGCTGGATAGGCCGGCAGCAAAAATGCTGCAAACAGAGCTGGAACAGCGCGGCCTGAAATTTAAAATGGGCGCTAAGCTCAAGCAATTATTGGGCGATGAAAACGGCCATATCACGGCGGTCAACTTTGACGATGGCAGCCAGCTGGAATGCGACCTGTTCATTACCGCCATCGGCGTGCGCCCCAACATGGAACTGGCTCAGCAAGCAGGGATTTATTGCCAACGCGGCATCGTGGTCAATGATACCTTGCAAAGTTACGATCCCTGCATTTACGCGGTCGGCGAATGTATTCAGCATCGCGGCGCCACTTTTGGCTTGGTCGCGCCGCTGTTTGAACAGGCCAAAGTTTGCGCCAACCATCTCAGCGCGCATGGCGCGGCGGAATATGTCACTTTACCGACCGCGACCAAGCTCAAAGTAACCGGCATCAACCTGTTTTCGGTCGGCGATTTTCAGGGCGATGAACATAGCGAAAGCATCTGTTTTACCGACCCGGCTTTGGGCATTTATAAGAAGCTGGTGATTAAAGCCGACAAGCTGATTGGCGCGGTGCTGTACGGCGACACCGCGGCTGGCAGCTGGTATCAGCAATTACTAGAGCAAGGAGAAAACATTTCCGGGATAAGGGATAGTCTGGTTTTTGTTGACATCCTCCCCCAGCTAAAGCAAGGGGATTCCTTAGTGTAGCCCTTCATGCCCGAAGGGGACGACTCTGAAAATCGTCTTACTTCACACCATCTCAGTGTGAACCTGATGGCAGGAGATACGCAGCAACAGCGTACCCAACGGAGAGAACACTAGATGAACAAACAAAATAAATCAAGAGCATCCTTACATCCCCCACCTGAATGAAGGGGCTTTACGGACTTTTTTGGTAAAGCTTATGTGCAAGATGCCTGTAATACGTGATTTCAACATTGAACATGTATCGTTCCCACGCTCCGGCGTGGGAATGCATCCGGCAACGCTCCAGCGTTGCGAAAGAAGGCTACCAACTTAAGCCGGGACAGTTTTAAATGGGTGGCCGGGAACGCCAAGCCCCAGCTTGGCGAGTGTTCGCGCCAAGCTGGGGCTTGGCGTTCCCAGTTTGTCCCGGCTTAAGTTGGTAGCCCGAAAGAAGGAATTATTTTGGACGGAAATAGTCACTGCAGTGATAAGGGACGCGGAGCGTCCATGGCTGCATTCCCACGCTGGAGCATGGGAACGATGTGTCATCCGTGTTCCCTATCCCTAACGACCTATTTCTAATGACTAAAACGATACAAACCACTTGCCCCTACTGCGGCGTAGGCTGCGGCATCAGCGCTAAAGCCGATGAAGCACAGCATCATCTTAAAATCAGCGGCGACACCGCACATCCGGCCAATTTCGGGCGGCTTTGCTCGAAAGGTTCGGCACTCGGCGAAACCATAGAACTCAAAGGCCGATTGTTGCAGCCGAAAGTTTACGGGCGTGAAACCAGTTGGGCGGAAGCACTTGATCTAGTTGCCGATTCTTTCACCAGCACCCTCAAAAAATACGGCCAGGACGCAGTGGCGATTTACGGCTCGGGGCAATTGCTGACCGAAGATTATTATGTCGCCAACAAGCTGATGAAAGGCTTTATCGGCAGCGGCAATATGGATACCAACAGCCGGCTGTGCATGTCGTCGTCGGTCGCCGGGCATAAACGTGCGTTCGGCTCGGACACCGTGCCGGGTTGCTATGCCGATTTTGAACAGGCCGAGATGATCGTATTAATAGGCTCGAATGCCGCATGGTGCCATCCGGTCAGTTTTCAGCGCATACGCGCCGCCAAGGAAGCCAGTCCTTCGTTAAAAATCGTGGTGATAGACCCGCGCCGCACCGTCAGTTGCGACATTGCCGATTTGCATTTACCGTTGACAAGCGGCAGCGACGCGGTCTTGTTTAACGGTCTGTTGCATTTTTTAAGCGAGAAAAACGCGCTGGATTCGGCTTATATATTAGCCCATACCGAAGGGTTTAAATCAGCCCTGAGCAGCGCCAATATCGATACTGAACAGGTTGCAGCGCTTTGTGCCCTGAACAAAGGCGACGTACAACGCTTCTATCAATGGTTCGCCAGTCATGACAAAGTCGTTAGCCTGTACAGCCAAGGCATCAACCAATCGTCATCCGGCACCGACAAGGTTAATGCAATTATCAACTGCCATTTGGCGACCGGCAAAATCGGCAAGCCGGGATGCGGGCCGTTCTCGCTGACCGGCCAACCCAATGCGATGGGCGGGCGCGAAGTCGGCGGCTTGTCGCATCAGCTGGCGGCGCACATGGATTTTTCCAATGCCGCTGATATAGAACGGGTCGCACGCTTTTGGGACAGCCCAAACATTGCCCAAAAGCCGGGTTATCCCGCCGTGGAATTATTCGACGCGATTTACGACGGCAAAATCAAAGCGGTATGGATTATGGGCACCAACCCCGTAGTCAGCTTGCCCGATGCCGACAAAGTTAAACGCGCCTTGCAGCGCTGCGAGTTTGTCGTGGTGTCCGATTGCATAGAAAACACCGATACCACCGCGCTGGCGCATGTGCTGTTACCCGCGCAAGGCTGGAGCGAAAAAGACGGCACGGTGACCAATTCCGAACGGCGCATTTCACGGCAACGGGCGTTATTTCAACCGGCTGGCAGCGCCAAAGCCGATTGGTGGATTATCACCCAAGTGGCGCGGCGTATGGGTTTTGAGCAGGCTTTTCATTATCAAAGCCCGGTGGAGATTTTTCGCGAACATGCCGCACTGTCCGGTTTTGAAAATGACGGGACACGCGATTTTGATCTATCGGCGTTTGCGAACATCACCCAACAAGATTACGAGCAACTGCAGCCGACCCAATGGCCGGTCAATCCGGCCTATCCGCAAGGCCGGGCCAGGCTGTTCGATGACGGGCGATTTTTTACCCAATCCGGCAAAGCGCAATTTATTGCAGTTACGCCGCGCCCGCCGGTCAACCGGCCAAATCAGGATTATCCGCTGATTTTAAATACAGGCCGTTTGCGCGATCAGTGGCACACCATGACGCGCACGGCCATTGCGGCGCAGTTAAACCAGCATAAGCCCGAGCCGTTTGTTGAGTTGCATCCGCTTGATGCTCAAAGTTACGGCTTGGTTGCAAACAGTCTGGCAATGATTGAAAGCCGGTTAGGATCAATGCTTGCGCGGGTGCAGATTACCGACAGCCAGCTTCCGGGCAATATCTTCGTGCCGATGCATTGGACTGAACAATACGCCAGCCGGGGACGTATGGGTGCGTTGGTCAATCCGATAGTCGATCCGATTTCCAAACAGCCGGAAAGCAAGCACACACCGGCGCGCATCAAAGCCTATCAACCTAGCTGGCAGGGTTTTATCCTGTCCCGCCGAGAATTGGCCATCAACACGCCGGAGTATTGGGTAAAAATCAAAGGCGAACATTTTTACCGTTATGAAGTGGCTGGGCTTAGTTTGCCTGACAACTGGCAGGATTGGGCGAAAAACAGTCTCTGCGACAATGAGGGCGCAACGCCGCAGTGGCAGGAATATCAAGACCCCGGCTTGGGCAATTACCGGGCGGCGCGGTTCGTGGACAATCGACTGGAAAGCGTAGTGTTTATCGCCAAAGAATCCATGTTACCGGAGCGCAACTGGCTCAGTGGCCTGTTTACAAAAGCGGAATTGGACAAAGCCGAACGCATGGCGCTATTGACCGGCAAATCGCCCGTAGGCATTGCCGATGTCGGCATCCTCGTTTGCGCCTGTTTTAATGTCGGCGAAAAAACGATTCAGGCCGCGATCAAGGAAAAAGGCCTAAAAACCCATCAGGAAGTCGGCCATTGCCTAAAAGCCGGAACCAACTGCGGCTCTTGCGTACCGGAAATTAAGGCGTTGTTGTACAAGGGGTGACATTTATTAAAACAGTATCGATTTAGCAGTACAATTGCACCCTGCCGCCCCATTAACACACAGGATAAAAATGACCGAAAACTTACCCGCAACAAACAAACTGACCTACTGGCAACCGTCGGCAGGCGAAACCATTGCAGGCGTCATCCAAAGCAGCGGCACTTTTAACAACCCAGTCTATGACGAACAGAAAACCATGCTTTTACAGGATGATGATGGCTCGGTTGTGGGTGTTGTCCTCAACCGTTATTTGATACACAGCCTGAAACAAAATAACGCCATGCCGGGGGATTTGGTAACCGTGACGTTTCACGGCAAAGAGCAGAAAAACAACGGGCGTTCTTTCAATCGGTACACGCTGCTGGTTAATAAGCTTAGTTAATGAATGCAAGCCGCCCCAATAAACCTATCTAAACTTAACCAAAGCTAAATTTAGTGTTATTTTCCGCGTGGGCAAAAAAGCGTTGCCACCCTGGCTTCTCTATGTAATGCACAATGCAAGACTTGACCCCGTATTTGTGCGGGGGATGCCTTAACAGGCTGACAGCCGGGAAAGACCGGCATCTAATTTTAACAGGATAGCCTAACTAAAGAGGATGCGAGAACAGGAGTCGGCTACCGCCGACGCGCTATCCCTCCCCGCCCTAAAGGACGGGGTATCTCGCGCAAAAA
>JAUXXQ010000094.1 GCA_030684815.1 Methylobacter sp. | reverse complement strand
TTTCGACGCTTTGTCAAAACGCCTCGATGCGGCCGTTATCACTTCGCAAAATACTGTAGGCGGTGATCAGGATTCTCACGGCGGGATTGTTGAATTGTTGCAGGACAGTCAGCTGGAGTTGGGCTCCATCACTAAGGCGCTCGGCGCATCACTGGAAGAAAAGGAAAAAATGCTGCGCTCCATCGAGGATTTGTCCGGTTTTACCGAGTTGCTGAGCAAGATGGCCTTGGAAGTCAGTAGCATTGCCAGCCAGACTAATCTTTTGGCATTGAATGCGGCCATTCAGGCGGCGCGGGCAGGGGACGCAGGACGCGGTTTTTCTGTGGTGGCCGATGAGGTACGGAAATTGTCACGTTCGTCCGGCGATGTCGGCAAGAAGATTACCCAGACCATTGATTCGGTTAACGAAGCGATTGAAGACACGTTAAAACTTTCCCGTAAATTTGCCAGGCAAGATA
The DNA here is from genome assembly GCA_030684815.1 of Methylobacter sp. Classification (GTDB taxonomy): domain Bacteria; phylum Pseudomonadota; class Gammaproteobacteria; order Methylococcales; family Methylomonadaceae; genus Methylobacter_A. The sequence continues at coordinate 19,913 of JAUXXQ010000094.1, read as the reverse complement.
AAGACACGCTGGGCAATGCGGAGCAAATTATCGCCTCGGTATTGCGGCGTTTCACCAGCGCGGCGTCCGGGTTGTCGGAGTCGGAAATGTTGTTGCGCACTGAAAACAATGCCATCAACGATGAAATATCCGATGTGTTTGTGGCCTTGCAGTTTCAAGATCGGGTCAGCCAGATTCTGATGCTGGTCGGCGATGATTTGAACAAACTTGAACAGCATTTGACTGAGCTTAACAATGAGCAGGCAGGCGGCGGAACATCACGCTCGGTCAATGTGGAAAAATGGCTGGAAGAGCTGGCCAATACTTACACCATGGAAGAGCAGATGGCGGCACATGGCGGTGAGAAAACCGAAATCAAGACTAACCAAACCAACATTACATTTTTTTGAGGGCGCAATAATGGCTAAGACAATACTGTTTGTAGAAGATTCAAGTTCAGTAAGGACGGTAATGGGCAGCACACTGACCCGCGAGGGTTACGATGTGATTACTGCTTGCGACGGCCAGGATGCTATGACTAAGCTGGACGGCACCAAAATACACCTGATTATCAGCGACGTGAACATGCCCAACATGGACGGGCTCACTTTTGTCAAAGCGGCCAGGCAATTGCCAGCTTATAAATTTACCCCGATCATCATGCTGACTACCGAAACCCAAGAGGCGAAGATGAATGAAGGTAAAGCTGCCGGAGTTAAAGCCTGGATTGTCAAACCTTTTCAGCCGCCGCATTTGTTGGCTGCGATTGAACAGCTTATTCAAAAATAGGTGATGGGGTAAACCTGTAATTACAGTTGATAAATTGGAGTGCAAACCTGGGTTTGCTCCAACTACCCGATTTAACCCACTACCCAAAAACAAACACCGGGAGTCAGCGATGGCGGACGTGAACACTAAAAATCAGCCTAACGGTCGCATTGTCATAGACGGCGAATTGACCATTTATACCGCGTTGGAATTGAAAGACACATTGCTGGCGGGCTTGTCGGCAACGGAAGAACTGGAACTGGACTTGTCCGCCGTCGGCGAATTCGATGCTGCTGGATTGCAGTTGCTGGTGATGATAAAGCAGGAGGCATTGGCCTTGGGCAAACGCCTGCGCTTTACCGGCCACAGTCCGGTAGTGCTGGATTTACTGGATTTGTCAGGATTAGCCGGTTTTTTTGGCGACCCGTTGCTGTTTGTTCGCAAGGCTACTGATGAGGGGAAAGCGTTATGATTCCAGATGAATATTTACAATCCTTTGTGATTGAATGCAGGGAGCTTCTTGAAGCGATGGAAGAAGCCCTGTTGATTGTGGAACAGGCGGCAGAAGACCCAGAGATTATTAACGCCATTTTTCGGGCGGCGCATACCATTAAAGGCTCGGCTGGTATGTTCGGCCTCGACCCTATCGTAGCTTTTACCCATGCCGCCGAAAGCGTTTTAGATCAGGTGCGTAGCGGCGACATAGCGATGACCTCGGCGCTGGCGGCTTTGTTTATTGAAGCGCACGACCACTTAATACTATTAATCGGTCATGTTGCCGATGGCAGTGAGCCCAGCGGCGAAACCGACACGCATGGCCAAGCGCTGATCAAACAGCTGGAAGCCTATTTAGGCGGTGCCGCTGTTGCAGAGCCGTCTGCCGACATGCCCACGATCCATCAGTCCACCGTGGAGCGGGAGGAAAGTGATGCGGTTGGCACCGACCATTGGCATATCTCGTTGCGTTTTGGTACTGAAGTATTCCGCAACGGCATGGATCCTTTTTCCTTTGTGCGCTGCCTGTCCTCGCTGGGTACGGTCGTGCAATTGGTGACCCTCATCGACGCCATCCCGCCGGCTCAGGAAATGGATCCCGAATCCTGCTATTTGGGCTTTGAAATCAGCTTTAGCAGTGCTGCCGACAAAGTCGCCATCGACGCTATTTTCAACTTCGTGCGCAGCGATTGTCTAATCCGCATCCTACCGCCGCGCAGCAAAATATCCGAATACCAACGTCTGATTTTGGATTTGCCGGAAGAGGAAATGCGCTTGGGTGAAATTCTGGTCAATTGTGGCACTTTAACACCGGAAGAACTCGATCACATCCTCCGCCTGCAGGCCGAACACGGCGACGAACCGCCACGACGTATCGGTGAAGTGCTGGTTGAACAACAGCTGGTCAGTCCGCCGGTGGTCGAAGCGGCGCTGGAAAAACAAAAACAGGTCAAAGAAAACAAAAAGGCCGAAGCCAACCTAATCCGCGTTGATGCCGACAAACTCGACGAACTGATCAATCTCGTCGGCGAGCTGATTATCGCTGGCGCCGGTACTAACCTGATTGCCCGCCGTGCGCACATGGCCGATTTGACCGAATCCACCGCCACCTTATCGCGGCTAGTTGAAGAAGTGCGCGATTCCGCGCTGGCCTTGCGCATGGTGCAGATCGGCGGCACTTTCAATCGTTTCCAGCGCGTCGTGCGCGATGTCAGCAAGGAACTGGGTAAGGATGTCGATTTGGTTATCAGCGGTGGAGACACTGAGCTGGATAAAACCGTGGTGGAAAAAATTGGTGACCCTCTTACGCATCTAGTACGCAATTCGATGGATCACGGCATAGAAAGCGCCGAACTGCGCCTTGCGCGGGGTAAACCGGCCAAAGGCACACTCAAACTCAACGCCTACCATGACGCTGGTAGCATCGTCATCGAAGTCAGCGATGATGGCGGCGGTCTAAACAAAGAAAAAATCCTTAGCAAGGCCATCGAACGTGGATTAATCAGCGCAGATGTTAGCCTGACTGACAAAGAAATCTACAAGCTGATTTTTGAAGCCGGATTTTCCACCGCCGATACGGTCAGTAATTTGTCTGGACGCGGCGTCGGCATGGATGTGGTGCGCCGTAATATTCAAGCCTTACGCGGCAGCATCGATTTGGACAGTATAGAAGGCCAGGGCAGCACCATCCGTATTCGTTTGCCGCTGACCCTCGCCATTATTGAGGGCTTCATGGTCGGCGTTGGTAACGCCGCCTATGTAATTCCGTTAGATATGGTGGTTGAGTGTATCGAATTAAGAGCCTGGGCCAGCGACGAGGGCGACGGCCAGTATTTGAACCTGCGCGGCGAAGTGTTGCCGTATCGGCGGCTGCGCGACCATTTCGATAGCGAAGGCGACATGGTGCAGCGCGAAAACGTGGTTGTGGTGCGCTATGGCGAACACAAAGCGGGCTTGGTCGTCGACAAACTGATGGGCGAATTTCAGACTGTGATCAAACCGCTGGGCAAACTGTTCAAAAGCGAAAAAAGCATTGGCGGATTCACTATCCTAGGCAGCGGTGAAGTGGCGTTGATTGTCGATGTGCCGGGTTTGATGGGGCAGATCGAGGTTGAAAAAGGAACGGTAGAGAGAGCCGGGACTGTCGCGGCAAGATAGACAATGTTGCCGGAAATGCCAGCGTCCGTTGTCACTTAAAACCGGCTCACTCTGGCCTGCATGGCTAAGTGTTTAATATTTCTTTGGGAAAAATAATTATGAGTAAGTGGACACTAAAAGCAAAATTGATTGGTTTATTGTCGGTATCGCTACTGGCATTGGTGCTGGTCGGCTCGGTCGGCTGGATGGGGCTTAGCAAAACCGCTGCGGCGTTGTCAGAAGTCGGCAAGGTCAGGCTGCCATCGGTGCTGGGGTTGGAAATTCTTAACGAAGCGCAAACCGCAGCGCGTTCAAACAACCGCTTAGCTGTTCAGTACGAGAACGATTACAAAGCACAAGACATTTATACCCAGATACTGAAAGAGCGGGAAGCAATATGGCAACGCGTTGACGAGGGTTTTAAGATTTATGCGCCATTGCCACAAACCGCCGAAGAGACTGTCGTATGGCAGCAATTTGTCAAAGAGTGGGATGAATGGAAAGCATCGGATTTAAAGTTGGCTGAAATTATTACAGCGCTGAGCCGGAACACGGACGAGCAAAGACAAAAGACACTATTTACCAATTTTTATCAGCAGCTTGAAGATTCCAGCCCCTTATTTACCAAATCCGAGGCGTCCCTGGCCAAGCTGATTGAACTGAATGTCGGTTACGGTAACGCTGCAGTGGCGGATGGGGATAGACAAGTCGCTTCGGCAAAGATGATTATGTTGGGTTCGGCTTTAAGTTTGCTGGTCATCTTATTATTGATGGGCTTGTGGATTTTGCGCAACATTATGCAGCAACTGGGCGGCGATCCGGCTGTTGTTGCTGAAATTGCCACTAAGATTGCCGTCGGCGATTTGTCTTCGGAAATCAAATTGGGCGCAGATGACACCACTAGCGTGATGAATGCGATGAGCCGCATGTCTACATCGATCCGGGCATTGGTCGCTGATGCCACCCTGCTGTCCACGGCGGCGGTCGAAGGCCGTTTAGATACCCGTGCCGATGCGACTAAACATCAAGGCGATTTCCGCAGAATCGTCGAAGGCGTGAACGATACATTGGATGGTGTCATCGGCCCAGTTAATGCAGTCATGGCTTCATTGTCGGCGATGGAGCAGGGCGATCTAACCCGCACTGTGGACGGTGAGTATCGGGGCAAACTGCTTGAACTGCGTGACATGGTCAACAACACTATGGAAAAACTGTCCAACGTCATTGGCGAAGTACGTGGCGCTGCCGATGCGTTGTCCAGTGCCTCGGAAGAGGTGTCCGCCACCGCGCAAAATATGAGCCAGGCGACTAGCGAGCAAGCGGCCAGCGTCGAGGAAACCAGTGCCTCGGTCGAACAGATGTCAGCGTCGATCGACCAGAACACCGAAAACGCTAAAGTTACCGACGGCATGGCGACTCAGGCCAGTGAAGAAGCGGTGCAGGGCGGCGAAGCGGTAAAACAGACAGTCAGCGCGATGAAGAGCATTGCCGGAAAAATCGGCATTATCGATGACATTGCCTACCAAACCAACCTGCTGGCCTTGAATGCCGCGATTGAAGCCGCCCGGGCCGGTGAGCATGGTAAAGGCTTCGCCGTGGTCGCTGCCGAAGTGCGCAAATTGGCGGAACGTAGCCAGATTGCCGCGCAGGAAATCGGCGAACTGGCCGAAAGCAGTGTCGAGATGGCTGAAAGCGCAGGTAAGTTGTTAGATGCTATCGTACCGTCGATCAAGAAAACTTCAGATTTGGTGCAGGAAATTACCGCCGCTTCTGAAGAACAATCCTCAGGTGTCAGTCAAATCAATACCGCAATGGATCAGCTTAATCAAATCACCCAGCAAAATGCCAGCTCTTCGGAACAGTTGGCCGCCACCTCCGAAGAAATGAGTGGACAGGCCGCGCAATTACAGGAACTGATGGGCTTTTTTACCGTTGGCGGTGGTAGCGAGAGGGTAAGCACAAAAGCCAAGCCTTTTAAACCAGTAGTCAAAAGAATGGCGGCGCCACAACAGACGCCTAACGAAGCTGAATTTGTTAGATTCTAGGGCATGAGTTGCCGGCGAACTCGGCTGCTATTTGCAGGAAACGCCGGTTTCGCTAGCCCGACAACCGACTTATTTGTGATCTGTGGGTATTTCGACCTACATGACTTTAATTTTGTATGCATTCCCATTTATGCCCTAGAGGGTACATAGCGTGTGGGAACGAGATAAAAGCTATGGACTATTTCTTAACTTAAAGAGGAAAGACAGATGAACAAAATGAAAGTTGGAACACGATTGATCCTTGGCTTTTTGTTGGTAGCCATATTGACTGCCGTTACAGGCATAATCGGCATCGCTAACATGGGAAAGATCAATACCGCAGCGGACGATTTGTATCAAAAAGAACTGCTAGGGGTGTCTTACATCAAGGAAGCCAATATCAACTTGGTTTATCAGGCACGTGCGATTCGCAACTACCTGCTGGCTCAATCCGTCCCAGGCATTGATGCAGCACCTTATCTTGAGGCATTAGCGAAATACCGCGATAGGGCGCGCGACAATCTGGAAAAAGCCCGTAGCATGTTTTATACGGAGGAAGGCAAGGCAAAATATACAGAACTGGATGCCGCATACAAGGTCTATATTGAATCTCAAGACAAAACCCTGGAAATGGCCAAGCAGGAAGAAGCCGCCGGTCTTCAGCAACAAGACCGGAAATCGACCCTCTATGCGATGCAGGATGGCCGCGTGTTTGCCGACAAAGCCGACGACCTGATGACTGCTTTGAGCCAAGTTAAGGAAGCAAACGCCAAACAGGCATCCGACGATACCTCGGCGCTTTACGTGTCATCGAAATGGTTAATGATCAGCGTGATTGCTGTTTCCTTGGCGGTTGGCATATTGCTCGGTTTTTTGATTACCCGTTCCATTACGCGTCCATTGAATATAGGCCGTGATACCGCCCAAAAAATTGCCGAAGGCGACTTGTCAACGAAGATTGACGTGACATCCAGCGATGAGACCGGGCAGTTATTGACAGCGTTGAAAACGATGCAGGACAACCTGATCAAGGTGGTTTCAGAAATCAAGGGCATCGTTGCCGCCGCCAACAAAGGCGATTTCAGCACCAAGATGGAGATGAACGGCAAAGCGGGTTACACCAAGGAACTGTCTGAACTACTGAACCAACTGTCCGATACTGTCGACATCGCCTTTAAAGACACCATCCGAGTCTCGGAGGCCTTGGAGCAAGGCGATTTGACCAAAACCGTCACTCGCGATTATCAGGGCGCATTCGACCAAGTCAAACAAAGCCTGAACAATACCGTCGCCAAACTGTCCAACGTCATTGGCGAAGTGCGCGGCGCCGCCGATGCGCTGTCCAGCGCCTCGGAAGAAGTCAGTGCCACTGCGCAAAATATGAGCCAAGCGACCAGCGAGCAAGCGGCCAGCGTCGAGGAAACCAGCGCCTCGGTCGAACAGATGTCGGCGTCGATTGACCAGAACACCGAAAACGCCAAAGTCACCGACGGCATGGCGACACAGGCGAGTGAAGAAGCTGTGCAGGGCGGCGAAGCGGTAAAACAGACGGTCAGCGCAATGAAGAGCATTGCCGGAAAAATTGGCATTATCGATGACATTGCCTACCAAACCAACCTGCTGGCCTTGAATGCCGCGATTGAAGCCGCCCGGGCCGGTGAGCATGGCAAAGGCTTCGCCGTGGTCGCTGCCGAAGTGCGCAAATTGGCCGAACGTAGCCAGATTGCCGCGCAGGAAATCGGCGAACTGGCCGAAAGCAGCGTCGAAATGGCAGAAAGTGCCGGTAAGTTGTTAGATACTATTGTACCGTCGATCAAGAAAACTTCAGATTTGGTACAGGAAATTACCGCCGCTTCTGAGGAACAGTCCTCAGGCGTCGGCCAAATCAACACCGCGATGGATCAGCTTAATCAAATCACCCAGCAAAATGCCAGTTCCTCGGAACAGTTAGCCGCCACCTCCGAAGAAATGAGCGGGCAGGCCGCGCAACTGCAGGAACTGATGGGCTTCTTTATCGTTGGCGATGGTAGCGAGAGGGTAGCGGTAGGCGCAAAAGCCAAGCCGTTCAAGCCAGCGGTGAAAAAAATGGCGGCGTCACACCAGACGCCTAACGAAGCTGAATTCGTCAGATTCTAGGGGGTGAGCATGAATGTAATCGCACAAACAACGAACCAGGTCGTTAGCTCGGCACTTGAAGACGCGCAACAATATTTAACCTTTATGTTGAGCGGGGAAACCTACGCCATCAGCATACTGCGCATCAAGGAAATCATACAGTACGGCCAGCTGACCGAAGTGCCGCGTATGCCCGACTTTATTCGTGGCGTCATTAACCTGAGAGGCGCCGTGGTGCCGGTCATCGACCTGAGCGCACGTTTCGGCAAGCAGGCCACCAAAGTCGGGCGGCGCAACTGCATCATCATCATTGAAGTGGTGATGGGCGAAGAAACCCAGAATGTCGGGGTCATGGTCGATGCGGTCAATGCTGTGCTGGAAATTTCAGCCGACGAGATCGAACCGTCGCCGACATTCGGCACCAACATCCGCGCCGATTTTATTGCCGGAATGGGCAAAATCAACGGCAAATTTGTCATCATCCTGAATATACAGCATGTGCTGTCGATGGATGACATGGCGGAGTTGGCTAGCGTGGGCACGGCAACAGCTGGCGAATTGGCGCAGACCGGCTGATCTGTCGCCGAATAGTTATCACTTTTTTACAGATAAAGCATGCATGAACGAACTACAAGCTATCGTCGAGATCAATGAGGAAATTAAAAGCATTGTTTATGCGGCGGAAAATATCAGTCTGACCGCAACTAATGCAATGCTGGTGGCGCGGCAGGCAGGCGCTAATGCTGTCGGTTTTAGCGTGGTGGCGCGTGAATTGCGGATGTTTAGCGAGAAGATGACGGCGGCGATGCAGGTCTTATCCACACTGATTTACCGGCAGGTGGTATTGGCCGCGAGCAAGCGTCATCGCTCGCACAGTGTTGTTTTACTGGCACGGGCCGGTTCTTACGGCGACTTGGCACAAACTCGTATTGCCCCTGCTTGTGCGCGTAGCCAGGCCGATGTGGCAAAGATGGAACGGCTTATTGCGGAAATGTCGCGTGAATTGCAAATTGCCATCAGGCGCACCGCCAAACAATGCGCCACCGGTTTGGTGATTGCCCGTTCTGCGTCTATCGAGGCGGCCCACGGCGGCGCTATGACACCGGTATTGCGGCAGATTGCGCAAGGGGTGGAAGAGGTTGTCGTCACTATTGCTAAGCAGGTCAAAAAACTTGAATTACAGCTGACAGAGGCAGGAATATGAAAAAAGCAACGATTATTTACCAATCCGGCCAGCACCAATGGATTGCCGTGGCACGCGATCCAGACCGCCCCAATTATTTGATCGACACCAACGAATACCTGATCACCGACGGCGCTACGGCGTTGTTGACCGATCCCGGCGGTTCGGAAATCTTTTCGATGGTGTTTGCCGCCATTTGCGAGGTGTTCGATCCGGCGCAAATAGGCGTGCTGTTTGCCTCCCACCAAGACCCTGACATTATTTCGTCGTTGTCATTATGGTTGGATTTCAAACCTGAACTTAGATGCCATCTCAGCCGTTTGTGGACGACATTCGTCCCGCATTTCGGCGGCACGGATGAAACCTTGGTTGGGATTCCCGATGAGGGTTCGACAATTGTTGTCGGCAAGTTGAAATTGCAGGCCGTGCCCGCGCATTACCTGCATTCCTCCGGCAATTTCCATTTGTATGACCCGGTCGCCAAGCTGTTGTTCTCCGGTGATATTGGCGCGGCGATGCTGCCGGTAGAAATGGGCGATTTGTTTGTCAAAGATTTCGATAGCCATATCCGTTATGCCGAGGCCTTCCACCGCCGATTTATGGGCTCGCCTGAAGCTAAGCGCTTATGGTGCGAGCGTGCCGCAGCGATGGACATTGATATGCTGTGCCCTCAACATGGCGCGATTTATCAGGGGGCGGATGTGGGGCGTTTCATCAATTGGTTTTCAGAATTGCAGGTGGGTTCGGGTTTGATTTGACGTCATCTGGCGTCGGGGCAAAATACAATAACAAAAAACGGGGAAATACAATGACCGCACAAACTACTGATATATCCAAATTTGCCGCCACTGTGTTGCAAGAACATGAATTCAAACAATTTCGCGACCTGATTTACCGCATTGCAGGCATCAGTATGTCGCCTGCCAAAAAACCGTTGGTCACCAGCCGTTTGGCGAAGCGGCTCAGGCATTACGGGCTGTCCAGCTACGGTGAGTATTTCGGCATGATTACGGCGGCCGACGGCAAGGCGGAATTGCAAATGGCGGTGGATTTACTGACCACCAACGAAACCCATTTCTTCCGCGAGCCTAAGCATTTCGATTTTTTGCGCCAGCACATTTTGCCGACGCGGCAACCCGGCAAACCCTTGCGTATTTGGAGCGCCGCCTGCTCCAGCGGCGAGGAGCCTTACAGCATTGCCATGCAGCTGGATGAAGTGTTGGGTGTTGCGCCTTGGGAAATTGTCGCGTCCGACCTGAGTACACGGGTGCTGGAAACGGCGCGCAGCGGGCTTTACCCGATAGACCGCATGTTGGAAATACCGCCGTTTTATTTGTCGAACTATTGCCTTAAAGGCACCGGCAGCCAGGAGGGGACGCTGTTGATTGAGCGTAAACTGCGGGAGCGTGTGCAGTTCATGCAACATAATTTGACCGAAGCACCGCCGAAGCTGGGCGAATTCGATGCCATCTTCCTTCGCAACGTGATGATCTATTTCGACCCCGATACCAAACGCCAAGTGGTGTCGCGGCTGTTGTCGCGGTTGCGCACCGGCGGTTATTTATTGGTCGGCCATTCCGAGACCTTAAACGGCATCAGCGAAGAGGTGCAGTTGGTGCAGCCTGCCGTTTACCGGAAAATGTGACATGGAAAACCTGCTGCACCCTTTAGAGGTTTTTCTGCATCCGGGCGACTATTACTTTGCCGATCGGCATACCCGTATCGGCACTGTGCTGGGGTCATGTGTTGCGATGACCTTTTGGCATCCGCAACTGCTGGTCGGGGGCATGTGCCATTACATGCTGCCGGAATACAGCAGGGGATACCGCGTCGGTATACAGGCAGCGGCCGATGGGCGTTATGCGGACATGGCGGTGGCAATGCTGTTGGAGGAAATGGACGCCGTCGGTGCGCCCCATAAGGAATATCAGGTTAAGTTGTTTGGCGGCGGCAGTATGTTCCCTGGGGTCGGTAATGGCAAGGCCGCCGCTCTGGGCGCCAAAAATGTGCAGGCGGCACGGCGGCTGGTGCTGCAATACGGTTTCGACTGCGTGGCCGAACACTTGGGCGACAACGGCCATCGCAAGGTGGTTTTTGAAGTATGGAGCGGCGATGTTTGGGTTAGGCATAGGCAGCAGGCATTGCTTATACCGGAATCCGCCAACAGGAGTTTAAGATGACACCGATTAAGGTATTGATAGTTGATGATTCCGCCGTGGTGCGGCAGGTTTTGACCGCCAATTTGTCGCATGACCCGGGCATTGCCGTGATTGGCGCAGTGGCCGACCCGGTGTTTGCGATGGCGCGGATGCGGCTGCAATGGCCGGATGTGATTGTATTGGATGTGGAAATGCCGCGTATGGATGGCATCACTTTTTTAAAAAAGCTGATGGCGGAACGGCCAACACCAGTGGTGATTTGTTCCACGCTGACCGAAAAAGGCGCGGAAACCACGATGCAGGCGCTGGCGGCCGGGGCGGTGAGTATCGTCACTAAGCCTAAAGTCGGGCTCAAACAATTTTTGCAGGATGATTCGGAAAGTCTGGTCACTGCGGTTAAAGCCGCAGCCCGCGCCAACTTGCGCCGGTTGGGCAAGCGCGCTGCCGCTGTGCCGGTGCAGGCCAAATTGACCGCCGACGCGATTCTTCCGGCAACCGTCCATGCGATGGCCGAAACCACCGACAGGGTGGTTGCCATCGGCACGTCCACCGGCGGCACGCAGGCGCTGGAAGTGGTGCTGACCGCGTTGCCGCGTGTCTGCCCCGGTATTGTGATTGTGCAGCACATGCCGGAAAAATTCACCGGGGCTTTTGCGGAGCGTTTAAACGGTTTATGTCAAATTGAAGTGCGCGAGGCGGTCAACGGCGACCGGGTGATGCCGGGGCGTGCGCTGATTGCGCAAGGCGGGCGGCACATGCTGCTCAAGCGTAGCGGCGCACAGTATCATGTTGAGATTGTCGATGGGCCGCCGGTCACCCGGCATCGTCCCTCGGTGGATGTGCTGTTCCGTTCGGTCGCCAAATGTGCGGGCAAAAATGCGTTGGGCATTATCATGACCGGCATGGGCGATGACGGCGCGAGAGGCTTGAAAGAAATGCGCGATATGGGCGCGCACACGTTGGGTCAGGATGAAAATAGCTGTGTGGTCTACGGTATGCCGAAAGAGGCGGTAAAGCTGGGGGCGGTTGATCGGGAGATAGCGCTAAGCCGTATTGCGTATGAGATTGTGGCTTATGGCGGCGGGCGCTAACGTTTGTAATAGGTATTAATCGATTTAAACGATATATTCGATTTAAGGGATATATTCGATTAAATCGATTGACATATAGCCCGGGGCGTTGTTAAATTAATCTGAGTCAACCTTGGTTTGTTGCTAACGGCTCAGCGAGGGAAGACATGGAACTCGGACGGCATTGATTAAAAGAGCACGGCATGGATGCGAAACTAGGGCGCCTAAAGTAGGCGTTGCAGGGGCAATGCCGAGATTTTTAGCCGTCGCTGGGCCGTTACGTAATGCTTGGAAATAGACCCATGAACATTAACCCGTCCAGATACTTTTACTGTTCTATAACCTGATGATCAGTACTGGAATCGAATTACTCCCAATAAGGAAATTTTCCGCTATGGCAAGTCATGACAATAAACCTTATTTGACACCCAGTGAGGCCGCCAAGCTGCTAATGGTCTCGCCGATTACGGTACGCGCCTGGGCCCAAAAAGGTTTGTTACCTTCCGAAACCACGCCGGGCGGACACCGCCGTTTTTTGCGCGAGAGCGTGGAACAGTTTGCCAAACAGCATAAAGCGGCGCCGCCGCGTAACGAGTTGCGGGTGCTCATTGTCGACGACGACAAACAGGTCGCAGGATTCCTGGTCGACTGGCTGACCGGCCTGGATGAGCCGTTTGTGGTTGAAACCGCCTGTAACGGTTTTGAGGCGGGCGGAAAAGTGCACAGTTTCGAGCCGGACATCATTGTTCTGGATCTGATGATGCCGGAACTGGATGGTTTTGCCGTTTGCCGCCAGATCAAATCCGACCCGGATACCAGCGATATCCGCATCATTGCGATGACCGGGCATCCAAGCCCTGAAAATCAGCAGCGTAGCCTGGAGGCCGGCGCTGAAATATGTATTGCCAAGCCGTTGGACACTAAATTTCTGCTTGGGTTACTGACGGCTGGCTTGTTATGATGGACGGGTTGTAAATCCCGTCCTCCAACTGTTTGAATAGGTCGCTCATGGATAAGCGCATTGCCCCCTTTCTGTTGAATAGATTGGCGGCTGATAACCGCTATTATTTGTTGCTGGCTGCCTTGGCTATTGTTGCGTTGTTGTTTTGCCTGACCCCTGGCGCTTATTTTGTAGTGGCGGCGGAAGATTACCTAGCCTTGCATACCTTACTGGAGTTTTCTTCTATTTGGGTTGCCTTCATGGTCTTCGGGGTAACTTGGCACAGCCTGTCGTCAAACAGTTCCGCGAGTATAACTGTGCTCGGTTGCGCCATGTTGGCGTCCGGCTTGCTGGATTTCGGCCATACCCTTTCTTACACAGGGATGCCCGATTTTGTCACCCCGTCTTCCCCCGAAAAAGGCATTGCCTTCTGGCTGGCGGCGCGGCTGACCGTTGCGCTTGGTCTGTGTGCGGTTTCGTTCATGTCAAACGCTCCCCTGCGGAAGCCGTCTATCCGCTATGTGCTGTTGTTCGGTTTTGCTGTGTATACGTTATCGGTTTATTGGGTGCTGCTGTTTCATCAAGCCATGTTGCCGCGCACCTTTATTGAAGGCCAAGGGCTAACCGGGTTTAAGGTGGCTTTTGAGTGGGGCATTGTTGCGGTGCTGGCGTTGGCCGCCATCCGTTTTAAGCATTTGGCTTGCAGCCCTGACACGTATGGGCTGAAAACCTATTTTTTCGCGGCCGCGATGATTTTCATCATGAGCGAGTTGTTTTTCACCCAATACAAAAGCACCAGCGACGCGTTCAATGTATTGGGCCATCTTTATAAGATCATCGGTTATTTTCTGCTTTATCGGGCGGTGTTTGTGAGCACTATTCAGGCGCCTTACCATGAGGTCGGGCGGCAGCAAATCAGGTACCGGCAGTTGTTCGACAATATGACGTCTTGCGGCGTGGTGTACCAGGCGGTTGATAACGGTCGGGATTTTGTTGTTCTGGAAATTAACCACGCCACTGAACGCACTGAAAAAATAAGCCGGGACGATGTTATAGGCCGCCGCCTGACTGGGCTTTTCCCCCGCGCCGTTGATTGTGGGTTGCTTGAGGTGTTAAACCGGGTTTGGCGTACCGGCGAGGCGGAGCAGTTCCCCTTGATTTATTATGCGGATAAGCGTATTAGCGGTTGGCGGGAAAATTACCTGTACCGTTTGGCCGATGGTAACGTGGTTGCCGTTTACGATGATATTACCGAGCGTAAGCTGACCCAGCAGGCCTTGCAGGAGAGCGAGAAAAACTTTCGAGTGATGTTTGAAACGGCCGCTATCGGTATGGCCGAAGCTCTGCCTGAATCAGGGCAATTTTTGCGGGTTAATTTGAAGTTTTGCCAGATGACAGGTTATTCAGAGGAAGAGCTGTTGGCGACAACCTTTAGCGCGATTACCCATCCCGATGACCGGGATGAGGACATGAAAGGCTGGCTGCGTATGGCGTGCGGCGAAGTGCCTGAGTATGTGGTTGAAAAACGCTATATCCACAAAGCCGGGCATGAGGTCTGGGTACATTTGAATGTTGTCGCCCTGCGTGATGAAAGCGGCAAAATATTCTGTACTTTGGCGGCTGTTGCCGATATTACCGAGCGCAGGCAAGCAGAAACCGACCGCCGCCGTTACGATAGGGAGTTGAAGGCCATCTTTAATGCCTTGCCTGATTTTTATTTCCGTCTGGACGCAGAAGGCACGATCCTCAGTTATCACGCCAACCCAAAAGCGATGAGCGAACTGTCCGGGCAACCGGAACAGTTTATCGGCCAATGTGTTGTCGATGTTCTGCCGCCCGCGCAGGCCGCGTTGTTTGCCGCCAAACTCAAGGAGCAGCGCAGCAGCAACGGCAGGATTATCACTTTCGAATATCCGCTCACAGTGGCTGATGGCGAACGTTACTATGAGGCGCGCTTGGCGAATCTTGCCGATAGCGGCGACATTATTGTGCTGGTGCGGGATGTTGCCGAACGCAAGCAGTTGGAACGGCAGTTGCAGCAAGCGCAGAAAATGGAGGCCTTGGGCCAACTGACTGGGGGTATTGCCCACGATTTCAACAACATCCTGGCCGCGATACTCGGTTATTCCAACCTGGCGTTGGAACGTTGCGTTACCGATCCGTCAGACAAACTGGCGCGTTACTTAGGTGAGGTGATTTCCGCCAGCGAGCGGGCACGCGACCTGATTGCCAAGATGCTGGCCTACAGCCGGACTTCGGCGGTTGTGGCCAATGTGCCGCTGGATATGGTTGCCGAGGTGGAGAAAGCCGTCGCCATGTTGACCGTCGCCATTCCTGCCGGCATTGAAGTGGTCGCCCGTCTTGAGCCGGATGTCCCGTCGGTGTGCATCGACCCGATTGATGTCCAGCAAATATTAATTAACCTTGCCGTTAATTCGCGTGATGCCATCGGCGAGCAGGGCCGTATCGACATCACTTTGGAACGTATTCGGGTTAAACGCAAAACCTGCGCCATTTGCCATGTGGCCATTGATGGCGATTATGTGGCGCTGGAAGTGAAAGACAGCGGTGCGGGCATTCCGGCCAATGTGCAGCAACGTATTTTCGACCCTTTCTTTACCACTAAAGAGGTTGGTAAAGGCTCCGGGCTGGGGCTTAGCATGGTGCATGGCGTGGTGATAAAAAATAATGCCCATGTGTTGCTGGAAACAGGTGTCGGTCAAGGCACATCTTTCCGTCTGCTGTTTCCTTTTGCCGAAGCGGAGGCAGTCACGGCAACAGCGCCGGTTTCTGTGTCGGCAGTGTGCATGACAGAGCGCCAGCGCATTTGGGTGGTGGAAGACCAAGAGTCTTTGGCTGCTTATTATTTGGAGTTGTTTCAGGAGCAGGGTTATCGGGTCAGCGTTTTTACCGATCCGACCAGGGCGTTGCATGATTTCAGGTTATCGCCGGACAGCGTGGATCTGCTGGTCACCGACCAGACCATGCCGCATTTGAGCGGTGCTGAATTGGCCTTTGCCATGCTCGCATTAAGGCCGAAACTGCCGATTATTTTGGTCACCGGTTATAGCGAAAGGATTAATGACGAGGAAGCTAAACGTTTGGGTATCCGTCATTATTTGAACAAGCCGGTAGACGGAAAAAAACTGCTGGACATCGTGGCGGCAGAACTCAACAACATTGCCTAAAGGGGGTTTAATATGATTGAAAGTGAAGTGTATCAGGCTATGATTTTAGGTTATCCCTTTAGGGTGTTGATTGTCGATGACGATGCGATACACCGGCGCTTGGAAAAGGAAATTCTGCAGGCGCCGAAATATGCGGTGACCGAGGCGGCATCGGGGGATGAGGCCTTGCAGCTGTTGGCCGCCCAGTCGTTCGATGTGGTCTTGATGGATAAGCGTATGCCGGGCATGGACGGTGATGAGGTGTGCAGGCGTATCCGCAGCGACCTGAATTTGGCGTTGTTGCCGGTCATCATGGTGACCGGCAACAACGGCAGCGATGATTTGTCGTGTAGCTTGGGTGTCGGCGCGACCGATTTTATCGGCAAACCCTATTTGCCGCAGGAATTGGTCGCCCGCCTTGATAGTGCGGTCAACCGCAAACGGCTGACCGACCAGCTGGATAATGCGGAATCCATGTTATTTGCCTTGGCGCGTATGGTGGAGGCCAAAGACAAAAATACCGGTGACCATTGTTCCCGTTTGGCGCATGTCAGTGTGGTGCTGGGGCGGGCGCTGGGCTTAGGCTACGACGATCTGACCGCGCTGCGCCGTGGCGGCGTCATGCATGATATTGGTAAATTGGGTGTCCCTGACAGCATCCTGCTTAAACCGGGCAAGCTGAACGAAGAGGAATGGCTGGTGATGCGCCAACATCCCGAGATTGGCGCCCATCTGGTCAAGGACTTCAACACCATGCAGCTGACCTTGCCGATCATTCGCCACCACCATGAACGCTGGGATGGCGGCGGTTATCCTGATGGCTTGGCGGGAGAGGATATTCCGTTGCTGGCGCGGATTTTTCAGATTGCCGACATTTATGACGCCCTGGCCAATGAGCGGCCTTATAAGCCCGCCATGTCCAGGGAGCAGGTGATTGGCATTATGCAGGAAGAAGCCGACAAGGGCTGGCGCGATCCTATGCTCACTGCCGTATTTCTCGATATTCTGCGGCAACGGCCTCAAGACCTTGAACTGCCGACTGGCTGTGATAATGATATGGGTGGTGATTTGTTTGCCCATATTGCCAAGGCTGTCGTGGCTTAGCCGGGGCGTTTTATTCCTGCAATAAACCCCGTATCCGCGCTTCCAGATCGGGGTAAGCGCCGAATGTGCAATCCCTGAGCAGGCCTTGTTTGTCCACCAGGATATGCGAGGGCGTGCCTTTTAAACCGAAGCGCTCGAAGGTTACCGCATGATAGTCGAGGGATTGGAAGTAATGCTCCACCTGCTGCCGGATTTTTTGTTGGTGGGCTTTGGGCAGCTGTTCATAAGCCGGGACACGGTTTTTGATAAAGTAAGCGATGTTATCCGCATCGGCTGCCTCGCCTTGGGCCGGGGCCAATTGGTCCATCGCCAGCGGGAACGGGATGCGGTAGGGGAGGCGGTCTGCCTTTAATCTGTTTTGTAACGTCAGCACGCGCAAGGTTTCGCCGACCACTTCACCGTTTTTGGCCAGACGGGTTAGGTTGTCCAGATTGTTTTTATCAAAATCCTCAAACGCAGTGGCGACCCCTAACACAGTTAAACCCTGCCCCGAATACGTCCGGTGCAGTTCCGCCGCCTGCGGCAAGGAATACAAAAAACAGCCGGGGCAATTGACTTGAAACACCTCGACCAGCACCACTTGGCCTAACAGCCGGTCAAGGTTGGTTTCGCCGCCCTGAACCCAGGCGGATACGGATAATAAAGGGGATTTTTCACCTAGTGTTGCTTTTATCATGCTATGTTCCAATTAAAGCGTTGATGGGTTTGATTGTAAGTATTTTCAATAATTAAGTGGGGATGGTATTGCCCATAGTGCCAACTTAAGGCGATTCATAGTTGAAAAATAAAGGTGTGGCCAAAACATAGGGTATTTTAACCGACGAAAGTGAAAACCCCTATGAAGCAGCCACAGTTAACAGGTACGCTTTTTGATGGCTTTTTGCAAGAGCCACTGGCTGATTTCCAGGGGTAGGCCTATGAATTGCAGGCGTTTGCACGGGCACGGAAAATCCAGTCCCCGTTGCAGTTATTGCAGTTAGTCCTGTTGTATTGCGGACAGGGCTTGTCAGTGCGCAGCTGCACCGGCGAAGTCGCTAAGCTTCAAGGCTGCCTGATTAGCAAGCTACTTCAGCCAACAAAAAAAGCCGTCATTCCGGCAGGGATGTCGGAATCCAGCGCCATGGACGGCAACTATCCGTGACGCTCGTGCCCAATTTAAGCGCTATGTCAAGTCATGCTTTCATCCCTGTCAGTATGATGGTAGTGGCTGAAGCATCTTGCTAATAATCAGGAGGCTATTTGAGCGACGCAGCGGTGACCAAGCGTGCGTGGCGTGGATCAAGCCGTTACTGAAGGGCGTGTTCGGACTGGATAAAATGGCCAATCATGGCGCGCTGAATTTCATTGTGATTGACGGTTCGACCATGCAAGAACCGGGGGGGCGTGGGAATACCGCTTACGCGATTTAAACGGCCAGCCGGGTGCGGTGCCGGTCACTCTGTGTCATCAAGACAAACGCATTGAAGGCGTGGTGCATGCGCTGCCGTTACCCGCCGGAACAGGCCGCGCAAGCACGCCGCAAAGCGAAACAGCGTGCGCGTGATAAAGGCCGCACGGCAAGCCGAAAGCCCCTGATGATGGGTGTTTTTTTACCCCGACCCCCGAATCGATGCCCGACACGGAGGCAGTCGCGGAGCCCTACCGGCTTCGCTGGCAAGTGGAGCTGGTCTAAAACGGCTGAAGAGCTTGCCTGATATTGACCGCAGCTACGCGCCCGTAAAGACAGCAAGCTGGCGGATTTGTATTTGCACGGTAAGTTACTGTTTGCCGCAGTGGCTCAAAAAATCGCGCAACGCCAGTTCGGCCGGGCGGGCACCACGATGGACGGCGACCGTTCGATGACCTACTGGCGTTTATGGCGCACCGTCCGTAAAGCGCCATGCCCGTTCAGGCACTATAGACGTTCAGATATTAAATTTCCAACTTCACCAGCTAAAAGACCTTTAAAATCAATCCATGTTATGTGTATGACATGGAAGTTATTTATCTGAAAGTCTATAAATAACAATGTGAAAATTGCCCGGCATGGGCAATGAATTAATTGTGTTAATTTTTGAGCGCGAATTGAAAATATAAGGCATCATTCCATTTCCCTTTTATTCAGTTATCAGGAGAATATCATGTCGAACCAAGATGAAAATGACCGTGTAGTCGGCGATATCACAGGTACTACCAAGTCATTGTTATTAGGTATCGGAGGAGTGATACTGGTTCTATCAATCCTTGTCCTTTTGCCGATGTTTTTCACTTATTTGTCCGAAGGCGATATTCGCGCCCCATCAGAGCTTCACGCCACGGACTCAGCAAGAAAAAATAATCAAAATGCCTATTCGAAATAAACCTAAAATAGCATAAAGCCCTGATACGGAAATCGCTGTATCAGGGCTTTAGATGATGATAACGAGAAATCACTATCTTAAAAATCCCGGTAAAAAGGCTGTGTATTATTTGTAAGAACTGTCGAAACTATAGCATTAGCCCCTTCAAATCGGATAATTATCGATTGCACTTACAGCGTTTCTATATTGCGTTAGTTACATCGTTGATAGATACGCGTTGTCTATCTACCCTACCAGTCTGCATCTATTAAGGGATGGCATTAGGCTGAATAAGCAACGCATCCACTAAATGTTATAGGACTTACGCATTGACGGAATGCCTAAATTGTGGATTGAGATTTTTTATTTCAGGCATGAGTGTCGCGATAGAATTTGCTACCACAGTATTAAATAACTCACGCTGGAGCTCGTAACAGTTACTGATAAGCTCAGCG
>JAUXXQ010000090.1 GCA_030684815.1 Methylobacter sp. | reverse complement strand
CGCTGAGCTTATCAGTAACTGTTACGAGCTCCAGCGTGAGTTATTTAATACTGTGGTAGCAAATTCTATCGCGACACTCATGCCTGAAATAAAAAATCTCAATCCACAATTTAGGCATTCCGTCAATGCGTAAGTCCTATTAACTTAACTTTCTTATCAATTTATGAAAAAAACACACCTATTTTTGTTCGCACTTGCGCCGGTGATTTTATTGCCGCTTTCCAACCTAGTCGGCTTATCGGGGGAGAATGAGCCTATTGCTGTTGTTGCCGACAGTTCGCCGAGTTTTGCCAAAGTGTCACCAATTTTGCAGAATAAATGCGTTGATTGCCATTCGCCCGGCATGACCCGAATGCCAATTTATGCACAATTGCCCATAGCCAAGCAGTTGATGGCAAAAGATATAGCAACCGCCTCGGCCCGATTGGTACTGTCAAAGCAGCTCTACAGCGGCGAAGAAAAATTTACGCCGTTGATGCTGGCTCGATTGGAAGGCGCGCTTCTCAATAACACGATGCCGCCGAATTTATATTTGTCGATGCATTGGGTCGATAGATTGGGCGCCGAGGAAAAACAAAGCATCCTAACTTGGATTGCCGAAGAACGCGCCGCCTCGGCTTGGAGCGCGGATTCGACACCGGCTTTAAGAGGCGAACCGGTGCAGCCGCTGCCGTTAAAGCTCGATCTTGACGCTAAAAAAGTAGCGCTGGGCGACAAACTTTTTCACGACACCTTATTATCCGGTGACAATACCTTGAGTTGCGCATCTTGCCATAACTTAACGAAAGGCGGCACCGATCAAGCCAAAGTCGCTATCGGTGTTCGCGGACAACAAGGGCCGATCAATTCACCGACGGTTTACAACGCAATGTACAACCTTGCCCAATTCTGGGACGGCCGCGCCAAAGATTTGCAAGAACAAGCCGCAGGCCCGGTTGCCAATCCCGGTGAAATGGGCGCGCAATGGGATGATGTCATTGAAAAATTAAAGCAGGTGCCTGATTATCAATCGGCTTTTGCCGAATTGTACCCGGAACAAGGCTTAACTAAAGACACAGTCACCCATGCCATTGCCCATTTTGAGCAATCGCTCGTGACCGCAAATTCCCGTTTCGACCAGTATTTGCGCGGCAATGACAACAGCCTCAGCGCGAACGAAAAGGCGGGATATGAATTGTTTAAAGTGAATTGCGCGTCCTGTCATACAGGCCCGGCGTTAGGCGGATTATCGTTTGAAAAAATGGGCGAAAAACAGGATTATTTTAAATTACGCGGCGGCCCGCTGACCGAAGTGGATAACGGTCGTTTTAATGTCACCAAGCAGGAACAAGACCGTCACTTTTTTAAAGTGCCGGTGTTACGCAATGTTGAGCTGACTCATCCTTATTTTCATGATGGCTCAGTCGCCACCTTAGCCGAAGCGGTTAAGATTATGGCGCAGGTTCAGCGTGGCAAAAACTTTACCGCTGATGAAATAAACCAGCTGGTTGATTTTTTGAAAACTTTGACCGGTGAATATAAAGGCAAATTAATTAGCCAGTTAACTGACGATGATGTAACTTCCCAGCAATAACAGTTAAAAAACCAGGCTTCCCATTTAAAGCGGGACAAGCATGCCGAAGTAGACCTTCCAGGTTTTACGACTGCCATGGATGGCGGA
Source organism: Methylobacter sp. (assembly GCA_030684815.1). Lineage (GTDB taxonomy): Bacteria > Pseudomonadota > Gammaproteobacteria > Methylococcales > Methylomonadaceae > Methylobacter_A. Next base: position 523 of record JAUXXQ010000090.1, on the reverse strand, counting down.
AGTGCTGGAGCCGCCGGGAGCAGCTCCAGTAAAAACCTGGAAGGTCTGTCCCGCGTTAAGTTGATAGCCAAAAAATATCACCAAGGAGGGCACGGCGCTTCATTCTTCGTGCCCTCCGCCTGAGCAGACCAATGGCTACGGACTTTTTTGGTAAAGCGCTCATTAGTTACAGTTAGGAATGAGCATGATTTAACTTGTGCAAGTTTACATTTGAGATGACCTATACAAAAGGAGTCAGTATTTTAAGTTGCTCAAGTTATTTCGTGCTCGTTCCTTAGGAGTGAGAAAGTTTTTAACCGCAGAGTTGCGCAGAGTGCGGCGCAGAGTTTCGCAAAGATTTAAAAAACTCTGCGCGCCTCTGCGCTAACCTTTGCGTAACTCTGCGGTTAACGCTTTTAGCTCGTTCCCAAGCCGGAGCTTAGGAATGAGCATGATTTAACTTGTGCAAGTTTACATTTGAGATGACCTATACAAAAGGAGTCAGTATTTTAAGTTGCTCAAGTTATTTCGTGCTCGTTCCTTA
>JAUXXQ010000083.1 GCA_030684815.1 Methylobacter sp. | reverse complement strand
GCAGATGATGACGTGCTGCGCGGCGGCGGTGGCGATGACATTATCGGCTCCAAAGGCGGCGACGACCTGATTTACGGCGACGAAGGCAACGACTGGCTGGTTGGTGGCATTGGCAACGACACGCTGCACGGCGGTGATGGTGATGACATCTTACAAGGCGGTGCCAGCGATGCCGGTTCGTGGACGTTTGCGCTTGATGATCAGGGGCAAATGCAGTTGCGGTTTGTGCCGGTTGATGCCGACCTGGCCGATTCCACCGGCACGACCTTTACCCGTATTTGGACAATGCCGGTCGGTTACCGCGACATCCATGACAACCGCGCTGCACTGATTGAGCAGGAACACGGTTCATTGGCAGATGTGGCTTTATTGTTCCAAGCTGTGGTCAAACAACTGCCGGACACCAAAGCGATTAATTACTTTGCCGGTCTGGGTTTAGACGGCGAAGGCTTGGCGCAACTGGCTTATGATTATATTGTCGAGCAGAATCCGGACTTATTACAACAGCCGGTTGAGGCGCAAGTACGTCAGTTGATTACGCAAGTATGGGGCAGTGCCACTGATGACTTAGTGGCGATGGGCACCGACTATATCAATCAGGGCGGAAGTTGGGCGGAAGGGCTGCTGTATCTGGCGCGCCATGCCAACAACCGCGATAGTTTGCTTGACGATCAAGGCTTGTTACAACTGACCACGCCATTGGTCGTCGGCGAAAGCGGTTGGTCGGCTAATGCCGGCAATGACCAGTTATTCGGCGGTGCCGGTAATGATTTGTTAGTTGGCGGTGGCGGTAATAACCTGCTCGATGGCGGCGAAGGTTTGGATATGGCGGCTTTTGTGGGCGTGTTGGCGGATTATGCGGTGAGTTTGCAAGAAACCGCACAAGGCATCATTGATGTGGTGTTAAGCAATGTCCATAGCGGTGACACAAATATCCTGCGCAATATCGAACTGGTACGGATCGGCGGCGACATTTACCAAGCAAAAGCGGACATGCCCGAACTGGCAATCGGCGAAACCAAGCCGGTTGCTGATTTTGTGCAAGTGGTCGGCGTAGCTGAATTACAGGCGCTGGAGGTTCCGGCAAGCTGGCTGGTGTAAAGATTGTGGGAGCGACGCCTACATCGCGATTTGCGTAAGTCGCGGCCGGGTGGCCGCTCCCACCGAAGCGGGACGGGGTTTGTAACCCCGTCACCCACGCTTTCGTTTTATGGCTACCCACTTAAGACGGGGCAGTTTTATGATTAAGCCGTTCGTGGTGAGCTTGTCGAACCATGAGCGGCTTAATCATTCACCCTTCGACAAGCTCAGGGCGAACGGCTAAACTTTGGACTTGCCAAAGACCGGCTATCAACTTCACGCGGGGCTGTATTATGGTGACGCCGTTCGGGGTGAGCTTGTCGAACCCTGAGCGGCTTAACCATTCACCCTTCGACAAGATCAGGTCGAACGGCTAATCTCTGGACTTGCCAAAGACCGGCTATCAACTTAACTCGGGGCAGTTTTATGGTTAAGCCGTTCGTGGTGAGCTTGTCGAACCATGAGCGGCTTA